>JASGFG010000008.1:0-64354 GCA_047605605.1 Paracoccaceae bacterium | reverse complement strand
GGATGCGTAGCCAAACTGAACAGGTTCATAAAGCCGAGCTAGGACGGGCACCCCCTCGACCAGATCTGAAAAGTGTTCACCGGCGGGGTGCGACCAACACTGCGATTACTGGAACCCATGGCGCAGGCTGGGCCGTTCGTTGGGGACAATGCTGCCCTCGGACCTCAGCAGCGCATCGGCCCCGGTGGCGATCAATGATGACCGCGATGCTATCCGCGCTTTCCCAGCACGTCGCTCACGATCCGCATCGGCTCGTCCAGCCCGACCGAGATGCGCAGCCAGTCGTCTAGGCCGTAGTCGTCGCAGGCACGGATCAGCACCCCGGCTTCGGCAACATGACGGACGAGATCGCCTGCCGCGACACCCAACTCCGCGGGCACGCGCGCCATGACGAAATTCGCCTGGCTCTCCGGCACTTCGTATCCGGCCTGACGGAGACCTCCGGCCAGCAGCGTGCGGGCGCGGATCACATTGGCCCGCACCGCGTCCAGCCATGCGGGAGTGTCGGGATTGCGCAACCCCGCGACGCCCGCGGCTTGCGTCGGCCCGGAGATATTGCCGATACCGCGCATCGCGTTCAGCGCATCGGCCATTTCGCGCGTCGCCACGCCCCAGCCCAAGCGCAGCCCCGCCATCCCCCAGGCCTTGGAAAAGGTGCGCGTGACCAGCACGTTCTGCCGCTGACGCGCCAGCATCAACGCGGTTGCGGCGGCCTGGGCATCGCCGAACTCGGCATAGGCGCAATCCAGCACCAGCACCACATTCCCCGGCAATGCGTCCGCCAGCCGGATCAGCGCGGCGCTGTCAATCGCGCGGCCCGTCGGATTGCCCGGATTGGCCAGGTAGACCACTCGTGTGCGCGGGGTGACGGCGGCGATCAGCGCCTCGACATCCGTGTCGAGCTGCCCGCAGACGGGGCTTTCCACATAATCCACCCCCAGACGCCAGGCGACGATACGGAACTGGGCGAAAGACAGGGCCGGCGCCAGAATCTCGTCTCCCGGCCGGGCATAGACGCGCGCGACTATATCCAGGATCTCCTCTGACCCGTTACCCGGCACGATGCAGGCCGGGTCCAGATCGTAGAAGGCGCCGATGGCCTCGCGCAGCGTCCAGGCGCGCGTGTCGGCATAAAGGGAGGCCTGTGCGGCTGCATCGGCGGTGGCCTGAACCGCGCCGGGCGCCGCTCCCCAGGCATTTTCATTGACCGACAGGTTTACCAGACGCGAGGTGTCGATGCCGTCCAGCCGGCGAACCACGCTGATCATTCCGCCAGAGGTGCGCGGCTCGGGTCGCATGATCGTCTGCATCTTCTGTTTCCTGCGTGGCGGTTCAGGTGCATGATTTCGAGATTGCCCGAGGAGGTCAACCATTTTACATATTTAAATGTGGAAACTCTGCCGCCCCCTTGGCCCTGTGCGAAGGACGGCCGACCTGCTAGTGCTTTTCCCGCCCGCAGCCGCAACCGAAGAAGGAACCCGATGGCCTCGATCGAACGCAATGTGGGCCTTGCCCGCCAGATCGCCGACAGTCTGCAAAACGACATCATGCAGGGGCGGCTGACTGTCGAGGCGCGGCTGCCGTCGGAATCCGATCTTGCCGAAAGGTTCGGCGTATCGCAGCCCACCGTGCGCGAGGCGATGAAGATCCTGGCCGCCAAAAAGCTGATCCGGTCGAAGCGCGGGCCGCGGGGCGGGGTGTTCGTCAACACCCCCTCGCTGGAGATGGCGGCACAATCGGTGCACGAGACGACGAACTGGCTGGTGTCGCTGGGGGTGTTCGACCTGACGGATATCGTGGAGACCCGGCGCAAGTTGGGCCGGGCTGCCATCGAACTGGCCTGCCTGCACGCCGGGCCCGAGGATCTGGACCGGATCGGCGCGGCGCTTTTGGAAAGCGACCACCGCGAGATTTCGGACGAGGATTTCTGTTCGCTGGAGGTTGCCTTTCATCAGGCGGTGGCCGAGGCGGGCGGCAATGCGGTGATGCGGTTCGTCATGGTCATCGCCAATCAGGCGCTGATCCCGGCGGTGAACATGATCTCTTTCCGCTATCGCGAACGGGATACGGTCATCGCGCATCAACGTCGGATCTTCGAGGCGCTGCGCGCGCGCGACACGGCGGCGGCCGTGGCGGCGTTCGAGGCGTTGATCGACTATCAGGCTGCCGTCTATGACCGTGCGGTGCAGGTTCGCGCGGCCCATTCCGCCGAATAGGCCGCGCTGGCGGTCAGTCCAGGTCGCGAAACGGCGCCTCGCGTTCGTCGAGAAAACCTTTCAGCGATTTCTCCTTCAGCAGCCGCATCCAGTATTTGCCCTCGTCGCTGGCGTGCAGGATCGCGGTCGTCTCGCGGTTGTAGGTCCAGCTGCTGTCGATGCCGGCCGTCTGCTGATAATGGTTCAGCGCGGCCTTGGCATATTTGATCGCGGTGCCGGGCATCCGGGCGCATTTGCGGGTCAGGCGCTGCGCTTCTTCCATCAGACGGTCGCGCGGGACGGCCTTGTTGACCAGATGGATCCGCGCGGCCTCGACCCCGTCGATCAGATCGCCGGTATACATCAGGTGGCGCGCATGGATCATCGGCACCGTCCAGGGCAGCATGAGCGTCGGGGGGGCAGAGACATGGCGCACCTCGGGTTCGCCCAGTTTCGCATCCTCGGCCGCGATGGCCATGTCGCAGCACATCATCAGCTCCAGCCCGCCCGCCAGGCAAAAGCCGTTGACGGCGGCGATGATCGGGATCGGCGCCTCGCGGATCAGGCGAAAGCGGCGCATGTTTTCGCCGATGTCCTCGCGCCAGCGGTCGGCGTCCATCTCGAAATCTTCGCCGCCAAGGTCGAAGCCGGCGGAAAACGCCCGCCCCGCCCCGGTCAGCAGGATGGCCCGCACGCCGGGATCCTTCACCGCGCGCACCACCGCGGCCTCCAGCGCATCGCCAAGCGCTTGGTTCATGGCATTCATCTTGTCGGGGCGGTTCATCGTCAGCGTGACGAAGGCGTCTTCGGGGTCTTTTTCCCAGATGATCAGGTCTTCGGACATGGACGTCTCTCTCAGCCGATTTCGATGACGGTGCGGCCGCGCGATTGCCCGGCGATGATCTGCTGCGCAAGGTCGGGCAGGGCCGACATCGGCGCGGTGACGGTCAGTTCCGCCAGTTTCCCCCGGTCCAGATGGCGGTCGAGGAAATCCCACGCCCGCACGCGTTTGCCCTGCGGGGCCATGACGGAGTCGACGCCCAGAAGCGCGACGCTGCGCAGGATATGCGGCATGACCGTCGCGGGCAGATCGGCCCCTTGGGCCAGACCGCAGGCCGCGACCGCCCCGCCATAGCGGGTCTGCGCCAGCACATTGGCCAGGGTATGGCTGCCGACCGCGTCCACTGCCGCCGACCAGCGTTCGGTCTGCAACGGCTTGCCGGCCGCAGAAAGCTCATTGCGGTCCAGAAGTGCGCCCGCACCCAGACCGGTCAGGAACGCCGCCTCTTGCGGCCTGCCGGTCGAGGCGATGACGCGATGGCCCAGAGCCGCCAGAAGCGCCACGGCCACGCTGCCGACACCACCCGCGGCGCCGGTCACCAGAACCTCGCCCGGCTTGTCGTCCAGCGCGCCGAAATCCTGCAAGGCAAGAACGCACAACGCCGCAGTATAGCCCGCGGTGCCGATCGCCATCGCCTGCGCTGGGGTGAACCCGTCGGGCAGCCGGGTCAGGTGACCGGGTTTCAGTCGCTGAAAACGCGAATAGGCGCCCCATTCGGTTTCCGACAGACCCCAGCCGTTGGCGATCACCCGATCGCCCTGCTTCCACGCCGGATCGCGGGATTCCACGACCGTTCCGGCAAGGTCGATGCCGGCGACCATCGGCAGGCGCCGGGCGATGCGGCCCTTGCCGGTCAGTGCAAGGCCGTCCTTGTAGTTCACGCTGGAATGGCTGATCTCGACCAGCACGTCATTGTCCGGCAGGTCGGCCAGGGTCAGCTCCTCGAATCCGGGGCGGGGCTTGCCGTCAACGTCGCGGATGACCATTGCCCTGAATGTCTCGCCCATTCCGTTTCTCCTCATGCGGTGTGCCGTGGTTCCGGTCGGGCGCAGTTTCCCGATTCCCCCGGCGCGACGCAACCTCTATTTCGATATTGGAATATGGGTTTGACTTGGCTGGTCGCAGGCGTAGTCTTTGCGACAGATCCGTGACCTCGGGGAAGATGATGGCCGCCAGCGATGCCGCGCAAGCACAGCCGCAGGGAATGTCCGTTGCGGCAAGCCGTTATGGCGCCGACAGCAGGCGCATTCTGGTGTCCGGCACGCAGGCGCTGATTCGCCTGCTGATCGAACAATCCGCGCATGACCGGGCCGACGGCTTTCGGACGGCGGGCTATGTTTCGGGCTATCGCGGCTCGCCTCTGGCCGGGTTCGACCGCGAGATGGAAAAGGCCGGCCGCGCGTTGGAAGGCACCGACATCCGCTTTCAGCCGGGGCTGAACGAGGATCTGGCCGCGACCGCCGTCTGGGGCACGCAGCAATTGGGCTTTTCCCCGGGTGCGCGGCATGACGGGATTTTCGCGCTGTGGTATGGTAAGGGCCCGGGCGTCGACCGTTCCATGGATGCGATCCGTCATGCCAATGCGGCGGGCACAGCCCCAAGGGGTGGCGTTCTGCTGTTGATGGGCGACGATCATGCGGCCGTCTCCTCGACCCTGCCGCATCAGTCGGAACACAATCTGATTTCCGCCATGGTGCCGATCCTGTCGCCTTCGGGCGTGGATGATTACGTCCGCATGGGCCTGCACGGCATAGCGATGAGCCGGTTTTCCGGCGCCTGGGTCGGGCTGAAGTGCCAGACCGAGATCGTGGAATGTTCCTCAACCCTGGACCTGCCGCCGCGGGACTGGCGGCCGATGCTGCCCGATTTCGACATGCCGTCCGGCGGGCTGTCGATCCGCTGGCCGGACGCCAACCTTGCGCAGGAGGCGCGGCTGGAGGTCAAGCTGCGCGCGGCACAGGCCTATGCGCGGGCGAACGGGCTGGACGAGATATCGGGCGCGGCGCAGGCCCGGTCGGGCATCGTCACCACTGGCAAGGCCTGGCGCGACCTGATGCGCGCGTTCCAGACGATGGGCGTCACCCCGGAGCAGGCGGGGATAAGGGTGCTGCGGATGGGGCTGGTCTGGCCCGCCGATCCGCAGGTGCTGCATCGCTTCCGCGAAGGGCTGACCGACATTCTGGTCGTCGAGGAAAAGCGCCCCGTGATCGAGGATCAGATCCGCGCGCTGTTCTATGGCCTGCCCGGCGCGCCGCACCTCTGGGGCAAGACCACCCCGACGGGAGAGCCGCTGTTGTCCGCCACCGCCGAATTCGATGCGCGGATGGTGGCGGAGGTGTTGCGGCGGGCGTTCCCGGGCGCTTTCACCGGGGGCGCAGGCCACAATGCCCCCCCGGCCGACGCTACGCCACCCGACCTGCCGGTGCGGGTGCCCTATTTCTGTTCGGGATGTCCGCATTCGGTTTCCACCAGACTGCCCGACGGCAGCCGCGCCATTGCCGGGATCGGCTGTTCGATGCTGGCCGTGTCGATGGGCCGGAACGTGGAAACCTTTACCCAGATGGGGGGCGAGGGGGCGAACTGGCTGGGCGTCGCGCCTTTTACGGATGAGCGGCACATCTTCGTCCATATGGGCGACGGCACCTATTTCCATTCCGGCCTTCTGGCGATCCGCGCGGCGGTGGCGGCGGGGGTCACGGCCACCTACAAGATCCTGTTCAACGATGCCGTCGCCATGACCGGCGGGCAAAAGCATGACGGCGACATCTCCGTCCCCGCCATCGTGTCGCAATTGCGGGCCGAGGGGCTGGACGAGGTCGTGGTGATCTCGGAACGGCCCGACCTGCTGCAAGGCCATCTGCCGGCCGGGACAAGGCTGCTGCACCGCGACCTGCTGCCCTCCGAGCAGGAGCGGCTGCGGCAGGTGCCGGGCGTCACCGCCATCGTCTACGATCAGGTCTGCGCGGCTGAAAAACGCCGCCGCCGCAAGCGGGGCACCTATCCCGCCGCCCCTGCGCAGGTGATGATCAATCCAGCGGTCTGCGAGGGGTGCGGGGATTGCTCGGTGCAGTCGAACTGCATCGCGGTAGAGCCGCTGGAAACTCCCCTTGGCCTGAAACGGCAGATCAACCAGTCGGCCTGCAACGCCGATACATCCTGCATGAAGGGGTTCTGCCCCAGCTTTGTCACTGTTTCGGGGCAAAGGAAAAAGGCGGCGCCCGCGCCTTTACCGGTGTTTTCCGAACCGCTGCCCGATCCGGTCCTTCCCGATGCGGCGCGGGCCTGGAACCTGCTTCTGACCGGGATCGGCGGCACCGGCGTCATCACCGTCAGCGCGGTTCTGGCGCAGGCGGCACAGATCGACGGGCTGGCGGTGCTGGCGCTGGACCAGACGGGGCTGGCGCAAAAGAACGGCGCGGTGATGTCGCATCTGCATTTCGCGCGCGACCCGGCAGCCCTGACTACCCCCCGGATCGGCGAGGGCGAGGCAGATGCCGTCCTGGCCTTCGACACCGTGGTCGCGGCTTCGCCCAAGGCGCTGCGCACCATTGCGCCGGGTCAGACGCGGGTGGTGGCGGATGGCCATGTCACCCCCACCGCGGGCTTTGTGCAGAACAGCCGTGGGGCGCAGCATCTGGACCTGCCGCTGGCCAGACTTCGGGCGCGGACGGGGGCCGGTCATCTGGCGCTGGCCGATGCGACGGGGCTGGCGCTGCGCCATTTCGGCGACGGGATTTCCTCCAATATGCTGTTGACCGGCATGGCGTTCCAGAAGGGTCTGGTGCCGCTGTCCGCAGTCGCCATCGAACAGGCGATCCGCCTGAACGGAGCAGGTGTGGACAAGAACCTTGCCGCCTTTGCCGCGGGCCGCAGGCTGGCACTGGAGCCGCAGGCGTTTGCGGCGCCCCCGGCCCCCGCCATGCCCGACCGCGCCGCGCTTAAGGCCCGCCATATCGCCGATCTGACCGCCTGGCAGAACGCGGCCTACGCGCGCCGCTATGCCGATCTGATCGCCCGGGCCGAGGCGCAGGTGGCAGGCATGGGTCCAGGGGCCGAGGATTTCCTGCTGGCCCTGATGCGCGGGGCGCGGCAAGTCATGGCCTACAAGGACGAATACGAGGTCGCCCGCCTGCACAGCGACCCCGCCTTTCTGTCCACCCTGGCCGAAGGGTTCGAGGGCAGGCCGAAGCTCTCGTTTCATCTGGCACCGCCCTTCCTGCCGGGGCGCGACGCTCGCACCGGCAGGCCGAAGAAGCGTGCCTTCGGGCCGTGGATGGTGCCGGTCTTTGGCCTGATGGCGCGGATGAAGGGGCTGCGCGGCACGCCGTTCGACCCCTTTGGCCGCACGCAGGAACGGCGCGAGGAACGGCGGCTGCGCGATGACTATCTGGCCGCAATGGACCGCCTGATCCCGACGCTGAGGCAGGAAACCCTGCCTGTGGCCACGGCGCAGGCAGGCGCGGTGCTTGCGGTCGTGGGCTTTGGCCCGGTCAAGGCCGCCAATCTGGCGGCCTGGCGCAGGGGCGCGGCGGGATGATCCGCTCAGGGCAGGGTGGCAAAGGCCCGATACATCCGGTCAAAGAACCGGGGCGCGTCGACTTTGCCCAGCACCTTGCAGTTCTTTGCCCGGCCCGTCGTATCCCACCAGTCCACCACGGTCATCCCTTCCGTCTCGGGGCTGCGCGTCTCGATCACCACGTTGCACTGCTTGAACGCGAAGGCCTCGGGCACCAGCAGATAGCCGGGCACGCAGGCATCGTGTATCGGCCGGTCGGGCGTGTCGAACTTGTGGCTACCATAGCTCATGTAGAATTCCGCCATGCCGATCAGCGCCGTGGCCGATGCGGATTGCAGCGCCTTCAGCGACTGGACCCAGGCGGGAGTCATCATCGCCGTCCATGTGCAGTCGATGGAGGCCATGGTGACGGGCGCACCGGAGTCGAACACCACGCTTGCCGCCTGCGGGTCGACCCAGATGTTGAACTCGGCCGCCGGGGTGGCGTTGCCGCCCTGGAAATAGCCGCCGCCCATCAGTACCACCTCTCGGATGCGAGGGATGATCCTTGGTTCCATCACCATGGCCATGCCAAGGTTGGTCATCGGGCCAAGGGTGCAGACGGTGATCTCGCCCTCGGGCGCGTCCATGAGGGTGCGCACCATCCAGTTGACCGCATGTTCGTCCTGCACCGCGCGCGAGGGTCCGGGCGGCGAGAAACCGTCGATCCCCGATTCGCCGTGAACATATTCGGCGGTCTGAAGTTTCTTCAGCATCGGCCGCGGGCAGCCGGAAAAGACCGGAATATCCGTCCGTCCGGCCAGCTCTACCAGTTGCAGGGCGTTCCGTGTGGTGCGGGCCAGCGGCACGTTGCCGCCAACGGTCGTTACGCCCAGAACGTGCAATTCCTCGGGCGCACCCAGGGCGAAAAGCAGCGCAAAGGCATCGTCCTGCCCCGGATCGGTATCGATGATGATCTTTCTGGGCGCCATGGTCCCGTCACTCCCGCAGTTTGTGATATTGAAATATTGATTTATGGTGGCGGAATAGACAACAGTGATCAAGCAGGCACCGCCGACGTGACCAGACAACAAGGGCGAATGACAGCCCATCCAACCGACAGGAGCGTAACATGAAGAAGATCCTTTCCACCGGCCTGACCGCGCTCGCCCTGACCGCGGGCGGCGCCGCCGCGCAAGAGGTGCCGAAATCGCCCGAGGTGGCGCAGACCGGCAAGCTGACAATCGCCAACACGCTGGAATATGCGCCATTCGAATTCATCGACGACAAGGGCGCGCAGGTTGGTGTGAACATCGAACTGGCCGCCGCCGTGGCCAAGGAAATGGGCGCCGAACTGGAAGTGACGCGGATGCCCTTCCCCTCGATGATCCCCGGCCTTGCGGCCGACCGGTTCCGCATCGCATGGGAAACCTTTTCCCCGACCGAGGAGCGGCTGGCGCAGGTCGATTTCGTGATGTTCCTGAAATCGGGTCTGGTGGTGTCCACCACGCCCGACAAGAAGGACACCTTCGGCGGCGAGCATCCGTTGTGCGGCAAGCGCATCGGGGTGATCGGCGGCACGGTCTCGGACTTCCTGGTTGACAAGCTGGTGACCGAATGCACCGAAAAGGGGCTGGCGGCGCTGGATAAAAAGGTCTTTCTGGAAGGTAAGGACGTGACCCAGGCCGCGCTTTCCGACCGGATCGACGGCAAGATGGACGATGCCACCGCCTCGGGCTATTTCGAGGTGACATCCGGCGGGCAGATGGTCGTGTTGCCGGGGCTTTATGACGAGGCCCCGCTGGGCATCGCCGTGAAGAAGGGCGATGCCGAAACGGCAAAGATGCTGGAGGCCGGGCTGAACGCCCTGATCGCCAACGGCAGTTACAAGACGATCATGGAGAAATACGGCCTTGGCGCCGCGATGATCGACAAGGCCTTCATCGTCGACAGCCTTGACGACGTGAAGTGAACCTGACCGAAAGGCGGCATCCCGGATGGGGCGCCGCACCGCCCTGCCGCCCGCCCAGGAGAAACGCATGAACCAGTCGCCCCACAGGCTTCGGGTCGAGGATCTGACGGTCGTTCCTCCCCGCCGCACCGGCCTTTGGATCGCCACCGCGGTAACGCTGGCCTTTCTGGCGCTGCTGGTCTGGGCCATCGGCACCAACAAGGCCTTTGCCTGGCCGGTGGTGGGCAAATACCTGTTCCATCCGTCGATCCTGCGCGGGCTGGGCAATACGCTGCTGCTGACGGTGACGATCATGGTGCTAGCCACGGTGATCGGCACAATCATCGCGATCATGCGGCTGTCGCCCAGCCGGATCCTCCAGACCTTTGCCAATGCCTATATCTGGTTCTTTCGCGGCGCGCCGGCGCTGATCCAGCTGATCTTCTGGTTCAACCTAGCCATCATCATGCCGACGATCAGCCTGACCCTGCCGGGGATCGGCACCCTGTTCAGCATCCGCACCAACGACGTGATGACGCCGTTCCTGACCGCGGTGATCGCGCTTTCCCTGCACGAGGCGGGATATATGGCCGAAATCATCCGCGCCGGCATCACCTCGGTTCCCGCGGGGCAGACCGAGGCGGCCTCGACGCTGGGCATGTCGCGCGGCAAGATCCTGCGGCGGATCGTTCTGCCGCAGGCGATGCGCTTCATCGTGCCGCCCACGGGGAACGAGGCGATCAATCTGATGAAGGCCACATCGCTGGTAACGGTGATCGCGGTGGATGACCTGCTTTATTCCGCCCAGACGATCTATGCCCGCACGTTCGAGACGATCCCGCTGCTGATCGTCGTGGCCTTCTGGTATCTGGCGGTGGTGACGATCATGTCGATCGGCCAGCATTTCCTCGAAATCCACTTCAACCGCAGCGAAAGCCGGGGCGGCGGGGGCGGGTTCCGGGCCGCGCTGCGGTCGGCCTTCAGCTTTTCAAGGAGGGTGCGGGGATGAGCGATCTGGAACAGGACTTTCACGTTCCCGAAAACATGATGGTCTATGCCCGCGGCGTGCGGAAAAGTTTCGGCAGGGTCGAGGTGTTGAAGGGCGTCGATCTGTCGGTGCCGGCCGGATCGGTCGCCTGCATCATCGGGCCGTCTGGGTCCGGCAAAAGCACCTTCCTGCGCTGTATCAACCACCTGGAGGACATCTCAGGTGGCCTTCTGCTGGTCGAGGACAAGTTCGTCGGCTACGATCTGGTCGATGGCAGGCTGCATGTGGTGCGCCCGGCCGAGCTGTGTCGCAGGCGGGCCGACATCGGCATGGTGTTTCAGAACTTTAACCTGTTCGGGCACATGACCGCGCTTGAAAACCTGATGGAAGCGCCGATGCAGGTGCGCGGCATCCCGCGGGCCGAGGCGCGCGACCGCGCCATGGTCCTGCTGGAGCGGGTGGGACTGGCGCACAAGGCCGACGCCTGGCCGCGCCAACTTTCCGGTGGGCAGCAGCAACGCGTCGCCATCGCCCGTGCCCTGGCGATGGATCCCAAGCTTTTGCTGTTCGATGAGCCGACATCGGCGCTGGACCCGGAACTGGTGGGCGAGGTGTTGGCCGTGATGCGCGACCTTGCGCAGAGCGGCATCACCATGATCGTCGTGACACACGAGATCGGGTTTGCGCGAGAGGTGGGCGACCAGCTGATCTTCATGGATGGCGGCGTTGTCCAGGAAGCCGGCAACCCCCACGAGATGCTGCGGAATCCGACATCGGAACGCACCCGGGCATTTCTGTCGCATGTCCTTTGAAGCCGCGCACACTCCGCTTTCCGCCGCAGGCCTGTGCCTGGCATAAAAGAAACGGTCAAATACTGTGGTTCGCAAGGTGGGCCTGCGCGCCTGGCGATCCCGCCACGCGCGGAACAGGGGCGCAGCGGGGCAGGGCGATGATCCTTCGGAAGCCCGATGAAAAGGCCACCGCACCGACGCCGGCGGCTTTTCTTCAGATACCTCATGACCGATAAGATCCTGGGAACATGAATGACCATGCATGAGTGTGCAGATGACGTTTGAACTTGCCGGAAAAGTCGCGCTTGTGACGGGGGCGGGCCGCGGTATGGGGGCCGAGACGGCCCGTCTGCTTGCCGCACAGGGCGCACGGGTTGTCGTAGCCAATCGCACGGTCGAACGCGCCGAAGTCGTTGCGCAGGAAATCCGCTCGCAGGGCGGTCAGGCCTTCGCCTGCCCCTATGAGGGAGAGAGCCGCGACGGCAATGCCGCGGTAATCCGCACCGTGATCGAGGTGTTCGGCGCGCTGGACATCGTGATCCAGAATGCCGGGCTGGTCGAAAGCCGCCCGCTGTCGGATCTGACCGAGGCAGAGCTGGATGCGACGCTGGCGGTCAATCTGGGTGCCTGTTTCTGGCTGGCGCAGGCGGCGCAGCCGCATATGCAGGCGCGGGGCGGCGGGCGGATCGTCATCACCTCGTCCGTGACCGGGCCGCGGGTGGCCATCGGGGGCATGTCGGCCTATGCGGCGTCGAAGGCCGGGGTGAACGGCTTCATCCGCGCGGCGGCGCTGGAACTGGCAAAGGACGGGATTACCGTCAACGGGGTGGAGCCGGGCTTCATCGCCGCCCCCGATCTGGGCCGCACGGGGCAGGACGCGCGGTCGCTGGCACTGGCGAAATACATCCCCGTGGGCGCCATAGGCCAGCCCGCGGACATCGCCCATGCGATGCTGTTCCTCGCCTCGGACGAGGCGCGCTATATCACCGGGCAGACCATCGTGGTCGACGGGGGCGCCACGCTGCCGGAAAGCCCGCTGTTGATGTAAGCGCGCCACCCGCGCAGGAACGGCTTGCGTCGCGGGGGGAAGCCCCCGAAGATCACCGGGTTCCGAAGGAAAGGGCGCGGCCATGCGTCACCTTGAAAGCGAGACCCTGGCGGTTCTGATCGCCGTTGCCGATACCCGCAGCTTTACCGCTGCAGCCGAACGGCTGGGCAAGACCCAGGCCGCGGTCAGCATGTGCATCGCCCGGACCGAGGAAAAGCTGCAAAAGCGCCTGTTCGAACGCACGCCCCACGGCGCCATTCCCACTGCCGTCGGCCAGAGCCTGATCGGCTATGCCCGCAAGATCGCCGCGCTCGAGGCCGAGGCGCTGTCCTTTCTCAGCGACAGTATGGCCGAGGCGCGGGTGCGCCTGGGGATGCCAGACGACTATCTGGGGGTGATCGGCAACCTGCTGCTGCACAAGTTCGCGCCGCAGCATCGGGCCATCTATATCGACCTGACCTGCGATTTTTCCACGCGCCTGCATACCATGGTCGATCACGGCCAGATCGACATCGCGCTGGCGGTCTGCCAGATGGATGTGCAACCCAAGGGCGAGGTGCTGTTCCGCCACCGGCAGGTCTGGTGCACCGGGCCCAGCGGCGACCCGGAAGCCGAGGATGCGCTGCGGCTGGCGCTGTTTTCCGACGAATGTTCGGCTCGCCCGCGCATCACCGCCGCGCTGGAACGGCACGGGCGTCCGTGGCGGATGGTGCATTCGTCGTCGCATCTGGCGGGGTTGCTGATGGCGGTGGCCTCGGGGCGGATGCTGACCGTGCTGCCGGAATGCGCCGTCCCGCAAGGCTGGCGGGTGGTCGATCCGGTGGCGGCGAACCTGCCCGTGCTGCCCGATTCGCTGCTGACCATCGTGGTTCCCGAAAACCAGCGCCTTGCCGCGCGCAAGATCGCGTCGTTTCTGAAGGCGGAATTCGCGTCCTTGCGTGGAAAGGATGCGTTTCTGGAATTCACCGAACGGCCGGCCTGATCCACAGGCACGGGCCGGATCACTGCCGATTATGCCGACATAAACCGATGTTGCCCCGCTGCGCCCCAGCGGCAGTTGACGCAGCGCGGGGTGCGCCGCTCTATTCGGGGCATAAACAAGAGCTTTCCCGTTCCCTGCGGCATTCCGGTGCCCGGGACCAGGTGGCCGACAACACGGGAGTTTCGCATGTCCATCACTCGCCGCAGCTTTGTTGCGGGCAGCGCCGCCATATCCACCCTGGCCCTGACCGGGGTTCCGGCGCGCGCCGCCACCACGCTGCGCGTCGCCCATTCCTCGCCCGACTCCAGCCTGATCCAGGAGGCGATGCTGAAGTTCAAGGCCGAGGTCGAAAAGACGACCGAGGGCCGCGTCGGCGTCACCATCTTTGCCAACGGCCTGCTGGGCGACGAAGGCCCGGTGAACGAGGCCGTCGGCGACGGATCCATCGACATGGGGCTGGGCGGGGTCGTGGACGCCATCGACCCGCGGCTGAACGTCGTGTCGCTGCCCTTCCTTTTCGACAGTTTCGACAAGGTCCATGCCGTGCTCGACGGCCCCATCGGCGAAGAGCTGAAAGCCATGGCCCCGGCCCGCGGATATGAGATCCTGGGCTTTCTCGATTCCGGCTTCCGGTCGTTCACCAGCAACAAGGCGCCGATCAACGCCCCTGCCGACATGGCCGGGCTGAAGATGCGCTGCCCGCCGATCCCGGTCATCATCGAGACGATCAAGGTTTTGGGCGCGCTGCCGCAGTCCATCCCCTATGGCGAGGTCTATACCGCGCTGCAAAGCGGTGTGGTCGACGGGGCGGAACCCGAACTGCGCGATTTCTACGATGCCAAATGGTATGAGGTGCAGAAGTATCTGTCGCTGTCGAACTATGTCTGGACCGCGAACTACTGGTACGCCAACAAGGCGCGGCTGGACGGGCTGGACCCTGCCGACCGGGCCGCGGTGGTTGCCGCCGCTGCCAACACCCAGGCCGGGTTCCGCGAGGCGATCAAGAAGGTCTATGGCGAGATCATCGACACGCTGAAAAAGGCCGGCGTCACCGTGAACGACATGGATGTCGCCCCGTTCAAGGAGATGGTCGGGCCGGTCTATGAAACCTTCTCGGCCGAATACGGCGCCGATCTGGTTTCGGCGATCCGCAAGGCCGCCGCGTGACCATGGAGCGGACCGGAAATCTGGCGGTCTGGCTGCTGACACTTGGCGGGGTCATCTCGGTGGTTGCGGTCGTCGCAGCCACCGGCCTTGGGGTGATCGCCCGCTATCTGCATGTCAGCGGCGTGACCTGGTCGTTTGAACTGGTGGGCATCGTGTTCCTGTGGGTGACGGCCTTCGGAACGGTCCTGTCCGAGGTCCGGCACGAAAACGTGTCGATCGACGGGGTGGTCGCCACGCCCGGCCGGGTCAAGGGCGCCTATCACGCCATCGTCCTGCTGATCGTGGCGGGCGTGATGGTGTGGAGCGGGTGGGCCATGCTGGGCCGCACCGCCTTTACCCCCACCCCTGTGATGCGTGCGCCCAGCTGGATCATGCAGGCCATGGTGCCTGTGATGGGCGCGGGCCTTGGCATCATCGCGCTTTTGCGCCTTTTCCGCCTGACCAGATAGGACGCCAATGACCCTTATCGTGCTTTTCGGCGTCTTCGGGCTGACGCTTTATACCGGCGTGCCGGTCGCTTGGTCCATCGCCATCTCGACGCTGGCCGTCATCCTGACCGGGCTGGTGCCGCTGCCGCCCGCCTGGTTCGCCCAGCAGGTGTTCAGCGGCGCGAACTCCATCCACCTGGCGGCGATCCCGCTGTTTCTGGTGGCGGGGGGCATCATGAACTCGGGCGGGCTGACGCGGCGGATCATCGACCTGGCCGACGACATGCTGGGCTGGGTCCGCGGCGGGCTGGGCATCGTCAACGTCGCCACCTGCATGGTCTATGGCGGCATCACCGGATCGGCCACCGCCGACACCGGGGCGGTCGGCGCGATCATGATCCCGGCGATGGAGAAAAAGGGATACCCCAAGGACTTCTCCGCCGCCGTCACCGCGGCGGCGGGCACGCTGGGGATCATCCTGCCGCCCAGTGTGGTGATGATCATGTATGGCGTGATCACCGACACCTCGATCGGCGGGCTGTTCGCGGCGGGGGTCATCCCCGGAATCATGCTGGGCATCACCTTCATGCTGACCGCCTGGTGGGTCGGTGTGAAAGAGGGGTTCCCCCGATCCGACACGCGGCCGACGCTGGGCTCGACCGTCCGGCACGTCTGGCGCGCCATGCCTGCGCTGCTGATGCCGCTGGTGGTGCTGGGCTCGATGCTGGGCGGGTTCGCCACCGCGACCGAGGCCGCCTTTGTCGCCGTGATCTGGGCGCTGCTGGTCGGCGGGCTGATCTATCGCGAGCTGACCTGGAAATCCCTGTGGGAAGTCTGCGACGAAACCGCCCGGATGACCGGCGCGATCATGATCATCATGGCGGTGGCGACGCCTTTTTCCTGGGTTCTGACGGTCGAGCAGGTGCCCGACTGGGCCGCCTCGCTGCTGCACAATTCCGGTGCGGGGCCGGTGGTGATGATCCTGCTGATCATCCTGCTGCTGACCTTTGTCGGCACCTGGGCCGATCTGGGGCCGACGATCATCATCCTGGCGCCCATCGTCCACCCCATCGGGCTTGAGGCCGGGCTGCAACCCTATCAACTGGGCCTGATCTTCGTGATCTCAGGCGGGATCGGGCTGTTCACCCCGCCGGTCGGCACGAACATCTTCGTGGTCTGCAACATCGCCAAGGTGGGGGTGAATGCCGTCACCCGGCGGCTGTGGCCCTTCTTCATCACCAGCAACATCTGCCTGCTGATCGTGGCCTTCGTTCCGGCGACGACCGAATGGCTGCCCAAGGTCTTTGGCTTCTAGCTGCCCAGACCTGCGAGAAATGGAGTTCATCCGATGAAACACATGACGGTTCCGCTTGGCATTTCCAGCCAGCCCCGGACGCTGCCCGACGTGGACGGCGAAACGCTGATCGTCGCCTCGAGCCGGGGGGCGCGACTGACCGATGTGTCGGGGCGCAGCTTTGTCGATTATGGCATGGCCATGGGCGCCTGCCTTGTCGGCCACGCCGACCCGGCGGTCGTCGCCGCCTGCACGCAGGCGCTGCAAAACGGCCCGATGCCGGGGTTCCGCAACGATCTGGAAGAGGCGGCGGGCGAGGCGCTGGTCGCGCTGATGGGGCCGCGCATCGACCGGATCACCTTTGTCACCACCGGGACCGAGGCGGTGCATCTGGCATGCCGCATGGCGCGCGGCAAGACCGGACGGCGCATCGTCGCCAAGGCCGCGGGCGGTTATGACGGCTGGTTCGATCCTCTCCGCCTCGGCAATGTCGGCTCGCCCGAGGCCGACCCCACCAACAACGCCCGCCCGTTGAAGGACGAGATCACGCTGTTCCGCGTGAACGACATTCCCGACATCGAAAAGCTGTTCCAGGAACACGGCCCCGATCTGGCCGCCATTCTGGTGGAGCCGATGCTGGGCAACACCGCCTGTCTGGTGCCCGACCGCGCCTTTTTCGAGCGACTGACCCAGCTGGCGCAGGCCAATGGCACCTCGATCATCTCTGACGAGGTGATGGTGGGCCTTCGCCTTGGGCGCGGGCTGGTCAGCGAACAGCTGGGCCTGATCCCCGATCTGGTCACCATGGGCAAGGCCATCGGCAGCGGCATCTCCGTGGCCGCCGTTCTGGGCACCGCCGAGGCCTTCGAGGTGACGGAAAGCGGGCAGGTCATGCGGTTCGGCACCTATCACGGCAACCCGCTGGCGATGCAGGCGGTGCTGGCGACGATGAAGCTGCTGGACCAGCCGTTCTATGACCGGCTGAACGCCTATGGCGCCGCGATGCGCGCCACCATTGCCGATGCCTTTGCGGCCGAGGGGATCACCGCCCGGACTTCGGGCTTTGACGCGGCCTTTTCGCTGTGGTTCTGCGATCCGGTGCCCAAGACGCTGGCCGAGGCGATGCAGCGGTCGCGCCCCGAGGCGACGCGTCTGGTCTATGAAAGCCTGCGCCGGAACGGTGTCGTCGCCCTGCCCTCGCCCTGGGGCCGGTATTTCGTATCGGGCCGGCATGGCGAGGAAGAGCTGGCAATCACCCGGCAAGCCTTTGCCGCCGCCGCTCGCGCCGTCGCCAATTCCGATACGCTGTTATGATACGAAAATGGAGCAGGCCCGAATCTGCGGCCTGCCCCTCTGCGCGGATCGTCTGCTCGCGAAGGCTGGCGGTTGCTTTTCGACGAATGGTGCGCCTTGGCCCCCGACATCCGGCTCGAAGGTCGGACAAGATGGGCAGTGCCGGCCGGGAAGCGTTCTCGCAAAGATTTTCCGGGCGAAGGGCAGTCAAAGCGGCAGCATTGATCCCGCCCGAACCCGGCGAGGGGCGGTGCAGGCGCTGAACTGGCCTGCGCTCGTCTGGACCGGGCAGCGGCCAGACCGCAAGGGTCTGGACCGGCCGATTTGCGAGGGCGGCGGATGTGATCTCACAATCCTCGACCGCGGCGCTGGCCACCTTGGCGGCCGGGAAGATGGCGGCATCGACATTCTGGTCAACAACGCCGCGATCTATGCGGGGCTGGAACGCAAGGGCTTTGAATCCATCGACGAGACGGTCTGGGATCGGTTCATGGTGGTCAAGGGGCAGTGGCAGATGACCCGCGCCTTCGCACCCCATCTGCGGGCGGCGGGGCAGTCATCACCGTCTTCTCCGGCACGGTGATGAGCGGCTCGCCCGAATGGCTGCATTACGTCAGTTCCAAGGGCGCCGTCATCGCCATGACGCGGGCGCTTGCGCGCGAACTGGGCGACGACCGGGGCGCGCAACCGGGTGTTGCCGGATCTGGCCGATGCCACGCGGATGCGGGCGGCGCTTGACGGGGTGCAGCGGGTGCTGGTCGTCGGTGGCGGTTTCATCGGGCAGGAAGCCGCGGCGGCCCTTGCCGAGATGGGCCGGCAGGTCACGGTGCTGGAGACCGCGCCGCGGGTCCTGTCGCGGATGGCGGCGCCCGAAACCTCCGACCGGGTGGCGACGGGGCTGCGGGCGCTCGGCGTCGATCTGCGGCTCGGCTGGCAGGGCACCGGCTGGCGGCGGGAAGATGACCGGGTGATTGCGGCCCTTGGCGCGGACGGAGAGGTCGCGTGCCAGCTGATCCTCGTCGGCATCGGCGCGTCGGCGGAAATGACGCTTGCCCAGGCCGCCGGGATCGCCTGCGACAGGGGTATCCTGACCGACGGCTGGCTGCGGACATCGGCCCCCCATGTCTGGGCACTTGGCGATGTGGCCGAAACCCCGCATTGGCAGGCCGATGGCGCGGCGTTGCGGCTGGAAAGCATGCAGAATGCCACCGATCAGGCCCGCCATCTTGCCCGGCTGCTGGCCAAGGATAACGGGGCAGAGTTCCGGACGGTGCCGTGGTTCTGGTCCGATATCGGGCCGCTGAAATTGCAGATCGCGGGGCTTGCCGATCGCGCCGACCGCCGGCTCGTCCGGGCGGAAGAGGGCCGGCTGGCCGTGTTTCATTTTCTCGCCGGCACCCTTGTCGCGGTAGAGACGCTGAACTGTCCAGCCGATCACATGCTGGCGCGGCAGTTGATCGAGGCCGGCCGCACCCCGCCCGACGAGGTTCTGATGCAGGGCGCCGCAGCGACCAAGGTCTGGGCGGCGGCCTGAAGGCCGAAGGCCGCGGGCATAGTCCGCCGTCCGCCAGCCTTCACGCAGCCGTTCAGCCACGCGCGCGGAAACGCTCCATCCGGGCCGGCGCGCAGCCGCAGCTCAGCGCGGTATGGACCAGCGTCACGAGAAGCTGGGCATGATGGATGCCAGAACTGGAAACAGCCGCCGCGAGATGGGAAGGGGGCGAGGCCAGATCCGCCGCCCTCGGGGCTGCGAAGGGGGACGACGACATCCATCACCGCCAGCGGCGCGCAGCCGTCGAAACCCCGAACCGCCGGATCAGTGCGGAAGGAACGCTTCAGCCACGGGCGGGATCGTCGACCAAACCCCGGCCACCTGCAATCGCAGGCCCCCGCCCGGCTGTTCCCGGATCAGCCCCGGTCCGCGGCTCTTCCGCGGCGCACATGAAAGCGGGAAATTCCGCCGTCATTGGCCATCTGGGCGTTCAGCTGAAGCTCCCAGTCGATATAGGCCTGCATGTTCGCCCGCGGGCTGTCGGTTCCCTCATACGGTCGTTTATAAGCGTCGATGGGGGTCGAGGCCGTGCGGGCATCGCCGTTTCGCAGTGCGAGTCCCTTTGCCCGCCATGCGGCATTGCCCCCGTCCAGCACCCTGACCGGGCGCGAGGTTGCCGCGCGCGCGGCGGCGAGGTTGGCAGCCGCCTTCGCCCCGTCCGTCGATGTCAGCACGATCAGCCCTTCGCCCGGCAGGCGGGCCAGATCCTGGGCGAGTTCATTGCCCGAGACGAACCACGCCCCCGGCAGATGGCCACGCTGATATTCGGCAAAGCGGGACAGGTCGGCCACCTCGGCCCCTTCGGGCAGCGATCCGGGGGCGACCAGATCTTCGTGTGCCAGTGCGGAGGCCCACGGCTGGACGCGAGGGGCGTCATCGGCAGACACCGCCTCTCCCTCGGCAAGGACCGACACATCCCAGCCCATCTGGAACAGCCAGCTTGCGGTCATGCGGGCGCGTATCCCATCGGTATCATACAGCACGATCCGGGCGCCGCGGACGCCGACCCATTCGTCGGTAGCCTGCACCAGTTGCCCACCGGGGGCAGAGGCAAAGCCTGCGGGGTGGCCTGCGGCATATTCCTCGGGCGTGCGGACATCGAAGGCGTAAAGCGTGCGCTCCGACGCCTCGACCTGCCAGACGGCAAAGGTTTCGGCGCCGATCTCGGGCACACCGACATGGGTGGCCCAATCCCGCGCCTTGCGCCGCGCCGCAATGCGCGCGGTGTCTGTTGGCGGCTTTGCGCGTTCCTGCCTGCCATGCGCCAGCTCCAGTCCGGCAAGGGTCCAGCCGATGGTCCCGTTGCGCAGCGCGACCACGCGGTTCTTCAGCCCGGCGTTGATCAGGCTTTGCGTGCCGATGATCGACCGGGTCCGTCCGGCGCAGTTCACCACCACCAGCGTCTCGTCAGAGGTCACAAGATCATTCACGCGATAAACCAGTTCGCCCCCCGGCACACTCTGGCCGCTGGGGATGGACATGGTGTTGAATTCCTCGAAGCGGCGCGAATCCAGCACCACCACATCCTTTTCCGTCTCGAGAATCCGCTTGACCTCTTCAGCGGGAAGCGAGGGGGTGTGACGGATGCTCTCCACCAGCTCTCCAAAGGCCTTGGAGGGGACGTTCACGTCGATATAGACCTCTCCGATCTCGGCATAGGCGGCAAGTCCGCCGGCGACCACCGCCACGTCGGTATAGCCGAGCGCCTCGATCCGCGGGACGGCCTGTTCGGCATAGCCTTCGCCATTGTCGATCACGGCGATGGGGGCGGTGGCGCGGGGCACCAGAATGGGCAGGCGCAGCTCTATCTCGCTCAGCGGGACCGAGAGGGCGAAGAAGGGATGGCCCTGGGAATAGGGATATTCCTCGCGCACGTCGATCAGGGCGATCTCGCGGTTTTCGGTCCAGAAGGATCGCAGGGCAGAGGCAGAGATGGTTCTTGTCATACTGAAAGCTCGGCTTGATGGGTCATGCGCGCGCGATCGCGCGCCGGGCGAAAGGCGGCTGCGGCATCAGAAGAATGCCCCGGTCGGGGGGGCGGTGCCGTTCAGGTAATGGTCGCCCAGCACCCGTTCCTTGTAGACGCGGGGGTTGTGCGCCGAGATGACCTTGATGTTGCGCCAATGCCGGTCCAGCGCGCGGGCGGTGGTAACGCCGCTGCCCGAGGATACGTCGATCAAAAGCCCGGCCAGCGTGGCCGCGGTTTCATCCGTCACCACCTTGGCCTCGGCCGCCGCGATGGAGGCCGCGGCCGACAGCGGCCCGGCATCCGGGCCATCGGCCCCGGCCCATGCCCGGTTCAGCGCGGCGACGGCGCGGTCGGTCACGGCCTCGATCGCGGCGCGGTGTGCGGCGATGCGGCCTATCACCGCTTGCAGTTCCGGTTCCTGCGACGGGTGTTCGTGCAGCGCGTGATAGTAGTTCCGGCTGCGACCCCGCACCGTGTGCAGCGCATCGCGCAGGATGCGGTTCACGATGCCCGAGATGATGGTGGTCAGATAGATCTGGTGAAAGGTATAGCCGTAAAGGAACGGCTGGTCCTCCCCCCGCTGCGGCGCGTCGAACAGATCGGCCGCCTCGATCCTGACGTTGCGGAAATGGGTCTTGCCCGATCCCGTCAGCTTTTGGCCGAACCCGTCCCAGTCATCATCCAGCACGACGCCTGGTGCAGTGGTGGGGATGAAGAACTGCCGCGCCCGCCCTTCGGCATCGGTGGCCGAGGCGAAAAGGTAGTCGGCATACATGTTGCCGGTCGAATAGATCTTGGTGCCCGAGATGCGGAAGCCCTGTCCATCCGGCTCCAGCCGCGCAGCGGGAATCTGCCCGACGCCGCCCGCGGGGTCGCGAGAAACCTCGTTGAAGGCGACGCCGAACATTGCCCCGTCCCGGGCCAATCGCAGGATATGGGCAGAGAACGGCGCCTCCGGTGTCTTCAGATGCGATTCCACCGCAAAGAAGTGGTTGCGGAATACATGCGCGATGTTGGAATCCGCGGTGCCCAGATCGCGCACCACGGCGAAGAAATCGGCCAGCGGCAGGCCCCCGGCGACCAGCCTCAGCCCGCCAAAGCCGAGGGCCTTCAGCTCGGCCACCTCGTCGAATGCCGCGCGGCGCTGCACGTCACGCTCGGCCGCGCCATCGGCCAGCCGGTCGAACAGCGCGCCCAGACCAAGGCGATGCGTGGCGGCCGACCAGTCGACCGGCGAAACACCGGCCGTCTGCGGCTGCGAGAAGCTTTCGCGCAACATGGTCAATGCCCCGCCGCCTTGCGCGGCGCCAGCCCGCGACAGTCGATGAACGGGTCAAGGCCCAGATGATCGCGCAGGGTCGTGCCTTCGTATTCGGTGCGGAACCGGCCCTGTTTCTGCAAGACCGGGATCAGCCCGTCCACCACGCGTTCCAGCCCCTCGGTGAACACGTCAATATTCAGGTTGAACCCGTCGGCGGCGCCGGTGTCGATCCATTCGATGATGTTGGCCGCCACCTGTTCCGGGGTGCCAACGATCATCCGGTGCCCGCCGATGATGTTGGACAGCGCCGCCTGCCGCGCGGTCCATTGCTCGGGAATGGCTTCGGACAGGATCTGCTTGCGCGGCCAGCGGGCGGCGATGGCCACATGCGGCTCACGCGCGGCGATCAGCTCGAACGGCAACACCTGATCCAGCGGCAGATCATCCGGGGTCAGCGCAAAGATCTGGGCCAGTTCGCGGTGCAGGAACCCGATGTCCAGACCCGCGTCCAGATCGGCCTTGCGGCGGTGCGCCTCCTCCTCGGTGCCGCCGAGGATGGGGAACAGGCCCGGCATCACCAGCAGTTGCGACGGGTCGCGCCCGTTCGCCCGCGCCAGCCCCTTGACATCGGAAAAGAACTTGCGCGCGCCCTCGATGGTGCGCTGCCCGGTGAACAGTGCATCCGCCCATTTCGCGCCGAATGCCTTGCTGTCCTCGGACTGCCCGGCCTGAAAGATCACCGGACGCCCCTGCGGGCCGACGGTGGCCGAAAGGCTGCCCCGGCTGCGGAAATGTGCGCCCTGCACGTCGATGGGCCGGGTCAGGTTCACATCGACAAAGGTGTTGCTGTCGTGATCGGCCACCACCGCCTCTTGCGGGACCGAAGACCAGAGGCCCGTCACGATTTCCGTGAATTCCTCGGCGCGTCGATAGCGTTCTTCCTGCCCGAAGCCGCGGTCCAGACCATAGGCCGCCAGGGCGACCGGCGACTGGCTGGTGATGATGTTCCACGCCGCCCGCCCCTTGGACACATGGTCCAGCGTGGCGATCTGGCGCGCCACCGCATAGGGATGGCCAAAGATCGTGCTGGTCGTGGCGACCAGCCCGATATGGCTGGTCTGCTGCGACAGGGCGGACAGAAGTGACACCGGCTCCAGCGCGCGCCAGGGACGGTTGAAGCTTTCCTCGACCAGCCCGCCGGGGCCGTCGGCCAGAAACAGCGCGTCGATCCGGCCGCGTTCCGCCACCTTGGCGATGCGCACAAAGGCGTCGATGTCGGTGGACAGCGTGGCCGCATCGGGCAGGGTCTTCCACGCGGCGTCGTGCCGGCCCGAGGCCAGCACGTTCACGCCGAGGCGCACATGTTTGCCCATGGTTCAGACCCCCGGCACGCGCAGGACATGGTCCGCGACCGTTATCTTTTGCGGCAGGATCGCCCGGTCGGCCAGCCAGTCGGCGGCCTTCTGGAAATCCGCCAGGAACTTGGCGTCGTCGGCTTCGTAAAAATTGTTCTTGCGCCCCAACGAGACGAGGTGATCGCGCACCGCGTCGTCATAGCCCGCCTCGGCCTGGATCAGCTTTTCCGATTCCAGCGGGTTCTTGGTCATCCAGTCGCCTTCGACCTTGAAGGCGTTGATTACCGCGCGGACCAGATCGCCGTTTTCCTCGGCGAACTTGCGCTGCGTGACCAGCGACGAATAGTCGATCAGGAAATCCAGATCGGTGCCCTCAAAGAAGATGTCCTTCGCATCGAACTGCTGGCGCGCGATGTCCACGCCGGGCGACCACATCGACCAGGCATCCACCTTGCCCTGACCAAAGGCGGGGGCGGCATCCGGCGGGTTCAGATAGACGAACTCCACCTGATCGCGCGGCACGCCGTTCTTTTCCAGCGCCGCCACCACCAGAAACTCGCCCAGACCCGAGCGGTTGACGGCCACCCGCTTGCCCACCAGATCCTTGACGCTGTTGATGCCGCTGTCCTTCTTGACGATGATCGCGGTGGACCGCGGCGCGTAGATCAGGAATTGGGTAAAGACCAGCGGCGAGCCGGCGATGATCGCGGCCAGTGCCGGCGTGGTCGATCCCCAGAACCCGAAATCCGCGCTGCCGCCTACCACGGCCTGCAGGGACGGCGCATGGTTCGGAAAGGGGCCGACCCATTCCACCTTGATGTCCTGTGCGGCCAGGTTCTTTTCGAACTCGCCGCGTTGTTTGGAAATCTGGGTGATGCTGCCCTTGCCCCAGCCGACGCGGACGGTGTCCGTGGTGCGGCCAAGGGCAACCGTGGGCAGGATCGAGGCGGCGCCCAGTGCGGCCCCGGTCTGCAACAGGCGACGGCGGTTCAGAGTGGTCATGTCGGTTTCTCCATCAGGCAAGCCGCGATCCTTCGCCCCGGTCGGGGCGTTCAGCGGCGGGTTTGGGTTTTCGGTTCGGTTCAGGCGGCGCGGCTGTCGGTCTCCACGCCCAGTTCCTTCAGTAGTGTTTCCCGCAATGCGGACGGGGCGGCGCCTTCGGTCAGATAGCTGGCGGCGATGGCGCCCTCGCGCATCACCAGAATGCGGTCGGCAATCGCCACGGCCTCGTCCACGTCATGCGTCACCAGCAGAACGCCGGGAAGGTGGCGCGCGACCAGCTGGCGGATCAGGATATGCATCTTGATCCGGGTCAGCGCATCCAGCGCGGCAAAGGGTTCGTCCAGCAGCAGCAGCCGAGGCTCGCGCACCAGGGCACGGGCCAGCGCCACGCGCTGCGCCTGCCCGCCCGAAAGGTTGCGCGGCCAGTCCTCCTCGCGCCCGGCCAGACCGACCTCCTGAAGCGCGCTTTCGGCGCGGGCGCGGCCCTCGGCGGTTTCCATCCCCAACGCCACGTTGCGCCACAGTGGCGCCCAGGGCAGCAGGCGATGTTCCTGAAACACCACGGCGGGTTGGGTCGGTCCGTCGATATGGCCGCCATCCACCGGATCAAGGCCCGCAAGCGCACGCAACAGGGTGGTCTTGCCGCAACCGCTTTCGCCCAGCAGGGCCACGAACTCGCCCTTGCGGATGGTCAGGTCCAGCCCCTCGATCACCGTGCGGTCGCCATAACGGCGGCGCAGATTGCGGACGGTCACAGCGTTTTCGGGCGCGGTCATTTGCGTCCCTCCTTCGCATAGTTCGGATGCCAGGCCAGCAGCCCGCGTTCCAGCGCCCGTGCGGCCCCGTCTGCGGCTACGCCGATCAGCGCATAGATCAGGATAGTCAGGACGATCACATTGGTTTGCAGGAACTCGCGCGCATCCATGGCCAGAAAGCCAATGCCGCGCGTGGTGGCGATGGTTTCCGCGATCACCAGCGCCAGCCAGGCCGTCGCCAGCGCATAGCGCACCCCGGTCAGGATCGACGGCATCGCGCCGGGCAGGATGATCCGCCGCACGGTTTCCAGCCGCGACAGCCCCGTCACCCGCGCCAGTTCCAGAAGTTTAGGGTCCACCTGCCGGACACCCAGCACCGTGTTGATGTAGATCGGGAACATCACCGCCAGCGAGACGAGGAAGATCTTGCCGCTTTCATCCACCCCGAACCACACGATCACCAGCGGCAGCAGCGCCAGGAACGGGATCGCGCGGATCATCTGGATCGAACGGTCCAGCAGCGCCTCGGCCAGACGGGAAAAGCCCACGAGGATGCCAAGGCCAAAGCCCAGCGTGCCGCCGATGGCAAAGCCGGCCGCCGCCCGCGCCAGACTGGCGCCCAGGTGTTTCGGCAGATCGCCCGACGCGATGAGCTTTCCGGCCGTCGCGGCGACGGAACTGGGCGCGGGCAGGACTTGCGGCGTGATCAGCCCGGCGCGGCTGGCCACCTCCCACAGCGCAAGGATGGCCACCGGCGCGGCCCAGGACACAAGCGTCAGCTGCCGCCCCGTCAACCGGCGCGGTGCAGCGCGGGAGACGACGGTCGGGGCGAGAGCCTGGCGCTCGCTCAGTCCGATGGTCATTGCAGTTTCTCCTGGCTGGGTCTCGGGGGCGCGAGTGATCGGGGTGGCAGTGATCACGACTTTATTGGTCGTCAATATTTCCGCCTTTTGGCGCACAGGCCATTCCAAAGCTCGACCGCTTTGGGGAATGCTGTGCCTTCGGCAGCGGCGTCGGCAGGTAAATATCTGTCGCCCCGCCGGTTCCCACCGGCGAACCCGTTGCGGGACGGGCGGGCCAAGCCACCACCGCATCCTTCTCGCCCACGAATGGCGGATGGAAAGAATATCCCGCGCATCCCCTGAATTTTGGAATTATTTTTTCCGGTTTCCTGATAGCATGGGATGAAGTATCGCATACCCGCCCTCTTCGGGAGATGTGTTCTTTCCCCGGTAGAAAAAGCAGACTGGCAGCCCCGACCATGACCGAAACCTTCCCCTCCCGCAGCAGGCCGTTTCTCCGCGAAGAAGGCTGGCGCGATGTTCTTGTCGTCGGCGGCGGGGCAAGCGGCGTCCTGTTCGCGGCGAACCTTCTGAAACAGGACAGCGACCTGCGCGTCACGGTGATCGAGGGGCGGAACCTGCTGGGCTGCGGCATCGCCTATTCGACGACCGACCCCGACCACCTGCTGAACACGCGCGTCCGCAACATGAGCGCCTTTCCCGACGACGAGGGGCATTTCCTGCGGTGGTTGCAGGCGCGAGAGGGCGGCGAAGACCACAGCCAGGACAGTTTCGTCGGTCGCGCGACCTATGGCAGCTATCTGTCCTGCCTGCTGGCGCCCTGGACAGCCTCGGGAAGGCTCATCTGCCTCAAGGCGGATTGCGTCGAGATCAGCGAGCGCGAGGGCGGCGTCAAGGCAAGGCTTCATGACGGGACGCTGCTGAAGGGGGCCTATGCGGTGCTGGCCACCGGCCATGTGCTGCCAAAGGCGGACCCCTCGGGTCTGGTTGCGGGGGCATGGGGGAATGTCGCCCCGCCGTCGCCGGATGCAACGGTGCTGATCGTCGGCACGGGATTGTCCATGGTCGATCGGGTGCTGTCGCTGGAACGTGCCGGGCATCGCGGGCAGATCATTGCCATATCGCGCCGGGGCCTGCTGCCGCGGGTTCACGGTCCGGGCCATGCGCCGGCACTTCCGCGCGACCAGCTTCCTCTGGGTGCCGAGGTCAGCCAGATCCTGCACTGGCTGCGCCGCCGCGTGGTCGAGGCAGAGCGGAACGGCGGCAGCTGGCGCGATGCGCTGGACGCGATACGGCCCTGGGTCAGCACCTTCTGGCAGCGGATGAGCGTCGCGCAGCGCAGCCGCTTCCTGCGCCATGGCGCCTCGTGGTGGGAGGTGCATCGCCATCGCATTCCCCCCGCCTCTGCCGCACGGCTGGAGGCGGCGATGGCCTCGGGCGAGCTGAAGATCCTGAAGGCGGCTTTCCTGCGGGCAGAGCCGGGACCGGGGGGCACCATCCGCGCCGCGATCCGGCCGCGCGGATCGCAGACCGAAACGACACTGGAGGTCGGGGCCATCATCGACTGCCGGGGAATCCGCAACGACCCCGAGCGCAACGCCTCTCCCATCATCGCGGGGCTTCTGGCCACGGGTGCGGCTAGGGTCGATCCGCTGCGCATCGGCCTTGACGTTGCCGATACCGGACAGCTGATCGCCCGTGATGGCCATCTGTCCGGGCGGATCTTCGCGCTCGGCCCGGTTGCGCGGGCGAATTTCTGGGAAATCACCGCCATCCCCGACATCCGGGTGCAGGCCGCCCGGATGGCGAATGACATCCATTCCATCGGCACGAACAGCCGGGCCGGGTGAGGGGCCGCACCTATCCGCGTGATCGCTATCCCTGGCTGGGCGGCGTTTTCCAGAACTGGGTATAGGCGCGCGAGAAATAGTTCGGGTCGCTGAACCCGCAGCGATAGGCGAGGTCGGCAACGCGCGGGCGGATCTGGCTGGTCTGAATCATCTGACGCGCCAGCATCAGGCGGCTGCCTTGCAGATGGCCGCGAAAGGTGGTGCCTTCGGCGCGGAGCATACGCTGCAACTGCCGGGGGCTGGTTCCCATCGCCGTCGCAATGTCCGACAGCGCCAGATCGGCGCGACCCAGATTGGCGGCGACCAGAAACTTGAACCGTTCAAAGGCGGTCTCGCCCGTCTGGCGGTGGTGGCTGGCCAGATCGGCGGCGACATGGGCAAGCGCCAGCCCGAAAGCCTGACGGAGTTCGCGCGCGCGCCCGGGCGGATGCGGCGCGCAGCGCAGCATATAGCCCGCGACAAAGGCCAGATGCTGGCCCGAAGCAAGGTTCCCCTCCAGCAGCGCAAAGCGGGGAAAGGGGTCGGGCGCCGCGGACAGAATGCCGATGTCGCAGCGCCCGCCCTCGGGCAGGGTCAGCGTGGCGGTTCCGGTCAGCGGGATCAGCGCGATCTGGCCGGCGGGCAGGGCGTGGGGCGCCAGACCCGCGGCGTCGAGGACCAGTTCCGCCCCCCGGATCGCCCGCACCATCAACAGCGGCGTCCCCCCGCCCCGGGCGGCAAAACGCCAGCCGATCGCGCCGGTGCCAAGATCCAGCGTCGACAGCAGCAGGTCGCCGATCTCCAGCGCCAGCAATTGCCCCTCGGCCGCGGCGGGGTGGTGGCCGGTTTCCGACACCTCCAGCACATGGCCCCAAAGCGCGGCCATCCGCTTTCGCGCATCCTTGAACCGGGCACGGGCGAAACCGGCCTGCGTCAGCCTGTCGTCGGCCCAGGGGGCGGGTTGTTCCGGCATCCTGTCGCAAAACTCCAGATCGCGGGGGCCTTGGTCCAGAATTCGGGACGGGCGTGGGAACCTTATCCTTACTAATTTTATCAGCAAAATGAAAATCCCACCGGAACACGGAAAAACCCCCATGCGCGCCCCCCGCAACTGCCTTGCCGGCCTTCTGCTTTCCACCTGTGCCCTTGCGCTGCCCGCCTGGGCACAGCCGGCGGACGACACGATTATGCTGGATGAGATTGTGCTGACCGCAAACCGGGGGGAACGGCCGGTCTCGGCCATTCCGGGCGCCGTGCAGGTGATCGACGATGCCGCCATCGCCGACCAGCTGGAACGCGGTAACAGCGCGACGGCGCTGCTGACGCGGCTGGTGCCGGGGTTCAGCTTTGGCAACCAGACGCTTTCGGGCGCGTCCGAGACGTTCCGGGGCAGGGGGCTGCTGGTGCTGGTGGATGGCGTGCCGCGCAACACGCCGCTGCGCGATGTCTCGCGCAGCCTGTCGCTGATCGACCTGAACGCCATCGAGCGGGTCGAGGTGATCGGCGGCGCCTCGTCGCTTTACGGCGCGGGGGGCACCGGCGGGGTGGTGAACTTCATCACCAAAAGCGGGGCTTTGGCCAATGGCAAGGCGCGCGTGACGGTGGACATGCGCGCCCGCGCCTTTACCGCCGACGTGGGCAGCAGCATCGCCCCCGGCCTTTCGGTGGGCGTGACGCAGAAACTGGGCGCCTTCGACTATGATTTCACCCTGACCCATGACCGCAGCCGCGAGACCTTCGACGGCAAGGGGCGGCTTTTGCCCTCGGACCCGATGCTGGGGCAGGGGGGTGGCGACTTCATCACCTCGACCACCGGCACGCTGCGACTGGGGTATGACATCGACGATGCCAGGCGGCTGGAGTTCAGCGTCGAGAAGATCAAGCTGGACCAGAAGCCCCGCTATTTCAGCGACTACAGCGCCTCGCCCGTCGCGCCCGATCCGGACGCGCCCTATTCCGGCGACCCGATCACCGAGGATTCGCATTATCTGGCCCTGCGCTATACGGATGACGCCTTTGCGCTTGGCAAGCTGGCGGTCACGCTGTCGCGCAACGACCAGATGAAGCGGTTCGCCTTTTCGGTGTTCGATCCGTTCGTCAACACGCTGGTCTATTACAGCGGCGATCCGCTGAACCCGACCGCCGATTACAACCAGTCGCAGGTCGACAGCGTGCGCGATACGCTGAACGTGACCATCGACAGCCCCATCACCCTGTTTGGCCGCGAAGCGGGGCTGAGCTGGGGGTTCGAAGTCGGCAATGACGACACCGAACAGACGGCGCGCGATGGCCGGGCGATTTCGACCCCGCTGAAGAACCGCTCGCAGGCGCTTTATGCGCAACTGACGCTGCCGGTGGATGACCGGCTGACGCTCTCGGGCGGGCTGCGCTATGACCGCTTCGATCTGGAGGTGGGCAATTTCACCCGGCCCCGCGCCTATTACTATTTCACCGCCTATCGCATCGGGCTGGATCTGGCGCCGGTGGCGGTGACGGGGGGCGATTTCAGTTTCGATCAGGTGACGGGCAACCTTGGCTTCACCTATGATCTGGCCGAGGCGACGCAGGTGTTCGGCGGCTGGTCGCAGGGCTATTCCCTGACCGACATCGGCAGCTTCACCCGCCGCGCCGGCATGAACTCGCGCGCAGAGATCTGCACCGCCTATGGCAATGACAATCCGATGATCGGGGCGGCCTATGGCTGCACCACGCCGGGCACCTATGCGCTGTCCTATGCCGACATCGCGCCCAGGCCGCAGGTGGTGAACACTTGGGAAATCGGCCTGCGCCATGACAACGGCAGCTGGAACGGGCAGATTTCGGCCTATTACTCCACCTCGGACGAAGGGGTCAGCTTCGATCCGGTCACCAACCGCGTCAGCCAGCAGCGAGAAGAGATCTGGGGGATCGACGCGCAGGGCGCCTACAGCCTGTCGGCCGCCACCGTCATCGACGGGCAGATCGGCTGGCGCGAGGGGCGCTATGACACCAATGGCGACGGCAGGGTGGATGCCTGGCTGGGCAACAACCGCATCGGCTCGCCGCTGAAGGTCATGGCGGGGGTCACCCATGAATTCGCCGGCGGCTGGCGCGCGCGGGGCGAGGTGGTGCATCTGGCGGGCCGCGACCGCGCCGTGGGGCAGGTGGAGCTGGACAGCGTGACGCTGGTCAACGTCTCGGCCTCGCGCGCCCTGGGGCAGGGCGTGCTGAGCGTCGCGGTCGAGAACCTGTTCGACGCCGACTATATGAACCCTACCGCCACCGCGACGCGCAATGCCGAAACCGCGGGCTGGGGGCGGACGGTCACGGTTGGTTATCGGGTGAGCTTCTGACGCGATGATCCTTTTCGGCCGCCACGAGGCGCGGCCGGTGCCTACCGCACTGGCCCTGCGCTTCCAGCCACCCCAGGATGCCGACGACGGCGCCGCCTATCTGGCGCTTTTCGACAGGCTTGCCCGCGAGCCGGGGCCGTTCGCGCTGTTTTCCGACCTGCGCGGCTTTCGCCTTGATCATGAACAAGAGGTCGCGCAGAACCGCATCGCCAAGGCCACCCGCGCCGAGGTTTCGGCCCGCATCCGCGGGCTGGTCCTGCTCTCGGACCGGCCCAGCGAACGCCAGCGCAGCGCCTTTTCCACCTTCTGGTCGATACCCGTCGAGGTCCATGATGACATCAGCGCCGCAACCGGGGCCTTCCTCCGCCTCCACGACGATCTGTTCGGATGACCGGCTGCGCCGCTATGCGGTGCTGGCGGTGCTGTATCTGGCGCAAGGGGTGCCGTCCTATGTGATGGTGGCGGCGATCCCGCCGATCCTGCGGGAAAGCGGGGTCACGCGGTCGGCGATCGGGGTACTGTCGCTGATCATGCTGCCGCTGGCGCTGAAATTCCTGTGGGCGCCGCTGGTGGAACGGTTCCGCCCGCTGCCGATCGGCCCGCGCCGGGCGTGGATCCTGCCGACGCAGATCGGCACGGCGGCCTGCATCTTTGCGCTGGCCGCGATTTCGCCCACCGACATTCCGGCGCTGTTCTGCATCGGGATGGCGCTGGCGATCCTGACCTCGACCCAGGACATCGCGACCGACGGCTATGCGGTGCTGACCCTGGCGCCGGGTGAGCGGGCGACGGGCAATGCGATCCAGGGGGGCGCGGTCGCGGCCTCGGTCCTTGTCGGGGGGACTTTGGGACTGGTCCTCTATCATCACATCGGCTGGCGCGCGACGATGGGGGTGATGGGCTGTATCACCCTGCTGCCGCTGCTGGTGCTGCCCCTGATGCGCGAGGATCGGGTGCCGCCCGTCGCCCGCCCCCGCCCGCGTCTGCGCGCATTTTTCGCGCGACCCGAGGCGATGCAGGTGCTGGCCCTGGCGCTGTTCTACCGCGCCTCCGAAGGGTTGGTGAAGGCGATGGAGGGACCTTATCTGGTCGATGCCGGAATGCCGCTGGACTGGATCGGCTATCTGTCCGGCGCGGCGGCGGCGACGGTGGGTCTGGGGGGATCGGCCCTTGCCGCCCTTTCGGTGAAACGGCGGGGCGCACATGCCACGCTGGTAATGCTGGGCAGTCTGCGAAGCCTGTGCTTTGCGATCTTTGCCCTGCACGCCTTTGGCCTTCTGGGCGGGCTTTACCCGGTGGGGGCGGCGGCGGTGCTGCAAACCCTGATCCGTTATATGGAGATCGTGGCGCTTTATTCGCTGTTCATGCAGGTCTGTTCGTCCGATCAGCCGGGCACGGATTTCACCCTGCTCGCCTGCGCGCAGATGGTAGTTTATCAGGTCGGCGGGCTGCTGTCGGGTTTCATCGCCGACGGGCTGGGCTATGGCGGGTTGTTCGCGCTGGCCACGGGGATCTCGATGGCCGCCACCTGGGGAACCCTGCGGCATGGTGCGGACCAGCGCGCCCGGTGATTGCGTCTTTACTTTCCGAACACGGGGCGGATTGATCTGTCGGATGCAGGCTGCTTTTGGCCCGTGTTTTCCGCCGTGTCGAGGGAGTGACCGATGAACGCCACCGCCGAGCATCCCCTGTTGCGCAAGCGCGACGGCCATCCTGCCCATGTCACGAACGAGGAGCTGTTCTTCGATCTGGTCTATGTCTTTGCCGTAACCCAGATCAGCCACGGCCTGCTGCATCACCTGACGCTGCAGGGGCTGATCGAAAGCCTGATCCTTTGGTTCGCGGTCTGGCTGGGCTGGCAATATACCTGTTGGACGACCAACTGGTTTGACCCTGCGCGTCCACGCATCCGCGGCATGATGTTCGTGATGATGCTGGTTGCGCTGTTCATGGCCGCCGCGCTGCCGCAGGCCTTCGGCGAACGCGGGCTGATCTTTGCGCTGGCCTATGTGGCGATACAGGTGGGCCGCACGGCATATATTGTCGCGCAGCTGGGGGCGGACCATCCGCTGGCGCCAAATTATCGCCGAATGCTAGGCTGGCTGTCCTTTGCGGCCCTGTTCTGGATCGGCGGGGCCTTTGCGCATCATGAAACGCGCGTCGCCCTGTGGCTGGTGGCGGTGCTGGTGGAATATGTCGCGCCGATGACCGGCTTTGCCCTGCCGGGGATGGGGCGGTCGCGCACCTCGGACTGGACGATCGAGGGTGGGCATCTGGCCGAACGCTGCCAGCTGTTCGTGATCGTGGCCCTGGGCGAGACGCTGCTGGTCAGCGGTGCCACGCTGGCCGATGCCGAGGTCTGGAATGCGGCCGAGGTTTCCGCGCTGCTGGCGACTTTCCTTGGCACGCTGGCGATGTGGTGGCTCTACTTCGGCGCCTCCAGCAAGGATGCGACGACGGCGATCACCGCGTCGCGTGATCCGGGGCGGATGGGGGCGCAGTTCCATTATGCCCATGTGATCCTGTTGGCCGGGATCATCGGGACCGCAGTGGGCAATGATCTCGCGCTGGCCGAGCCGCATGAACATGCCGGTCTGGCGCAGGCGCTGGCGCTGACCCTTGGGCCGGCGGTCTATCTACTGGGAAGCGTGGTCTACAAGCGCGTGGTCTATGGCGCGGTGCCGGTCTCGCATCTGGTGGGGGTGGTCGCGCTGGCGCTGTTGGTGCTTCTGGCCGGAAAGGTCGATCTGTTGACCATGACCTGGGCCAGCACGGCGGTGATGACCGTGGTAGGGCTGGCCGAATTGCGGATCGGCCGCAGGCTGCCGCCCCCTGCGCTCGGCCAGGGGTGACGCCGTTCGGGCCCGGCAGGCGGGACCGGGCGAAAGACCTTCCCCTTGCCCATCCAGAGCGATTTTGTGCCTGTATCGTGTCGACACTGATAATTTTTCATTTGACGTGTCGTCACTGTGTCGTCATGATTTGGGGCATCGACACTCGACCAGCACCGATGCACCCACCCGCCGGCGCCTGACCCGAAGGATCGCCGCGCGTGTCCCCCCTGTACCTGCGACCGCCGGAAGAGGCGGGCGTAGGGCGGGCAAGTTGTAATCCTGACGGCCTGACGGAAAGGACCGGACCCATGCTGAAACTCTCTGGCGTCATGCCTGCGCTGGTTACTCCCTTCGATGCCGGGGGGCGGATCGACTTTCCCGCTTTCGACGCGCATCTGGCCAACCTGCGTGCGGCCGGGGTCAGCGGCTGGGTGCCCTGCGGCTCGTCGGGGGAATACAACCTGATGACGGACGAGGAGCGCGATCAGGTCCTGCGCTTTGTCAAGGAATTCGCCCGGCCGGGCGAAACGCTGATTGCCGGCACCAATGCGCCTTCGACCGCCGGCGTCATCGCCAATACGCTGCGCGCAAAAGACATCGGCTATGATGCGGTGCTGCTGGCCGTGCCTTTCTACACCAAGCCGACCCAGGCCGAAATCATCCGCCATTTTACCGCCGTGATCGAGGCGACCGACATGAACGTCGTCCTCTATTCCTATCCCGGCAAGGACGGGGTCGAGATCGGGTATGAGGCGCTGGATGCACTGGCCGACAATCCGCGGGTGATCGGCATCAAGGAAAGCTCGGGCGTGATGCAGCGGGCGATCGGAATTTCCACCCGGTATGCTGGGCGCATTCAACTGGTCTCCGGTTCGGACGACATCGCCTGGGACTTCATGAACTGGGGGGCGGAGTCGTGGATCTGCGGGCCGGCGAACTGCATGGCAAAGCCGGTCTGCGAGATGGATGCCGCCTTCCGCAAGGGCGACCATGCGCGCGCAAAAGAGATCATGATCGCGCTCTGGCCCGCGATGAACGTGCTGGAATCCGGGAAATTCGTGCAAAAGCTGAAATACGGCTGCGAATTGCAGGGCAACCCCGTGGGCGATTGCCGGATGCCGTTCGGCCCGCTGACCGATGCGGAAAAGCAAGAGTTCGCGGCCGCGATGCAGCCGATCCTAAACTGGTGACAGGACGGCGTGGCCGTCTGCCCGGCGACATGGGGCATGTCGCTTTTCGCCGGGGGGCGGCCGTGATCAGCTGCGCCCCAGGGCTCCGGGCCTGGTCTTGCGCGGGCGGCGCGGGGGGGCGGGCGGAACGCTGTCCAGGGTGATGGCGCGGCGGTGGCGCACATCCTCCAGATGCTCCATCCGCTTGCCGGCCTTTTCGCCCAGCAGGTCCCGCAGCCGGGCGGCCACAGCCTCGACCTGGGCCATGGCGGGGACCAGCGTGTCGAAGGGCGAATCGACCTCGGTCTGGCTGACCAGAGCCACTTCGGCCACCTGGGCGAGCGGGGAAAGCCACTGGTCGGTGAACAGCACGACCTTCGCCCCGCCCTCCACGGCCTGCCGCGTGAAAGAGATCACGTCCAGCTGATAGCGGCGATAGTCAAAGGCCACGACCACATCGTTGCGCCCGATATCGGCCAGCAGGTCGAAATCCTGTGCCGAAAGGCTGCCGATGGCCATGACCGAGGGGCGCATCTGCGTCATATATCCGGCAAGGATCGTCGCGATGTTGCGGCTGACGCGGCCGCCCAGAACCCAGACCCGCCCCTTCGCCTCGGCCAGCAGTCGGCAGGCGCGGTCATAGCTGGGCACCGCCGTCGCGCCCTCCGACCGTTGCAGGGCAAAGGCCACGGAGTCGAAATAGGATGAAAACGCATCCTCTCGCCTAACTTCCGCGCGGCGCGATTCCGGCATGTGCAGCGGCGAGTGCAGCCGCGCCCCGACCTCGGCCAGGAGGGCGGTCTGAAAGGCGGCGAAACTGTCGAACCCCAGTTTCGAGACCAGGCGCACCACGGTCGGGTCACTGACCCCGCTTTTACGCGCCAGCCCCGAGACGGTGCCCAGCCCCGATGTCGGATATTCCGCCAGCAGCTGGCGGATGATCTTTTCCTCGGAAGGCGTCAGGGCAAGATCACCGCCCGCAAGCAGATCCTTGATGCTCATGCCGGGACTCGCAGTCGGAAAACCAGGGGAAGTCTGGCGGCGACGCGGCGGCCCTGTCCAGAACTATTTTCTATAATCCATGATTACTGATCAAGTAATGAAAGATTTTCTACATAGCCTGCCCATTTCTTGCGCAACTGGATATGCCGGAAATTTCCAGCAGCGCAGATCTCAACATGATGCAAACAAACAGTATTATTGGTGAATTTACCTCGTATTCTGTTGCGGCGCCCGCTGACCCCGCCGTCTGCCGCATCGGAAATCGCCGATAACTGGCGGCTCGGGGATTGATTTGTCTGTGTCGCCGCGCGAGTGTCTGCCACAGGCTGCCGGCAAATATCGCCGGTTCGGCCAAAGGCATCCACGCGCGGATGCAGAAGGGATTTCGACATGCAGGTCAGCGAAGGCAGGGTGCCGTTCCGCGGGTATGAAACCTGGTATCGGGTGACGGGCGATCCGGCCTCGGGCAAGACTCCGATCATCATCGCCCATGGCGGGCCGGGCTGCACGCATGATTACGTCGACAGCTTCAAGGCCTTGGCGGATCAGGGGCGCGCGGTCATCCATTACGACCAGATCGGCAACGGCAAATCCACCCATCTGCCGGACAAGGGTGCCGATTTCTGGACGGTGGATCTGTTTCTGGCGGAGCTGGACAATCTGATCGACCATTTGGGCCTGCGCGGCGGCTATTCCCTGCTGGGCCAGTCCTGGGGCGGGATGATGGGGGCGGAATTCGCCGTGCGGCGGCCAAAGGGGCTGAAGGGGCTGGTGATCGCGGATTCCCCCGCCTCGATGGAACTCTGGATCGCCGAGGCGAACCGCCTGCGCGCCGACCTGCCGCCCGAGGTTCAGCAAACGCTTCTGCGGCACGAGGCGGCGGGCACCACGTCCGACCCGGAATACAAGGCCGCGACCGAGGTATTCTATGCCCGGCACGTCTGTCGGGTGGTGCCGAACCCGCCCGAGGTGCGCCGCACCTTCGAGGCGATGGAAAAGGAATCCACCGTCTACAACGTGATGAACGGGCCGAGCGAATTCCACGTCGTCGGCACGCTGAAGACCTGGTCGGTGATCGACCGGCTGCCCCTGATCGAGGTGCCGACCCTGCTGATTTCCGGCGCGCATGACGAGGCGACGGTGGCCACAGTCCAGCCTTTTGCCGACAACATCCCCGATGTCCGCTGGCATGTCTTTCCCAATTCCAGCCACATGCCGCATGTCGAGGAATTCGACGATTGCATGAAGGTCGTGGGCGGCTTCCTTGCCGAATGCGACGCGCGCGCCTGACCAATACCACGAAGGGGCAAAGCCCCGATCCCAACGAGGAGACAGACGTGATGAACCAGCCCTTGTCCCGACTCCGTTCGACCGGCGGCGCACTGCTGCGCGGGGTCGCCGTGGCGGCGATCTGCGCCCTGGCCCAGCCCGCCTTCGCGCAGGACGCGAACGATCCGCACCGCGGCGGCACGATGAAGCTGGTCGCGGTGGCGTCCGAGGGAACGCTGGACCCGCAGATCAACTATACCGCCCGCTACTGGCAGCTTTACAGCTTTCTCTATGACGGACTGGTGACGTTCAAGAAGGTGGGCGGGGCGGAAAGCACCGTCGTGGTGCCCGACCTGGCGGCCGAGATGCCGGTCGTGTCGAACGACGGCAAGACCTATACCTTTACCTTGCGCAAGGGGGTGAAGTTCTCGAACGGCAAGGAGGTGACGCCCGATGACGTGGTGGCCTCGTTCCAGCGCATCTTCAAGGTCCTCAGCCCCACCTCGGGCAGCTTTTACGGCGGGATCGTCGGCGCCGACAAATGCCTGGCCGATGCCGACAGCTGCACGCTGGAAGGCGGGATTTCGGGCGATGCGGCGGCCAATACCGTGACGATCAACCTGGTCGCCCCGGATGCGGAATTCCTGTTCAAGCTGGCGGTGCCCCATGCCTCGGTCCTGCCCGCCGACGCGCCCGCCAAGGATGCCGGGAACACGCCGATCCCCGGCACCGGCGCCTATGTGATCGAAAGCTATGACCCCAACGCCTCGATGGTGATGGTGCGCAACCCGTCCTTCACGGAATGGAGCAAGGACGCCCAGCCCGCGGGCTATCCCGACCGGATCGAATATGCCTTCGGCGGCACCGAGGAATCGGCCGTCAACGCCATCATGAACGGCCAGGCCGATTGGATGTACGAAAACCCGCCGACCGACCGTCTGGCGGAACTGAGCGTCAGCGCCGCCGACCAGATCAAGGTCTCGCCCCTGATGGCGTGGTGGTATGCGCCGCTGAACGTGAACATCCCGCCCTTCGACAACGTCAAGGCGCGGCAGGCGCTGACCTATGCGGTGGACCGCGACGCGCTGGTGTCGATCTTTGGCGGCCCGGCGCTGGCCCAGCCGGTCTGCACCATCCTGCCGCCCGGTTTCCCCGGGCACGAGGATCGCTGCGACTATACGCTGGACCCCGGCACCGAATGGTCGGCGCCCGACATGGACAAGGCGCGCCAGCTGGTCGAGGAATCGGGCACCAAGGGCCAGAAGGTCACGGTCGTGACCGACGACAGCGCCGCCTCGCGCGGGGTGGGCACCTATCTACAATCGGTGCTGAGCGATCTGGGTTATGACGCCACGGTGCAGACGCTGTCGACCGACATCCAGTTCACCTATATCCAGAACACCAACAACAAGGTCCAGATCTCTATCAGCCAGTGGTATGCCGACTATCCGGCGGCGTCGAACTTCCTGAACGTGCTGTTCGGCTGCGACTCGTTCCATCCGGGTTCGGATTCCTCGATCAACATCTCGGGTTTCTGCGACAAGGATCTGGATGCGCGGATGAAGGCGGCGATGGCGCTTGGCGTGACCGACCCCGAGGCCGCGAACAAGGACTGGGCCAAGATCGACGCCGACATGATGGCGCTGGCCCCGGCGGTGCCGATGTTCACGCCCAAGGATCTGGATCTGATCGGCAAGCGGGTGGGGAACTATGAATTCTCCAGCCAGTATCACTGGCTGATCGCGAATTCCTGGGTCCAGTGACGCCGATGCTGCCCGAAACCGAACCGACCCCCCCGGCCATCCCGGCCGGAGGGGAAACCGCGCCCTCTCGCGGGCCGTGGCGGCGCGTGGCCGAGGGGCTGCTGGCCAGCCCCGCCGCCGTCATATCGGGCCTGCTGCTTGTCGTGATAGTCGTCGCGACGCTGCTGGCGCCGGTCTATGCGCGGCATGTCTCGGGCACCGATCCGTTCCGGTCGGGCCTTACGGCCAAGATCCAGATCGACGGCAAGCGCGTGCCGGTGATGGAACAGTCGACCGAGGGGCTGGGTCTGGGCGTCACCCCCATCGGGCCGACCTGGCGCGGGCCCTATTTCCTGGGCGCGGATTCGCAGGGGCGCGACGTGGCGGCGCGGCTGCTTTACGGGGGCCAGAACTCGCTGCTGATCGCGGGGGCGGCGACACTGTTGTGCCTGTTCTGCGCGGCGGTGATCGGGATCGTGGCGGGCTATACCGGCGGGGCGGTCGATTCCGTCCTGTCGAACATCATCGACATGATCTGGGCCTTTCCGGTCTATCTGCTGGCCATTTCCCTTTCCATCGTGATGATCGGCAAGACCTTCGACATCGGCCCGTTCGAGCTTTCGTCCGGCAGCCTGATCGTGCCGATCCTGATCATCGGGCTGGTCTATGTGCCCTATGTGGCGCGGCCGATCCGCGGGCGGGTCATGGCGATCAAGAACAGCGAATTCGTGCTGGCGGCGCGGGGGCTGGGCATCCGGCCGGGGCGCATTCTGTGGCGGCATGTGCTACCCAATGTCTCGACCACGCTGATCGTCTTCGCGCCGATGCTGATGGCGCTGAACATCGTCACGGAAAGCTCGCTGTCCTTTCTGTCCGTCGGGGTGCAGCCGCCGAACGCCAGCTGGGGGACGATCCTTCAGGATGGGCAGGGCTTGCTTTATTCCCGCCCGGTGGTGTCGATGGCGCCGGGGGTGGCGATCATGGTGACGGTTCTGCTGCTGAACCTGTTCGGCGACGTGCTGCGCGACGTGCTGGACCCGAAATCGGCGCGGGGGCGGTAAGACATGCTGACCGCGGTTCTGGCGCGCCTGCTGCGCATGGTGGTGGTGATGTTCGGCATCAGCGTCATCACCTTTCTGATCTTCTTTGCCACGCCGGGATCGGACCCGGCGGCGCGCATCGCCGGGCGCAATGCCGCGCCCGAAACGGTGGTGGCGGTGCGCCATGACTTTGGCCTGGACCGGCCGCTTTACGTCCAATACGGGCTGATGATGAACCGGCTGTTTGTCACGCAGGACCTGACCAGCTTTGTCAACCGCGGGCAAAGGATCGTGCCGACCATCGTGGCCGCCGCCCCCGCCACGCTGTCGCTGGTGACGGGGGCCGCGATCTTGTGGATGCTGGGCGGGTCGCTGGCCGGGATCCTGGCCGCGGCGTGGAAGGGGCGCTGGCCCGACAAGCTGCTGATGGGCCTGTCGATGATGGCCGTCGCCATGCCCGTCTTCTGGGTGGGCGAGATGGTGAACCTGATCACCCAAAGCCGGTTCCATGACACCTGGGCGTTTTCCTGGGTGCCGCCGCTTGGCTATGTGCCGCTGTCGGAAAACCCGGTGCAGTGGTTCCTGTCGCTGGTGTTCCCCTGGCTGACGCTGGCCTTCCTGTATATCGGTCTTTACGGACGGATGCTGCGCACCGGCATCGTGGAAACCTATCAGGAGGATTTCATCCGCACCGCCCGCGCCAAGGGCCTGTCCAGCCGCAAGGTGCTGCTGAAACATGCGACCCGCAGCGCGATCATCCCCATCGTCATCATGTTCGGCATGGATTTCGGCGTGCTGGTCGGCGGCGCGGCGGTCCTGACCGAGGTGGTGTTCGGCATCAACGGCGTGGGCCGGCTGACCTATCAGGCGTTGAAGGTGCTGGACCTGCCGATGATCATGGCGACCGTGCTTTACGCCAGCTTTTTCGTCGTCGTGGCGAATGCCGTCGTCGACATGCTGTGCATCCTGATCGACCCCAGAATGAGGCGGGCATGACTGAAGTTCTGATCGACCGGCCCGCCGCCGTGACGACCCCGATGCTGTCGGTGCGCGACCTGAGCGTGTCCTTCCGCGGGGCGCGGGGCGTCTGGTCCCGCGTGGTCGAGGGGTTGTCCTTCGACGTGGGCGCGGGCGAGACGGTGGCCCTGGTCGGCGAAAGCGGGTCGGGCAAAAGCGTGACCTCGCTGGCGATCATGCGGCTGCTGGACCCGGCGACCAGCCGGATCGGCGGAACCATCCGCCTTGACGGTCACGACGTGCTGGCGCTGGACGAGGCGGGGATGATCCGTGACATCCGCGGATCGGCCGCCGCCATGATCTTTCAGGAGCCGATGACCAGCCTGCACCCGATCTATCGCATCGGCGACCAGATCACCGAGGCGCTGACCACTCACCGCCGCATGACCCGCGCCGAGGCCCGGGCCGAGGCGGTGCGCCTGCTGGAACGGGTGCGCATCCCCAATGCCGCGCAGCGGCTGGACGACTATCCCCACGCGTTTTCCGGCGGGATGCGTCAGCGGGTGATGATCGCCATGGCCTTGGCCTCGCGCCCGAAACTGCTGATCGCGGATGAGCCGACAACGGCGCTGGACGTGACGGTGCAGGGCGAGATCCTGGACCTGCTGAAGGATCTTCAGGCCGAATACGGCATGGCGATGCTGTTCATCACCCATGACATGGGCGTTGTGGCGGAAATGGCCGACCGCACCGTGGTGATGTTCCGCGGCAAGGCGGTGGAACAGGGGCCGACCGCGCAGGTGTTCTCGGCCCCGGTCCAGCCATATACGCGCGCCCTGCTGGCCAGCGTCTCGACCCTGGGCAGCATGACGGGCCAGCCTTCGCCGCTGCGCTTTCCCATCGTCGACATGGCGACCGGCATCGCCGCCCCGGCCGAGCCGCTGCACCGCAGCCCCGACATGTCGCGCCCGATCCTGGATGTGCGCAACCTGGTGACACGCTTTGACGTGCGGGGCGGCGTGTTCAACCGCCGCATCGCGCGGGTCCATGCGGTGGAAAACGTGTCCTTCCGCATCCACGCCGGGGAAACCCTGTCGCTGGTGGGCGAAAGCGGCTGCGGCAAATCCACCACCGGGCGCTCCGTCGTGCGGCTGACCCCGCAGGCGCGGGGCAGCGCGCTGCTGGACGGCGCCGATCTTTTCGGCCTGTCGGCCGAGGACATGCGCCGCCAGCGTCGTCACATCCAGATGATCCCGCAGGACCCGCTGGCCAGCATGAACCCGCGGATGACCGTGGGCGAGGCTTTGGTCGAGCCGTTCCGCGAACACGGGCTGGGCAGCGCGGACGAGGGCCGGGCCAAAGCCGCGCGGCTGATGGAGCAGGTGGGTCTGGCGCCCGCGATGCTGGAACGGTTCCCGCATGAATTTTCCGGCGGCCAGCGGCAAAGGGTCTGCATCGCGCGGGCGCTGATGCTGGACCCCGAACTGATCATCGCCGATGAATCGGTATCGGCGCTGGACGTGTCGGTCAAGGCGCAGGTGGTCAACCTGTTGCTGGACATCCAGGACCGGCTGGGCATCGCCTTCCTGTTCATCAGCCACGACATTGCGGTGGTGGAACGGATCAGCCACCGCATCGCGGTGATGTATATGGGCGAGATCGTGGAGATCGGCCCGCGGGCCGAGGTGCTGGAACGCCCGCAGCATCCCTATACCCGCCGCCTGATCGGCGCGGTCACGGTGCCCGATCCCGCCCGCCGCCACCTGCGCCGCAACCAGCCGGTGCACGAGCTGAAGACGCCGGTGCGCGATCTGGATTTCGTGCCGCCGACGCGGCATTACCGCGAGGTTTCGCCCGGCCATCTGGTCCGCGAGGACTGAAAAGGGGGCCCGCGCGGCCCCCTTTCGCCCCTAGACCTTCAGGTCGCGCAGGTCGGGGCCAAGGCCGGTGATCCATTCCTCCAGCGGCTGCACGCCAAAGCCCTGGCCCCCGGCGCGCGCCAGCGGACGATCCTCGTCGATCAGCTCTTTCCCGGCGATGTCCAGATGGACCCAGGGGCATCCTTCGGCAAAGTTGCGCAGAAAGGCCGCGGCAAAGGGCGCATCGCCGTCTTCCAGATCGCGGGCGTGCTGGCGCAGGTCGGCGACGGGGGATTTCAGCCCCTCGTCATAGGCCGGGTCCAGGGGCAGGCGCCAGAAGCGTTCGCCCGTCGCCTCGCCCGCCGCCAGCAGGCCGCTGGCAAGGGCGTCATGCGTGGCGAACAGCCCGGCGAAGACATGCCCCAGCCCGCGCATGACCGAATAGGTCAGCGTCGCAAGGTCCACCATGGCGCGCGGCTGGAACCGGGTTGCGGCATAATACAGGATGTCGGCCAGCACCATCCGCCCCTCGCAGTCGGTATCATAGACCTCGACCGTGCGGCCCGACATCGTGGTCACGATGTCGCCGGATTTGTAGGATGTGCCGGACAGCATGTTTTCCGCCACGCCCAGCACGCCCACCACATGCACCGGGGACTGTTGCCGGGCCAGGGCCAGCATCGTGCCGATCACGGCCGCGGCGCCGCCCATGTCACCGCGCATGGAAAACATCGCCGGGCCGGATTTGATGCACAGCCCGCCCGCGTCGAAACAGATGCCCTTGCCGACCAGCGCCAGCGGCTGACCCGTGGCGCCCTTGCCCTTCCAGGTCAGCACGATCACCCGCGGCGGCCGGGCCGACCCGTCGCCGACCGCCAGCACGGCATTCATTCCCAGCCGGTCCAGATCGGCACGCTCCAGCACCTCGACGCCGATCCCGGCCTCGCGCAGCGGGGCAAGGTGGTCGGCGAAGGTGTCGGGGTTCAGGTGGCTGGCCGGATAGTTCACCAGCGTGCGGGCAAGGCCCACGCCTTCGGCCACCGCATCGGCGCGGGCCAGCGCATCCGGCCCGCCCTCGGCCACGACGGTCAGGTGCAGGTCCGGCGCGGTTTCGCCTTTTGGCATCAGGGCAAAGCGATAGTTCCCCAGGCGCAGCCCCAGAACCAGCCGCGCCAGAACCTCGCCCCCGGCTTCTGGCGCATCGAACAGGAGCGTTGCCGTGGTTTCGCGCTCGGCCTCCAGATGGCGGGCAAGGGCGGCACCCGCGCGGGTGATCTCCAGCGGCGTGGGCGCATCCCCCAGACCCAGCACGACGATGCGCCGTGCGGCGATTCCTGCGGGGGCCAGCAGGTCAAGGCACTCTCCCGCCTTGCCGGTAAACCGCGGCGCCGCCATCGCCCGGGAAATCGCGCCGCCACAGCGCGCGTCCAGCGCCTTGCCCTGGGGGCCGATCGCCGGGCCGTGGCGCAGGATCACCAGCACCGCCGCCTTGTCCAAAGCCCCCCGAGCCTCTGCCGCCCATTCGATGTCCAGCGCCATGGCGTATTCCTTCCCCTGATGTCTGTGGGTCGGGAATGGCGCAAACGCGATGCCGTTTCAAGGCGATACCCCGCACCGGATGCAAGGCGCCGGACGGACCGGAGGTCATATGGATTTTCGTATGGTCTGGACAGATGCGGCCACAGGCACGATCATTTCCCTGCGGGCCGGGTTGTTCGCGCAAACCGGGGGCACGGGTGAACGAAGCCTTATCGCTGGACCTGCGGCAGCTGCGGGTGTTGATGTGCCTGCTGGAAACATGCAGCGTCACCCGCACGGCCGAGGCGATGGATCTGACCCAGCCCTATGTCAGCCTTGTCCTCCGCCGGCTGCGAGAGGCGACGGGCGACCCGATCCTGGTGCGCAGCGGCGCCAAACTGGTCCCGACCGAGCGTGGCCGCGCAATGGCCGAACCCTTGGCCGAGGCGATGCGCGGGCTTGACCGCGTGGTCGGGCCCCCGGCCAGCTTCGATCCGCAGACGGCGGGGGGCGAGTTCCGCATCGCCTCCGCCGACTGCATGGAGGCGATCCTGCTGCCGCCGCTGATCGCCCGGCTGCGGCAGACCGCGCCCGGCGCGCGGGTGACGGTGCGGTCGGTCGATCAGTCCTACGACTATGCCGGGGCGCTGGAGAGGGACGATCTGGATCTGGTGATCTGCAACTGGCCCGGCCGGCCGCGGCATCTGAAGACCACGCATCTGCTGACCGAGGATGTGGTCTGCCTGTTCGGGCCGGATCACCCGTTTGCCGGGCGGACGGGCCTGACGCTGGACGAATACCTTTCGGCCGAGCATCTGGCCCCCGTAGCCCGGTCGCGCGCCGATCCGGGGCCGATCGACAGCAATCTGGCCCGCGCCGGCCTGCGCCGCGACATCCGCGCCATGGTGCCGGAGTTCAACCTGATCCCGCATATCCTGCTGTCGTCGCAGATGGTCTTTACCTCCAGCGCGCATTTCGCCCGCTATCAATGCGGCATCCTGCCCCTGCACAGCCTGCCTGCGCCAAAGGAATGCGGGCGGCTGGCATTCTACCTGCTGTGGCACGAACGCTCGCAGGCGGATGCGCGCAACGACTGGCTGCGGCGGCAGGTGGTGGCGGTGGCCCGCGCCGTGCAGCGCGGCATACCGGAAACGATATAGACTTGTTAACGGTTTGATGACTGGTCCGCATCCCCCTTGCGTGACAGCGTTTCTGCACAAGCAAAATGCAGGTTTTCGCCCCCGGCCAGGGGGCAGAGGGCCGCAACGGGGAAGACGCATGAACCACTCGACGCTGAATTCCAGCCGCGTCGCGACCGAGGCCGAGAAATCCGGCCGCTGGTCGGGCCGCAATTCGGACAAGGACCGTCTGCGGGCCGAGGTGTGGCAGGCGCTGGAGGACAGCGGCCTTGCCATCGGCCCGGTATGGAGCCGCATTTCCAACTGGGTCGGCGCCGAGATGGCGGCGAAACGGCTGGGCGATCTGGAAATCTGGAAGCGCGCCAGGGTGGTCAAATGCAACCCCGATCCGCCGCAGATCCCGGTGCGGCTGCGCGCGCTTTACGACGGCAAGACGGTGCTGATGCCGGTGCCGGAATTCGGAACGGGCGAATTGCCTTGGGCGCGGCTGGACCCTGCGGCGCTGGAAGCCAAAGGCGTGCAGTTCGAGCTGGCCGCCACATCCGCCGGCGCGGTGCAGGTGGGCGAAAAGCTGTCGTTCGAGGATCTGCCGATGCTCGACCTGTGCGTCTGCGGCTGCGTGGCGGTGACGCGGGCGGGCGGGCGCACCGGCAAGGGCGGCGGTTTCGCCGATCTGGAGCTGGGGCTGTTCCGCGATCTGGGCAAGATGCGCGCCGACACCCCCATCGTGACCACGGTGCATTCCAGCATGGTCGTTCCCGACGACCGCCTGCCGATCATGGCGCATGACTCGCTTCTGGACTGGATCGTGACCGAAAGGGACGTGATCGAGACCCGCCACGGCCATGCGCAACCCGGCGGCGTGCACTGGGATCTGATCCAGCCCGACCAGATGCGCGACATCTGGTTCCTGCCTGCGTTGAAGGAGAAGATTCTGGCCGCCAAGGCCCGCTAGAACGACCGCTGCGCGACTTTGGGAGGAGGGCGCGGCACCCATGAAGAAGACCACAAGAAAAGGTGCCGGAACAACGGTGCCATGTCCCAACAGATGGAGTTGACCCATGACCTTCCCCAAACTTATCGGCCCCAACCACTCCCGCCCCAGTCTTACCCGCCCCGGTCTTACCCGGCGCGGCCTGCTGACCGGCAGCGCCGCCGCATTGGCCGCCGCGGCGCTGCCCCTGCGGATGGCGCGGGCGGCGACGCCCCTGACCATCGGCGCGATCTATGTCGGGCCAAAGGATGACTTCGGCTGGAACCAGTCCCATGCCGCCGCGATGGAGATCCTGCGCGGCGTGCCCGGCATCACCGTTGTCGAGGAGGAAAACGTCGCCGAAACCGACGCCGTGACCCAGACCATGGAGTCGATGATCAACCTGGACGGCGCGGGGCTGATCCTTGCGACCTCGTTCGGCTATTACACGCCCTTCGTGATCGACGCGGCCAGGAAATATCCGGCCGTGCAGTTCCGCCATTGCGCGCCGCTGTGGAACGCGGAAACCGACCCGAAGAATGCGGGGTCGTATTTCAGCTATCTCAATCAAGCGCATTATGTGAACGGCGTGGCGGCGGGCCTGTCCTCGCCCACCGGCAAGCTGGGGTTCGTGGCGGCCAAGCCGGTTCAGACGGTGCTGTCGAACTGCAACTCGTTCCTGCTGGGGGCGCGGTCGGTCAATCCGGCAGCGACGGTTCAGGTGATCTTTACCGGCAACTGGTCCGCCCCCGTGCGCGAGGCCGAGGCGACTAATGCCCTGATCGACGCCGGGTGCGACGTGATCGGCTGTCATGTGGACAGCCCCAAGGTGGTGATCGAAACGGCCGAGGGGCGCGGGGTCAGGACCTGCGGCCACAATGCCGACCAGCGCCCGCTTGCGCCCAAGGGCTTCATCACCGGGGCCGAAAGCAAATGGGCCACGACCTACAAGATCTTTGCCGAGGCGCTGATGAAGGGCGAGGCACCGCCGAACCTGATTGCGGGCGGCTATCACAACGACATGGTGATGAATACGCCCTATGGTGCGGGCGCCACGCCCGAGGCGGTCAAGGCCGCCGATGCCGCGATCGAGGCGCTGAAGGCGAAAAAACCGATCTATGCCGGCCCGTTGAAGGACAACAAGGGCAATGTCGTGATCGAGGGCACGCTCGACAACTATGCGCCCGAGCTGGAAAAGATGAACTGGCTGGTCGAGGGCGTCATCGGTTCGACCACCTGATCGGCGTTGCGGGCGGCCCCCTTTGGCGGGCCGCCCCTTTCGTCGGTGCCATTCCTCCAGACAGCCGCGCCGCAGATGCGCTAGGATCGCGCGGCAGGCCAGCCGGAAAGCCCTGATGTCCGTCACACAATCCACAACCCCGCGCGCCGCGGGCCGTCTGTCCGATGCACGCGGCAGGGCGGTGATCGAGGCGATGCTTGTCCCGCTGGGGGCGCTGGCCGCCTCGGCGCTGGTGTTCGCGGCCTTTCTGCTGGCGGTGGGACAGAACCCGCTGACCTTCTTTGGGCTGGTCTGGACGGGGGGCTTCGCCTCGGCCTTTTCGTTCCAGAACTCGCTGCAACGGGCGGCGCCGCTGATCCTGACCGGCCTTGCCTTTGCGGTGCCCGCCCGGATCGGCATGACGCTGATCGGGGCGGAAGGCGCGCTGGTCCTGGGCGGGTTCGCCGCCGCCGTCACCGGCATTCCGCTGTCGCTGGGCGGCTGGTCGGGCTGGGCGGGCCTGCCGGTGATGGCGGCGGCCGCGATGGCGGTGGGGGGCGCCTGGGTCGGCCTTGCCGGCTGGCTTCGGCATTATCGCGGCGTGAACGAGACGATTTCCTCGCTGCTGCTGTCCTATATCGCCATCGCGATCATGAGCTTTCTGGTCGAAGGTCCGCTGCGCGATCCGGCGTCGTCCAACAAGCCCTCGACCATGCCGCTGGGGGCCGAGTTCAAGATCGGCGCCATGCCCGGCACCACGGTTCACTGGGGATTGGCGGCGGGGCTGGTGCTGGCCGTGGTGCTGTGGGTGGTGATGGAGCGCACGACCTTTGGCTTTGCCGCGCGGATGGCGGGGGGCAATCTGCGCGCGGCGCAGGGGCAGGGCCTGCCGGTCGGGCGTCTGGCCGTCGCCTGCTGCGCGATATCCGGGGCCTGCGCCGGGCTGGCGGGGTTCTACGAGGTCACGGCGATCCACGGGCAGGCCAATGCCTCGCTGGCGGCGGGCTATGGCTTTACCGGCATCCTTGTGGCATTTCTGGCGCGGCAGAATCCGCTGGCCGTGGTGCCGGTGGCGATCCTGTTCGGCGGGCTTGCGGCCTCGGGCGGGCTGGTGCAGCGGCGGATGGGGATGCCCGATGCCACCATGCATGTCCTGCAAGGGGTGATTTTCGTCGTCCTGCTGGTCAGTGAAACGCTTTACGGCCGCATCCCGTTCCTGCAACCGCCGCGCGGGGGCGACCGGACATGAGCGATGCCCTGTTCATCGTGGCGATGGCCATGGTCGGCGGCGCGATCCGCGTCTCGACCCCCTTCCTGTTCGTCGCCCTGGGAGAGACGCTGACCGAAAAGTCGGGGCGTATCAACCTTGGGCTGGAGGGAAACCTCGTCCTGGGCGCGATGGTCGCCTATGCGGTGTCCTTTCACAGCGGCAGCCCCTGGCTGGGCGTTCTGGCGGCGGGGGCGACCGGCCTGGGGCTGGGCCTTGCCCATGGCTGGATCTGCCGCCTGCGCGGCGTGAACGACATCGCCCTTGGCATCGCCTTCATGGCGCTTGGCACCGGCCTCGCGTTCTTTTTCGGCAAGCCCTATATCCAGCCCTCCGCACCGCGGCTTGAGGCGATTGCCCTTGGCGGCTGGTCGGAGAACCCGCAGGTGCGGCAGGCGCTGATGGTGAACCCTTTGTTCTTCATCGGCATCGCACTGGCCGTCGCGCTGTGGTGGGGCTTTCGCAACACCCGCTGGGGCCTGATCCTGCGGATGACCGGCGACAGCGCCGCCTCGGCCCGCGCCATGGGCGTGTCGGTCGACCGGGTGCGCCTGCTGGCCACCGCCGCTGGCGGGTTTCTGGCGGGCGTGGCGGGGGCCTTCCTGTCGCTTTATTATCCCGGCAGCTGGAACGAAGGGCTGTCCTCGGGTCAGGGCCTGATGGCGGTGGCGCTGGTGATCTTTGCCCGGTGGAACCCGCTGCGCTGCATCTGGGCGGCGCTGCTGTTCGGGGCGACGGGGGCGCTTGGGCCGTCGCTGCAATCGGTGGGGATCAGCCAGGGCTATTACTTCTTCAACGCCGCCCCCTATATCCTGACGCTGGTGATCATGGTGCTTTCCGCCCGATCCAGGGCCGCCTCGCACGAGGCGCCGCGCGAACTTTCCATCGTGAAATAGGGGCATCCGATGACCAGCCGCGCGCCCTCGCTTGAAACCGCCGGCATGACCAGGACCTTCGGGCCACTGGTCGCGCTGGACGCCGTGTCGATCCGGGTTGCGGCCGGGTCGTTCCATGCCCTGCTGGGCGAGAACGGCGCCGGAAAATCGACGCTGGTGAAATGCATCATGGGCTTTTACGAGGCGGATTCGGGGGCGGTCCTTCTCGACGGTGACGAAGTAAAGGTGAACAGCCCCAAGGATGCCCGCGCCCATGGCATCGGCATGGTCTATCAGCACTTCACGCTGGTGCCCTGCCTGACGGCGGCGGAAAATCTGGTGATCAGCCGTGCCGACGCCCCCGCCGTGATCGACTGGCGGGCCGAACGGCGGCGGCTGGCCGCGTTCATGGACCGGATGCCGTTCCGCGTGCCGCTCGACGCGCGCGTGTCGGACCTGACGGCGGGCGAAAAGCAGAAGCTGGAGATCCTGAAGCTTCTCTACCTCGACCAACGGTTCCTGATCCTGGACGAGCCGACCTCGGTTCTGACGCCGGGCGAGGCGCACGAGGTGCTGGGCCTGTTGCGCGGCATGGCCGGGCGCGGCGAGGTGACGGTGCTGATGATCAGCCACAAGTTCCGCGAGGTGAAGGCCTTTTGCGACAGCTTTACCGTGCTGCGCCATGGCCGCGTCACCGGCTCGGGCGACGCGCAGGCCACCAGCGTCGACGAGATGAGCCGGATGATGGTTGGCGACACGGTGCTGCGCGCGCCTGCGCCGCGCACGGTCGCCCCTGCCCGCGCGCGCCCCGTGCTGCGGGTCGAGGGTGTATCGGCCGTCGATGCCGAGGGGCGGCGGCTTCTGGCCGGCGTGTCCTTGCAGGTGGCTCAGGGGGAAATCCTCGGCATCGCCGGCATCTCGGGCAATGGCCAGGCCGCCCTGGTCGAGGTTCTGTCGGGTCAGCGGATGGCGAGCGCGGGGCGGCTGACGGTGGACGGCCAGCCCTTTCACCCCGGACGGCGGGATTTCGACCGCTTTCGCGTCTTTGGCCTGCCGGAGGAACCGCTGCGCAATGCTGCCGTGCCCCGAATGACCGTGGCCGAGAACATCGCCTTTCGCACCTTTGACAAAGCGCCGCTGGCGGGGCGGGGCGGTCTGGTCTCGCCCGCCGCGATCCGCCGCAGGGGGGTCGATCTGATCGCGCGGTTCCGTGTGCGCACCCCTTCGCCCGATGCGCCGATCGAGACGCTTTCGGGGGGCAATGTTCAGCGCGCGATCCTGGCGCGCGAACTGTCGGGCGAGGTGGGCGTTCTGATCGCGGCGAACCCGTGTTTCGGGCTGGACTTCGCCTCGGTCGCCGAAATCCGCGCGCGGATCATCGAGCAGCGGAACCGCGGCGCCGCCGTCCTGCTGATCAGCGAGGATCTGGACGAGATCGCCGAAATGTCCGACCGCATCGCCGTGATGTCGGGCGGGCGGATTGTCCACGAGGCACCCGCGGCCCTAACCGACCGCGCAACGCTGGGCCGGCACATGGGCAGCTAGTCAGGGTCGGTTCAGGCCGTCAGAAACCGCAGCGCGCGCTGGATCTCGAAGAAATCGGCCGAGGCAAAGGCCACCGCGCGGGGGCCATGCGCGACCGCACCGGGATACCACGAGGCGCGAAAGGCATCGGTCGGGTTGGTGAATTCGATCACCACCTCGAACGGGCCGGCAAGGGGCGGAGCCGTTCCTGCGCCTTGCGTCAGCGCGGTTTCGACGCCGCTGCGGATCGCCTCACGCGCACGGGCGGGCGACAGAGACAGGGCGGCACGACCGAAGCCTTGCAGGGTTTCCACCGTGGCGATGCCGGGCACCTGCGCGCGGGCATCGGCGCAGATCTCGGCATCGCCCGACAGGAAGACCGAAGCCACCCCATACCGCGCGGCGCAAAGGGCGTTCACCGTAAACTCCGACGCGACCTGCCCGTTCAGCAGCAGGCGCGAGATGCGCAGGGTGGTGGTATGGGCCAGCGGATTGGCCTCGGACCCGGCCTTGGCATGGTATCCGGTATAGATCGCGGCGGCGAAATCGGGGCCAAGGCCGAACATCATCGCATCGGGGTGGCCCGACCAGCCGCGCATGATCCGCGCGTAATCCGGCAGGCGGTCGACGATCAGGTTGCGCCCGCTGTCATGGGCGTCCTTGATCACCACCTCGGCCGCGCCCGCCGCCCGCGCGCCTTCGCAGGCGGCAACGACCTCACCCGTCATCAGCTCGCGGAATTCGCGGTAATCGGGATGGCTGCGTTCGGCCTCGTCCCAATGGGCGATGCCGGCGGTGCCTTCGATGTCGGCAGAGAGAAAGACTTTCATCGCGCATTCTCCTTGGCCCAATCGGCCAGCGAGGGGTAAGGTCGCCTGTTCCGCCCCACGGCGGGTGCGGCGGCGCAAAGGGCGTTCAGCACCGCCTCTTGTGTCGCCTCGGCGGCGGCGCGGAAGGGCAGGTCGATCAGATCGTCGTCCAGACGGCGGACGGATTGAAACGCGGGGGCATCATGCGCCACCGGGTCGGCGGTGGTGAAACACAGCGCGATATCGCCCGAGCCATGGCCCCAGAACGACCCCAGCCGGGCAAGTCCCGCCCCCGCCCGCCGCGCCACACGCGAAAGCTGGCGGTCGGCCAGCGGCAGGTCGGTCGCAAGGATGACGATGACCGACCCGCGTTCGGGCGGCGAGACGGTGCGCGGATCGGGGCGGCGCCCGTCCGGCAGGGTCAGGTCGCCCGCCCGCCCGAAATTGGCCAGCACCAGCGCGCCCAATGTGAACACCTGTTCGCCAATGGTCATCCGGCGGGACGCCGACCCGATCCCGGCCTTGAAGCCAAAGGCCGTCATGCCGGTGCCCGCGCCGACCGGACCCTGTTCAAACGCGCCGGGGCGGGCGACATCCAGCGCGGCAAAGGCATCACCTTCGGTTACGGCCAGCGCCTGTATATCGCTGATCGCGCCGTCATTGCATTCGCAGACGACCGGGTTCACCGTCGAGGTTTCGCGCCCGATCGCCGGATTGGCGGTGATGGCGCGGCGGATCAGCGCCTGCGTGCAGGCCCCCACGCCAAAGGTGTTGGTCAGCAGGATCGGGGTTTCCAGCGTCCCCAGTTCCGCCACCTGCATCAGCCCCGCCGACTTGCCAAAGCCGTTGATGACCTCGACCCCGGCGCGTAGCTTTTGGCGGAACAGGTCGCCCCCGTGGGGCAGGATCGCCGTCACCCCGGTCGCCAGACCGTCCCCCGCCAGCGTGCGGTGCCCGACCGCCACGCCGGGCACATCGGTGATCGCGTTCAGCGGCCCCGGCGGCAGGGCATTCGCCCCCTCGGCCCAGAGGCCCAGCTCACGTGCGGTCGTCATCACCCGTCTCCTTACAGCCGCCCGGCCCGCTTCAGGCTGCGCAGAAAGGCCTGCGTGCGTTCGCCCTGCGGATTGCCAAAGATTTCGGCGGGCGGCCCCTGTTCATAGACCTTTCCGGCCTGAAGGAAACAGATGCGGTTGGCCACCTCGCGCGCGAAACCCATTTCGTGCGTGGCAAGGATCATCGTCATCCCGCCCGCGGCCAGATCGCGCACGATGTCCAGCACCTCGGACACCAGTTCGGGGTCAAGGGCCGAGGTGATCTCGTCCAGCAGCAACAGCATCGGGTCCATCATCAGCGCCCGCACGATGGCGACGCGCTGCTGCTGGCCGCCCGACAGCCGGTCGGGGTAATCCTGCGCCTTGTGCGCCAGCCCGATGCGGTTCAGGAAGGCCATGGCCTTTTCCTCGGCCTGACGACGCGGCATCCCCAGCACCTTCGTGGGCGCAAGCAGGGTGTTTTCCAGCACCGTCATATGCGGGAACAGGTTGTATCCCTGAAACACGATGCCGATGTCGCGGCGCAGCCGGTCCAGATCCACCCCCGGCCCGGTGATCCGGTCGCCGTGGATGCGGATCTCGCCACTGGTGATCTCCTCCAGCCGGTTGACGCAGCGCAGCAGCGTGGACTTGCCGCAGCCCGAGGGGCCGATCAGGCAGATCACCTCATGTTCCGCCACCGACAGCGACAGGTCCGATATGACCTCCAGCGTGCCGTAGTGTTTCGTCACCCGGTCGATTTCCAGAAGCGCCATGGTTCAGCCCCCCGCCCGCATCCGGCGCCGGTCCCGCTCGGTCAATCTGTCCACAAGCCGCGCCTGCGGGATGGTGATGGCGATGAACAGGATCGCCACGGTCGTCACCGCCGACAGGTTGAAATGGTTGGCGGCGATGATCTTCGACTGGTTGAAGGCGTCGATCGTGCCGATGATGGCGACCAGCGCCGTGTCCTTTTGCAGGCTGATGCAGTTGTTCATCAGCGGCGGGATGATGTTCCTGACGGCCAGCGGCACCACGACATAGCGCATCGTCCGCGCATGGCTGAGGCCAAGGGATCGCGCGGCGGCGACCTGGCTGTGATGCACGCCCTCGATCCCGGCGCGATAGACCTCGGACGTATAGGCGCCATAGGTCAGGGTCAGCGCGATGATCGCATAGGCGGTCGAGGACAGATGCGAGATGACCGGCAGGTTGGTCAGCGGCAGGCCGAAGCCGATCAGGTAAATGGTGATGATCGCAGGCAGGCCGCGGAACAGATCGCCATAGGCGATGGCCAGGAACCGCAGCGGCCGCCCTGCCTCACCCGGCAGGGTGCGGGCGACGGCCACGATCAGCGACCAGATCAGGATCAGCACGGCCGAGATGGCAAAGATCACCACATTGGTGCCAAAGGCGCGCAGCACCTTCAGCGCGGAATCCCGGATCAGCGCCAGGTCGAAAAACGTGCGGCTGACGGCGGCATCGTTCGTCACCATGAACCACGCGAGCGCGGTCAGGATCAGCAGCGCCCCGGCCCAGGACATCGCCTTCCACGAGGCCAGCGATGCCTCGGCCCCAAGGGCGCGGGCGGCGTGGACATCGGCGCTGCGCCCGGCGGCCAGCGATTTCAGAAAGCCCCGCCCCGCCCCGACCAGCACCCCGGCGCCGGCCAGCGCGGCGACCAGGCCGGGCAGCGTCGCCACGACCGGGGAAATCCCCTGCGACACGGCATAGGCGCCGATATGCTGGGCCGAAACCGCGACGGCAAGGAAGGTCAGCAGGGAAAGGACCAGCGTCGCCCCCGCCCGGCCGCGATGGGTCCGCGTGACGGATCGGGCGCGCCATTCGGCGGCGCGCCCTGCCTCGTCCCCGTTCAACAGGGGTTCGGCCATCAGTATTTCCACGCCGGAACCTTGTCCGGGTCCAGACCGGCCCAGGCGGGCGCAAGGTATTCGGTTTCCAGCGCCTTGAGCGTGCCGTCCGCCGCCATATCGGCGATGATCTTGTCGATCACCGGCTTTTCGGCCGACCCTTTGGGGTAGATGCCCGCCGTGTCGCGGCCGCTGGCGAACTTGCCCACCACCTTCAGCTTGCCGTTAGAATTGCCGGCCTGACCCATCACCACCGACAGGTCGGTCATCACCGCATCGACATTGCCCGCTGCCAGCGCGGTGAACATCGCCCCGGTGTCATCGAACACCGACAGCGGCGCATTCGGCAGGTTGGTCTGCGCCCAGTCCACCATGATCGTGCCGGCCTGGGTGCCCAGCTTGGTCGTCTTGATGCTCTCTTCGGTCACATCCTCGTCGGCGCGGGCGGCGATCCCGAACGAGCCCTGGGAATAGGGCGTGGTGAAATCGACCACCTTCTTGCGCGGCTCCGTCACCGAGATCAGCGCGAAGGCCACGTCGAAGTCCTTGTTCTGCCCGGCCACGATGGAATCGAACGAGGCGTTCTTGAGCACCACCTTGTCGATGCCCAGACGGTAGGCGATGTTCACCGCCATGCAGAATTCCCGCCCCGAGGTGATCGAGGTTTCGGTATCGCCATTGAACTCGCCCACGGCGGGCAGGTTGATGATCACGGTGAACTGGCCCGGAACGGCGGTCTCCACCTTTTCGGTGCCGCCCTTGCCGAACAGCTTGCAATCGCCATAGCCCTCGGCCGCCATGGCCGGGGCGGCCGCCATCAGTGCCGCGATGGCGGCGCCCATGAATTTCGCTTGCATCACTTTGTCTCTCCTGTCGGTTTTGTGGTTTTTCAGTTGGAAGTGACGGCCGGAACCCCGGCCGCTTCGAGGTAATAGGCTTGCAACTGGCGCGTCATCGGTCCGGGCCGCCCGTCGCCGATGACCGCCGATCCGATCCGCACCACCGGCGTGACAAGGCTGGAGGCCGAGGTGGCGAAAGCCTCGACCGCGCCCTGCGCCTCCTCCGGGGTAAAGGCGCGCTCCTCGACCGCCAGCCCGTGTTCGGCGCACAGCCGCAGCAGCGCCCGCCGGGTGCAGCCGGGCAGCGTGGCCTGCGAATTCGGCCGGGTCAGGATGCGCCGGTCGGGCGTGACGATATAGGCGGTCGAGGAGGCGCCCTCGGTCACGAACCCGCCTTCCACCAGCCAGACATCGGCAAACCCTTTGGCCCTGGCGTCGCGTTTGGCCAGCACCTGCCCCAGCAGCATCACCGTCTTGATGTCGCGCCGGGTCCAGCGCGGATCGGGGGCGAGGTCCACCGCGATCCCGTCGCGCTGCGCCTTGGTTTCCAGCAGGGTGCGGGCTTGCGTGAACCCGACCAGCACCGGCGCCAGCCCCTCGGGGTAGAGGAAATCGCGATCCGCCTCGCCGCGCGAGACTTGCAGATATACGGTGCCTTCGGTCATGGCGTTGCGCGCGATCAGGCCCTTTTGCATCTCTTCGATCGCAGGCAGCGGCAGCGGCAGCGGGATCGCCAGTTCCCGCAGCGACCGTTCCAGCCGGGCCAGATGCAGGTCGTTGTCGATCATCCGCCCGCCGATGACAGCCGTCACCTCGTAAACCGCATCGCCGAACAGGAACCCGCGGTCGAACAGGCCGACCCCCGCCTGATCCTCGGGCAGAAAGCCGCCCCGGCAGTAAACTGTTCTTCCCATCGCGCCCCTCGGCCCCTGTCCGGGGTGACGGTGGCGAATGGGCGGGGCGCTTGGCCAATTCCGTTTAGGCAACAGACCATGCCGGATTTGCATAATATAGGTAAATCAGTATATTGTGGGAACGGCTGCGCCTGGCGGCCGGTGTTTTTCCAGACGGATGCCCAAAAAATGGAACTGAAATGGCTGGAGGATTTCGTGACGCTGGCCGATACCTCCAGCTTTTCCCGCGCGGCCGAGCTGCGCAACGTGACCCAGCCCGCCTTCAGCCGCAGAATCAAGCAGCTTGAGGCCTGGCTGGGTGCGGTCCTGATCAGCCGGGCGACGATGCCGGCGGAACTGACCTCGGCCGGGCGCAGCTTTCTGCCCGTGGCGCAAGAGGCGATCCGCGCCTTCTATACCGCGCGCGAGACTTTGCGCCCGGCATCCGAGGCGGGCATGATCCGCTTTGCGGCGCTGCATACCCTGACCGTGACCTTCTTTCCCGGCTGGCTGCGCCAGATCGAGGCGGCAGTGCCGGGGCAACGCACCTCGCTGATCCCCGACCGCGGCGGGATCGAGGCGAACCTGGCCGCGCTGATCGACGGCGAGGCGGATTTCTTCCTGACCTATGCCCATCCCCGCGTGCCCTTTCATCTGGATCGCGGCCAGTTCGACTGGCTGACGGTGGGGCGCGACCGGGTCATCCCCGTCGCCGCCCCCGGCGTGCTGCCCCCCGCGCGGGCGGGCGGCAGCGCGCTGGACCGGGCGATAGCGGAAGGGACCACCCTGCCCTATCTGAGCTATGGGCCATCGTCGTTCTTTGGCGTGGCACTGGGGCGGCTTTTTGCCGAACGCCCGCCGTTCCGCCGCCGCACGGTTCACGAAAACACCATCAGCGCCGGGCTGAAGACACTGGCATCGACCGGGGCCGGGGTCTGCTGGCTGCCTGAAAGCCTGATCGGCGAGGATCTGGAAAGCGGCAGGTTGCTGCCGGTCGGCGGGGCCGACTGGGCCCTGGATCTGGAAATCCGCCTTTACCGTCACAACAGCGCCTATGACCGCAGCGCGGAACGGCTGTGGCTTGCGGCAAGGGACAGATCCGGCACCGCCCCCTGACGGGCGGCGGGTCCGTCCCGGCAACCCCATGGGACTGCGGCACCCGATGGCTTGTGCTTGCAAGCGGGCGATTGCGGCTCTATCTGGGCTGCGTCTTTCCCGGCCTTCCGCCCCTTTGCACCACCTGACGGAGGCCTGTTTTCAGCGGTCTGGAGCCTTTGGCCATGGGTCGTCGCCCGCATATCATACGCCCCCTCGCCTCGGCGCGCGTGCTGGTGGGACATCGCCGGTCGCGCGGAAGCGATCTTGCGCTGGCCGTGATGCTGGCCGCGGTTGCCGGGGCGGCGAATGCCGGGGGATTCTTTGCGCTTGGGCAATATACGTCGCACATGACGGGCTATCTGTCACAGGTCGCGGACAACATGGTTGCAGGGCATTATGCAGTGGCGGGGATCGCGATCCTTGCCATCGGCGCCTTCATGACGGGGGCGGCCTTCAGCACCGTCCTGATCAACTGGGCCCGCCTGCACCGCGAACGCCAGCAATATGCCCTGCCCATCGGGGTGCAGGGGCTGTTTCTCGCCTGCTTTGCCTGGGGCGGGATCTTCAGCAGCGTGCCGGGGCGGCTGTTCGCGCTGGCCTGCCTGTGCTTCATCATGGGGATGCAGAACGCGACCATCACCAAGATCTCGGGCGCGCGCATCCGCACCACCCATGCCACCGGCATGATCACCGACATGGGCATCGAATGCGGCCGGATGGTCGCCTGGCATCTGCTGTCGCGGCGAAGCGTGCCGCCGGACTTTGGCAAGCTGGGCATCCTTGCCTCGCTGGTCGGGGCCTTTGTGACCGGGGGCGTGGTCGGCGCCCTGGGCTATGCGACACTGGGGTTTTTCTTTTCGCTGCCGCTGGCGATGATCCTGCTTGGCCTTTCGGTGCCCGCGCTTGTGGCGCCCGGGCCGCGCCCGCAGTCCGACGCCAGCGGCGGTGCCCCGTAAGGGGTCAGTCGGGCAAGGTGACGGGGCCAAGGTCGGCCCACAGATCGCCCGGCCCCGGATTCCCGGCCGGGCTTGCCCCGCCCAGATGCGTCATGATCCCCCAGACAGCGTTCAGCGCCGTCTGCACCGCGCCCTCGACCCAGGCGGGGGTCCAGCTGATCCCGTCGCCCGCCAGGAAGATGCCGCGCTGTTCGGCGGGCACCTCGTCTTGCATGAAATGGCCATACATCCGGTGGTTATAGCGATAGTGCCCCGGCAGCGCGCCCTTGAAGGCGCCCAGAAAATTCTCGTCCGCCTCCCAGCTGACGCAGACGGGATTGCCGCGGATGTGGCTGCGGATGTCGACGCCGGGATAAATCCGCTCCAGCGCGGAAAGCGCAAGTTCGACGCGTTTCTCCGGCCCGTAGGGCAGCACCTTCAGCGCATCGGTCATCCAGCTGTAGGACAGGCAGATCACCGCTGGCCGGTCCGGCCCGTTGTCGAAGAAATAGGTGCCGCGCGTGTTGCGGTCGGTCAGCGTCATCGACAGAAGCGGCCGCCCGTCCGGGCCGATGTCGTTCCAGAAAGGGCGGTCCACCATCACGAAGGTCTTGGCCGCCTGCATGTATCGGGTGCGGTCCAGCGCCATCCACAGCTTTTGATCGAACAGCGCTTCGTCCACGGCGACCGAGGTGGTCAGAAGGTGGCTCTGACAGGTGACCAGCACCGCCGCATAATCGCGCGCCACCCCCCACAGGTCGGTCACGGTCAGCCCGCCCTGCCCGTTCCGCGCGATGCGGACCGCGCGGCCCAGCGTCGCCCCGCCGTTCAGCGCGGCAAGCGTCGTCCCCTCGGGCCAATGGGCGCAGGCGGCCGGTTGCCGCCACAGGCGATGCAGCACGCCCTCCACCCCGCCGACGACATACCGCTGGTGGTCGTCCAGCTCCAGCAGGTTGACCCGCAAGATCTCCAGCATGGAATTGGGGAAATCGCTGTCCCAGCCGCCCGTGCCGAAGCCGACCTGACCGAAGACCTCGCGATGGCGAAAGCCGAGGGCCTGAAAGGCCCTGGACGAGGTAACGAAGTCATAGAAGGTCCGTTCGTCCCAGCGGGCGACAAGCGGATCCCACAGCGCCTTGAGCCGGGCGGCATCGCGGTCGCGCACTGCCTGTGTCAGGGCGGCGAAATCGGCATGTTCCTCCAGCGCGGCGCGATAGGCGGTGGCGACCTCGTGATAGAGGCGGGGCAGATCGGCGGCCTCGCGGGCGAAATGCGTCTCGCCCTCGAGGTCGATCACCGTCGATCCGGCGGCGGGGGTCAACGGGTTCGGGAAAGGGCGGCTTTCCACCCCCAGCAGGTCGACATAGTGATAGAACCCCCGCGACGAGACGGGAAAGCGCATCCCGCCCAGTTCGGCGATGACATCCTCGGTCCCCTCGAAGGGTTCGGACCGCAGCCGCCCGCCGAACTTGCCGGATTCGTAAAGGATCGGGCGCAGGCCCATCTTCATCAGCTCGTGCCCGGCGATGACCCCCGCGGCCCCGGCCCCGATGACCGCCACCGCCTGCCCGTGCCTTTCGGCCGGAATGCGGCCCAGCCCGGCCGGATGGGCCAGCCAGTCGTCATAGGCAAAGGGAAAATCGGGACCGAAGGCGGTGACGGGTTTCTGGATGCTCATGATGTCGGGGGGCTTCCTGAGGGGCGGAAAAAGGCGCAAGACTGCGGCGGATAATGCGGGCGGGGGAGGCGAAAGTGAAGCTGGCACTCTGGCAGGCGACGCCGGTGAATGGACGGATCGAGGCCGCTTTCCCGGCACTTTACATGCAGATTCAGGCTGCTGCATCTGCGGGGGCGCGGATGCTGGTCGCGCCCGAGCTGTTCCTGCCCGGCTACAACCGGCCCGATCTGCATGGCGCGTTGGCGCAACCGCTGGACGGCGAATGGATCGCCCGCCTGCGCGACATGGCGGCCGGCGCGGGCTGCGGCCTGTGCCTTGGCTGGGCGGAACGCGACGGCGCCGCGGTCTATAATGCGGCCACGGCCATCGGGCCGGATGGCGCGATCCTGGGCCATTATCGCAAGATCCAGCTTTACGGCCCGATGGAAAGGGCGAGTTTCGCCCGCGGCGACCGTCTGGCACCGTGCTTTGACCTCGATGGCCTTCGGATGGGGATGCTGATCTGCTATGACATCGAATTTCCCGGCCATGCGGCGGCGCTGGCCGCGTCGGGGGCGCAGGTCATTCTGGTGCCGACCGCCAACCCCGCCGGGTTTGAATATGTGCAGCATCGGCTGGTCCCCGCCCGCGCGCATGAAAACGACGCGGTGATCGCCTATGCCAATCTGGCGGGGACCGAGGGCGATCTGACCTTTGGTGGGCTGTCCGTCATCGCCGGCCCGGATGGCGAGCCGCTGGCCATGGCCGGGGCGCGGGGCGAGGCGCTGCTGGTGGTGGATCTGGCGGCGGCAGAGGCGATACCCGCGGACCTCCGCTCCGCACAGCGGCGGGAATATCGGCCGGCCCGGAGTTGAATGCCCTGCCCCCGCCGGATCTTCGGTCGCAAGCCAATCACGGGACGGGTGCCGATTGATCGCAGGGATCGGACATGAGATACTCCTGATCAATACGCATGGATCGGGGGCGGGAATGGGACGCATCAAGGTGAACCTGACGCTTGACGCCGAGGTGGCCGAGGCTGCCCGCACGCTTGGTCTGAACATGTCGCGGCTGGCCGAGGCGGCGATCGCCGATGCCGCAAAGCAGGAACGAAACCGCCTGTGGCGCGAGCAGAACCGCGCGGCCATCGCCGCCTATGCCGAGGAGGTCGCCCGCGAGGGTCTGCCGCTGGCCCAATTCCGCAGTTTTTGAAGGGATGCGCGCGAATGGCGCAATTCGACCTTTATCGACTGCGAAGCGGAACCCTGGTCGTCGACCTGCAAACGGATCTGATCGGGATCGACGCCTCGCGCATCGTCGCGCCGCTGCGCGAGGCGGATCGCTTCGCGGCGTTTCCGGGCCTGACCCCGGCGGTCGAGGCCGAAGGGCGGGACTGGATCGTGCGGGTGCAGGAACTGGCGGCGGTGCCCGGCCCGGAACTGAAGGTCCGGGTCGGAACATTGGCCCCCTACAGGGATGCGCTGAAACGCGCGCTGGATATCCTGATCGACGGCATCTGATCGGGCTCCCCCGCGCAGGGATGCGCCCGGGCGGGGGAACGTGATCTGGACGGCAGGTGCCAGATCCCTACAGATCCACCGGCCAGGTGTCGGACAGCCGGTATCCGCCCTGGAACGGGTCGGACGGATCGACCATCAGCTGCGCGGTGCCGACGATCCACGCCCGGCCCGAGATGATCGGGCTGATCGCCGGTTTGCCGCCCACGGTTTCGGCGCGGTCGATGCGGCAATGAAACTCGGTGTCGATGATCGACCGACCGACGAAACGGTCGCCGACCTGCATCTGGTCGCGGGCGTGCAGAACCGCCATCCGTGCCGAACACCCCGTGCCGGTGGGCGAACGGTCGATCTTGCCGGGACGGATCGCCACCGCGTTCTTGCCGGTCAGCACGCCGTTTTCCATCACCACTGGATCGGTGAACTGACAGAAGGAGATGTGGTTCCAGTCATTCGCCGGGTGCTTGAAGCCCAGCTGCTCATTGGCGGCCTTGGTGATCTTCATCCCCATCACCGCCAGGTCGCGGGCGTTTTCGGGGCGGATCTCGATCCCGACCGCCGCCGCCTCGACAAAGACAAAGCTGTCGCCGCCATAGGCGGTGTCGACGGTCAGGGTGCCGATCCCCGAAACCTCCAGCTTGACGCCCAGCTTGTCGGCAAAGGACGGCACGTTGCGCACCGAAATGCGTTCGGCCTTGCCGTTGCGGCATTCGGCCTCGACCTCGATCAGGCCCCCCGGCGGTTCCAGCACCATCCGCGTCACGGGTTCCTGCATCGGGATGATGCCGCTGTCCAGCAGCACCGTCGACACGCAGATGGAGTTTGAACCCGACATCGGCGGGGTATCCGACGGTTCCATGATGATCCAGCCCATCTGGGCGCGCGGGTCTTTCGGCGGGACCAGCAGGTTCACATGCCGGAACACGCCGCCGCGGGGTTCGTTCAGCACGAAGTTGCGCAGGGTTTCATCCTGCGCGATCCAGCGGGATTGCTCCCAGACGGTCGCGCCGGGGGGCGGTGCGACACCGCCCACGATCACATCGCCGACTTCGCCCTCGGCATGGCAGGTGACGACGTGGACGACTTTCGACGTGCGCATGGGTGCCCCCTTAATGCGTGGCGGCCAGGAACTTTTGCAGCTCGGGGTCTTTCGGCGCCCCGAAAAGCTCTTCCGGCGGGGCGATTTCGGCCATCACGCCCTTGTGGAAGAAGGCCACGCGGTCCGACACTTCGCGCGCGAACTTCATCTCGTGCGTGACGCAGATCATCGTCATGCCTTCCGAAGCCAGCATCCGCAGCGTATCCAGCACCTCGCCCACCAGTTGCGGGTCCAGCGCCGAAGTCACCTCGTCAAACAGCATGTAGTTCGGCGACATGGCCAGCGCGCGGGCAATCGCCATGCGCTGCTGCTGGCCGCCCGACAGCCGCCCCGGATAGACCTTCAGCTTTTCGCCAAGGCCGACGTGGTTCAACTGCTTGACCGCCTCGGCCTCGGCCTCGGCTTTCGACCGTTTCAGAACCTTGACCTGCGCCAGCATGACGTTTTCCAGCACGGTCAGATGCGGGAATGCGTTCCATTGCTGGAACACGATGCCGATTTTCTGGCGCAGCTTGTTCAGGTCGGTCGCCTTGTCATGCACGACCACGCCGTCGACAGTGATCCTGCCGGAATCGATCGGCTCCAGCCCGTTGATGCAGGTCAGCAGCGTCGATTTCCCCGAACCTGACCCGCCGATGACGGTCAGCACCTCGCCCTTGGGGACAGTCAGGTTGATGCCCTTCAGGACTTCCAGCGGGCCAAAGGATTTGCGGACGTTTTCGATCTCAATCATTGGACCACCGTTTTTCCAGATAGCCGCCGAAACGGGCAATGGGGAAGGAGATGAGGAAGTAGAACAGCCCGCAGATCATCAGCAGGAACAGCGGCTCTTGCAGGCGGGTGATCAGGATCTGGGTGGATTTCAGCAGTTCCACCACCTGCAC
>JASGFG010000007.1:0-64931 GCA_047605605.1 Paracoccaceae bacterium | reverse complement strand
GGCCATGCGCGGCGACATAGCCGGGCGCGGCATAAAGCGCCGTCTTGCGCAGCGTCAGGGGCTGGACCACGTTGTCCGGCTCCTGCGGGACCGAGCCCGCGCGGATCGCCACATGCGCCTCGCCGTAATCCAGCCGGTAGACGCGGATATCGGTCAGCAGGCGCACCACCACCTCGGGGTAGGTGCGCTGGAACCCGACCAGAACCGGCGTCATCAGATCGGCCATTCCGGGCACGGTCGTCACCACCAGCTCGCCCGAGACGGTCTCGCCCTGGCCCTTGATGCGGCTGGCAAGCTGGCCGAACTGTTCCTCGGTCGTCTGGGCGACGGACAGCAGGTCACGCCCCGCCTCGGTGGGGGTATAGCCGCGGGCATGGCGCTGGAACAGCCGCGCGCCCAGCCGTTTCTCCAGCGCGTCGATATGCCGGATCACGGTCGCATGATGGACGCCCAGCGCCTCGGCCGCGCCGGAAACGGTGCCCAGACGCGCCACCTGATAGGCGGTGCGGATCTCGTCCCAGGTGTCGACGCCCATTCTGTCCCCCGTTTCGCCATCGCGCAGGAGCGCATGGAAGCGGCGGAAGGGCAAGACCCCCACGGTTCGCCGTGGATGGACAAGCCGCCCTCGGTTTGGCAGCGTGGCACCATGCGCCGCCCGCTTTCCGACCTGCCCTTGCTGACACCGCCCTCGGCCCTTGGGCTAATCCTCGGGGCCTTGTGCTTCGTCGCCTCGCTGACGCCCAGCCTGATCCCCCGCGCGGGGCTGGTGCAGGGCGTGCTGGCCGGGGCCTGCTTTGCCGCGGGCTATGCCATCGGGATGCTGGCGGTGATGGTCTGGCGGCTGTTCGGCCTGCCCCTGCCCGCAGGCAAGGCGGCCACGGCGGCATGGCGCTGGTCGGCCGTGCTGGCCGCGGCCGGGATCGTCTGGGGCCTGTCGCGCGTCACCGGCTGGCAGGATGCGCTGCACCGGGCGATGGATCTGCCCGCCGTCGAAAGCGCGCGGCCGCTGGTGATCGCAGTGGTCTCGGCCGTGGTGGCGGGGGCGCTGATCTTTCTGGGGCGGCTGTTCCGGCGGTCGATGATGGTGGTGGCCGGGCGGTTGACGCGGATCATGCCCGAACGGCTGGCGCTGCTGGTGGGCTTTGCGGTGGCGGTGCTGCTGTTCAACTTCGTCGGCAACGACCTGATCGTGCGCTGGTCCTTTACCGCCTTCGATGCCAGCTATCGCGCCGTCGACGCCGCCATTCCCGCCGAAACCGCCCCGCCCGCCGATCCGTTGAAGACGGGCAGCGCCGCCTCGCTGATCCCCTGGCAGGGGCTGGGGGCCGAAGGGCGCAACCGCGTGCTGGACCCGCTGGACGCCGCGGCGATAGCGGCCATCGCCGGCGCCCCCGCGAAAGAGCCGCTGCGCATCTATGCCGGCCTCGGCTCGGCCGATGGACCGCGGGCGCTGGCGAAACTGGCGCTGGACGAGGCGATCCGCGTCGGCGCCTTCGACCGCGGCACGCTGGTCATCGCCACGCCCACCGGCACCGGCTGGATGGACCCCGCCGCCATGCTGCCGCTGGAGGTGCTGACCCGCGGCGACGTGGCGACCATTTCGGTGCAGTATTCCTATCTGCCCAGCTGGCTGGCGCTGCTGGCGGACCCCGACTATGGCGCAGAAACGGCGCGGGCGGTATTCGCGGAAATTCACGGCTACTGGCACGGGCTGCCGGCCGAGCATCGGCCGAAACTCTATCTTTTCGGCCTCAGCCTCGGGTCGCTGAACTCGGACCTGTCGGCGGATTTCTACGACATGATCGCCGATCCCTATCAGGGGGCGCTCTGGGTCGGACCGCCCTTCGCCAGCCGCAGCTGGGCCGAGATCACCGCAGGCCGTGTCGCCGGCACGCCCGCCTGGCTGCCGCGGTTCCGCGATGGCAGCGTCGTGCGGTTCATGAACCAGACCGAGATGCCGGATGCGGGGCTGAAATGGGGGCCGCTGCGGATCGTCTATCTGCAATATGCCTCGGACCCGATCGTGTTCTTCGCGCCCTCGACCCTGTGGCGCGAACCGGACTGGATGCGCGCCCCGCGCGGCCCGGATGTCATTCCGCAGTTCCGCTGGCTGCCGGTCGTGACCCTGCTGCAACTGGGCTTTGACGTGATCACCGCAACCACGACGCCGGCGGGGCATGGGCATGTCTATGCCGGCGGGGATTATCTGCGCGCCTGGCAGGCGCTGCTGTCGCCCGAAGGCTGGGACGAGGCGGGCCTTGCCCGGCTGCGGGCCGCCCTCGCCGCCCGCGGGCTTTAGCGACCGCCCATCCTGCCACACCGGCAAACGAAACGCATCCGGCCCGGCGGGAAGCGTTGCCTTTGGCGGGCATTCCCGTCTAGGCGGGTGCAGTCGCTTCAGGATCGGCCCATGCGCATCTTCATCACCGGCACCGCAGGCTTCATCGGTTATCACCTTGCCCGGCTGCTGCTGGACGAGGGCCATGTGATCCACGGCCTTGACGGGATGACCGACTATTACGACGTGGGGCTGAAACGCCGCCGCCATGCGATGCTGGCGCAATCCCCCGGCTTTGCCGCGACCGAGGCGATGCTGGAAGACAATGCCGCCCTCCAGGCCGCAGTCGCCGCCTTTCGCCCCGAGGTGATCGTTCATCTGGCCGCGCAGGCCGGGGTCCGCTACAGCATCGAGAACCCGCGCGCCTATATCGACGCCAATATCGTCGGCACCTTCAATGTGATGGAGGCCGCGCGCGCCGCAGGGGTGGGGCATCTGCTGATGGCTTCCACCTCGTCCGTCTATGGCGCCAACGAGGAGATGCCCTTCCGCGAGACCGACAAGGCCGACACCCCCCTGACGATCTATGCCGCCACCAAGAAGGCGACCGAGGCGATGGGTCACGCCTGGGCGCATATCCATGCCCTGCCAGTGACGATGTTCCGCTTCTTTACCGTCTACGGGCCATGGGGGCGGCCGGACATGGCGCTGTTCAAGTTCACCCGCGGCATTCTGGAAGGCACGCCCATCGACATCTACAACCATGGGCAGATGTGGCGGGATTTCACCTATGTCGACGATCTGGTGCGCGGCATCCGCCTGCTGATCGACGCCGTGCCGCAGGGGCCGGTTTCCCCCGCCGACAGCCTTTCGCCCGCCGCCCCCTTTCGCGTGGTCAATATCGGCAATTCGCAAAAGATACGGCTTCTGGATTTCGTCGAGGCGATCGAGGCCGAGGTGGGCCGCCCCGCCATCCGCAACCTGATGCCGATGCAGCAGGGCGACGTTCCCGCCACCTGGGCCGATGCGACACTGCTGCACGACCTGACCGGATATGCCCCCGCAACGCCCGTTCGCGAAGGGGTGGCGCGCTTCGTCCGCTGGTATCGGGACTACTACAGGGTTTGATCAAAGATCTTGCCGGGGTTCATCAGGCCCTGCGGATCGACCGCGCGTTTCAGCGCGGCCATGACCGCAACCGCCCCCGCCCCATGTTCCCGCAGCATATAGGCCTTCTTGCCCAGCCCCACCCCATGTTCGCCGGTGCAGGTGCCGCCAAGGTCCAGCGCACGGTCGACCATGCGGGCATTCACTGCCTTGACCCGTTCCAGCTCTTCGCCATTCGCGGGGTCCAGCAGGAAGATCACATGGAAATTCCCGTCGCCCACATGGCCCAGGATCGGCGCGGTCAGTCCGGCGGCGGCAATGTCGGCCTGCGTGGACAGGACCGCGCCCGCCATTTCCGAAATCGGCACGCAGACATCGGTGATGAACGCCTCGGAACCCGGACGCAGACCCTTGGCGGCGTAAAGCGCCTGATGACGGGCCTTCCACAGGGCCGAGCGTTCCTCGGCGCGGGTGGCCCAGCGGAAATCGCCCGCGCCATTGCCCGCGGCGATTTCCGCCATCATCCCGGTCTGTTCGGCCACCCCGGCAGGCGAGCCATGAAACTCCAGAAACAGCGTGGGCTTTTCCGGCAGGCCAAGGCCCGAGTGCAGGTTCACCCCGCGCACCGCCATGTCGTCCAGAAGCTCGATCCGTGCCAGCGGCAGACCGGCCTGGATCGCCTCGATCGTCGCCTGGATCGCACCTTCCAGCGTGTCGAAGGCACAGACGGCGGCCGCGACCTCCTCCGGGATGCCGTAAAGACGCAAGGTGACGGCAGTGATGATGCCCAGCGTCCCCTCCGATCCGACGAAAAGATGTGTCAGGTCATAGCCCGAGCTGGATTTTCGCGCCCGCCCGCCGGTTCGGATCAGGCTGCCGTCGGGCAGCACCACCTCCAGCGCCAGCACATTCTGCGCCATCGTGCCATACCGCACCGCATTGGTGCCTGATGCGCGCGTCGCCGCCATCCCGCCCAGCGAGGCATTCGCGCCCGGGTCGATGGGAAAGAACAGGCCGGTGTCGCGCAGATGGGCGTTCAAAGCCTCGCGCGTGACGCCGGGCTCGACCGTCACATCCAGATCGGCGGCATTGACCGACAGGATGCGGTCCATGCCCGACAGGTCGATGCTGACCCCACCGAAGGGCGCCGCGATATGCCCCTCCAGCGACGAGCCGACGCCGAAGGGGATGACCGGCACGCCATGGGCCGCGCAGATGCCGACCGCCTGCTGCACCTCGGCCGTGGTCCGGGCAAAAACCACGGCGTCGGGCGCCATGGTCTCGTGCCAGGATACGTCCTTGCCATGCTGATCGCGGACGGCCTGCGCGGTCGACAGCCGGTCGCCGAAGGCGGCCCGCAGCCCGGCGATGGCTGCGGCGGTATCGGCACGGCGGGACTGGTGGGCGGTCATGGCAATCTCTCCATCTGGTCGCAACCACCATGCCGCGGCAGGACGGCAAGGGCCAGCCCCCGCTGCATCCTGCCCCTGGCCGATTGCCCCCTTGCGACCGGCCATCGAACCGGCTTTGCTGCGCTCAGCCAAGACCCAGCAAAGGAGCCTACCGATGACCGCCACCCGCAGCGCGTTTGGCACCCTGCCCTCGGGCGAGACCGTCGAATGTATCGCACTGGCGCAGCCGTCCGGCGTCACGGCCCGGATCTTGACCTTGGGCGCGGCGATCCAGGGCTTTGCAATCCCCGATGCACAGGGGCGGATCGAGGATTGCGTGCTGGGCCATGACGACCTGCAAGGCTATCTTGGCACCCGCAGCTTCTTTGGCGCAACCATCGGGCGGTTCGGCAACCGCATCGCGGGCGGGCGGTTCACCCTGGGCGGGGAAACCTTCACCGTGCCCGCCAATGACGGCCCGAACGCCCTTCACGGCGGGCCGGAAGGGTTCGACCGCCGCAACTGGACCGTCAGGGAAACCGGCGCGGGTCCGGCCCCGTTCGTCACGCTGGACCTGATCAGCCCCGATGGTGATCAGGGGTTTCCGGGCCGGATGACCGCCCGCGTGACCTACCGGCTGGAGGCCACCGGGCTGGAGATCATTATGACCGCGGAATGCGACCGCCCCTGCCCGGTCAACATGACGAACCACGCCTTTTTCAATCTCGGCGGCGGTATCGACGATCCGGCACGGATCGTCACGGCGATGGACCATCACCTGACGCTGCCCGCCTCGCGCTATCTGCCGGTTGACGATGCGGGCATCCCCGAAGGCCCGCCCCTGCCGGTCGACGGAACGGTCTTCGATTTTCTCCGCCCCCGGCGGATCGGCCAGACGGTGCGCAGCGCCGACCCGCAGTTGGTGCGTCGGCGCGGATATGATCATTGCCTCTGCCCGGATGGCGCGGGCTTTCGCCCGGTCGCCCTTCTGGCCGATCCCGCCTCGGGGCGCAGGCTCACCGTCCTATCGGATCAGCCGGGGCTGCAATTCTATTCCGGCAACTTCCTCGACGGGCGGACGGTGGGCAAGGGCGGGGTCGCCTATCGCGCGGGCGATGCGATCTGCCTAGAGCCGCAGGGGTTCCCCGACGCCCCGAACCGGCCGGACTTTCCGCCTTCTCTCGCCGGGCCGGGGCAGGACTGGCGCCACCGGATGCGGCTCGATTTCGCCTGAGCGTCAGAAGGTCAGATCCTCCGCCCCCAGCGGCGCCAGAAGCGCCTCGACTTCGGCCGCGGTCACATCCCCCGCCGCGGCATGACGCCAGCGGGGCCGACGGTCCTTGTCGATGATCTGTGCCCGCACCCCCTCCAGAAAGTCGGTCAGGCCCTGTTCGGCCGCGCGCCAGACGAACCGGTATTCGCGTTGCAGGGCCTGCCGTATGTCGGCGCCCGCAGGCAGACCCCGCAAAAGCGCAAGCGTGGCTGCCATCGATAGTGGAGAGTTCCGGCGGATGGCCCGTGCGCCGTCGACGGCCCAGGACTCGCCTCGCACCTCCAGCGCGGCAAGGACGGCCGCGGCATCCCGCCCCTCCATCACCGCATCCAGATCTGCCGCCGCCTGCGCCAGCTCGCCCTTGGCCACGGGCTGCGCCGCAACCCGAAGCAGCCCGACATCGCCGGTTGCGCAAAGCTGATCGATCAGGTTCGGCCATTCGGCCTGCGGGATGAAATGGTCGGCAAATCCCGCATGGATCGCATCGTCCGGCCCCAGCCGCGCCGCCGTCAGGCCCAGGTATTCCCCAAGCCGCCCCGGCGCCCGCGACAAAAGCAGCGTGCCCCCCACATCCGGGATCAGGCCGATGCCGGATTCGGGCATGGCGACCTGCGCCGTCTCGGCCACGACCCGATGCCGGACATGACAGCCAAGACCCACGCCGCCGCCCATGATGAACCCCTGCATCAGCGACACGACCGGCTTGGGATATTCCGCCAGCTTGGCGTTCATGCGGTATTCATCGCGCCAGAACGCCCGGCCCAGGCCCGGATCGCCGCTCATGCTGGCCTGCCAGACTTCCGCCACGTCGCCGCCCGCGCAAAAGGCGCGCGCGCCCTCGGCATCAATGACCACCAACGTGACGGCGGGATCGGCTCGCCATTCGTCCAGCGCCGCCGAGATCGCCCGGCACATGTGATAGCTCAGCGCGTTGAGCGCCTGCGGGCGCGTCAGGGTGATACGACCTGCCCGCCCCTCGACCCGGATGTTGATCTCGCCCATTTCCCCCCCGGAAGCCCCCCGGGCAGGATCGTCGGGCCGGGCCGGTTTGTCCACCGGGGCCGGCGGGGATGCGTAGTCCTTACATATAGCTGCGCACCAAGGCGCCGGAAATCAGCGCCCATCCGTCCGCGACGACAAAGAAGGCCAGCTTGAAGGGCAGCGCAACCGTGCCCGGCGGAACCATCATCATCCCCATCGACATCAGCACCGCCGACACGACCAGATCTATGATCAGGAAGGGCAGATAGATCAGGAATCCGATCTCGAAGGCGCGCTGGATCTCTGACAACAGGAACGACGGCACCAGCAGCGACAGCGGCGCGTCGACCGCTGCGCCTGCCGCACCCGGCCGCAACGCCTGCATCGCGCTGAACGTATCCGCGTCCATCCGCGCGGCCATGAAGGCGCGAAAGGGCGCCAGTGTCGCGGGGATGGCCGTCTGAAGATCGACCCGCCCCTCGCTGAGAGGTTGCAGACCCTTGACCCAGGCTTCGGTCAGGACCGGGTCCATCACAAACCAGGTCAGGAACAGGGCCAGAGTGATGATCAGCATGTTCGGCGGTGCCTGCTGCAAACCGATCGCCTGCCGCAGGATCGAAAGCACCGTGACGATGAAGGGAAAGCACGTCACCATCACCGCCAGGCCGGGAACGAGGCTGAGCACCGTCACCAGTGCCATCAACTGGATCGAACGCCCCGCCAGCGACCCGCTGTCGCCTAGGTTGACCGTCAACTCCTGCGCGGCGGCGGGACCTGCCGCAAGCAGCAGCAGAAGGATCAGCGCAGCCCGCATTCACAACCCGCCGCGCAGATTGGCGACTTCGGTCAGACGCACGGCCAGCGTTCCCGACTGATCCCCCTCCAGCTCCTGCAATTCGCCCCGTGCGATCAGCCGGTCGCCGACATAAAGCTCCACCGGGTCGTCGACACGGCGATCCAGGGTCAACACCGCATCGCGGCCCAGACGCAGCAGGTCGCGCACCAGCGGGCGCGCCTTGCCGACCGAGATGGTGATCTCGATGGGCACATGCGAAAACGGGTTGGCATCGGAAAGATCATCCATGGGCACGCTCCGCCATTGGGGCGCCCGCCGCCTGCGGCGCGCGCGAAAGTTCGAAAAAGCCGCGAACCGCCGTCGCGATCCGGGCCACGGCACGGTCCAGATCGACCCGCGCCTCGGCCCCCGTGCCAAGCCGCAGATAGACCTGCCCTTCACCCAGGGTCGGCTCCTCGACCACGGTGATCGGCAGGCCGGTCGTGGCCTGAAGCCGGGGCTCGACCGCGGGACGGGCGGCCGGATTCAGCAAAAGCTCCACCGGCGTGTCGGCCAGCCCGGCAACCAGCGGCATCAGCGCCTCCGACACCACCGGCGCGATCGCCTCGCGCGCGATTTCGGGCAGAAGCCGGGTCACGACCTGCTGCAATACGGGCTCCACCGCGCGCAGGATGTGGATGCGCGCCTCCTGATAGGTGAAGCCCAGGGATTGAAGATGGCGCGCCAGATCCGCCCCCATCCGGGCCTGATCCCCGGCCTGCGCGGCAGTTGCATCTTCCCAGCCGGCGGAATAGCCGGCCTCGTAGGCGGCCAGCCGTGCCTCCTCCAGCCGGTCCTCCGCCAACGGGGGCAACGTCTCGCCGCCTTCGGCATTGAAATTCTCCAGCTTCAGCGGGGGCATCAGCCGCGCTCCTCCTCATGCTCCATCCAGCCGCGCAGGATTTCGACCGATTCGGCCTGCCGCTCTTCGATCAGGCGGCGCAGACGCGCGACAGGATCGACCGGCACCTCGGTCCCGGCGGGGGACACGACATGAAGCGTAGGCACCACACCGCCCTCGTCGATTTCGCCGGTCAGGACCTGACCCGCAGGGGGCAAGGCCAGCGGCGTCGAAGGTGCGGGAAGTTCGCCCGCGCGGCGAGAGCCGATCAGCATCGGCCGCAGGACGAAAAGGCCCAGAACCAGCGCCACAACGGCCAGAACCCCGATCTGGATCACGCTCATCAGATCAAGCCGCGCAAGCGGAGAGGCCCCGCCCGCGTCGGCCAGCGACCCGGCCTCTGCCCCCGGCTCGAAGGCCAGCGACTTCACCACCAGAACGTCGCCCCGGCTTTCGTCCAGCCCCACGGCCGATGCCACGAGTTCGCGCAAGGCCCCCAGTTCCTCGTCGCTGCGCGGCTGGATCGAGACCTGCCCGCCGTCGCCTGTCACCTGCCGTCCGTCGACCAGCACCGCGACCGAAAGCCGGCGGATCGACCCCGGCACGCGAATGACCTCGCGCTGCGTCTCGGAAACCTGATAATTGACCCTTTCGCGCGATTCGGTGTTCTTGCTCTGCCCCGCAGCCCCGTCCTTCGCATCGCCGTCCGGCAGGTTGGAGGCCACGGTGACGGCCCCCCCCGGATCGGTGCTGGAGCCGGACTTCGCCTCGGTCTCGGAGGAAACGGCGACCCGGCCCTGGGGATCGAACCGCCGTTCCGTTATGGCCTCGCGCTCGGTGACCAGATCGACCGCAACCTCGACCGCCGCTTTCCCTGCCCCCAGATGCGCCGCCAGCAGGCGCTCGACATTGGCGCGGATCTCGGCGGCGCGGGTGCCGCCGGCCACCTCTGCCCCGCCCTCGTCCTCGCCGACCAGGCCCGATTCGGTGTCGATCACCGCCACATCCTCCGGCTTCATGCCGGCCACGGCCGCCGCCACCAGATGCCTCAAGGCCTTGGCCTGGGCGCGCGACAGTCCGCCGGGCGCAGTCACGGTCACGCTGGCCGTAGGCCGCGACTCGCGGGCGAAAGGCTGGTCAGGCGCCCGTGCGATATGGACGCGGGCAAGGCGGATCGACGGGTTCGACAGGATCGTGCGCGCCAGTTCCCCCTCTTTCGCGCGCCAGTAGGCGGCATCGAACATCTGCGAGGTCGTGCCAAACCCCGAAAGGCTGTCCAGCAGCTCATACCCCGTGCCCGCATTGGCCGGCAGCCCTTCGGCCGCCAGAACCATGCGCAGGCTGTCCCGCTTGTCGGCCGGAACCTGGATCGAATCACCCTCGATCCGGTAGGTGACGCCCTGACGGTCCAGCGCGGCGACGACCTCGCCCGCCGCCGCGGGGTCGAGGCCCGCATAAAGCAGCGCCATCTGTGGCGTTCCGCCCATCCGCGCCAGCGCAATGATCGCGACGAACATCGCCACCGTTGCCGCCGCAACCACCGCCCGGCCGCGGACATCCAGCTTTTGCCAAAGTGAAATCGGGCTTTGCACCACCGTCTCCGCGTTCACCGGGCGTTCTGCCCGTGACCGCAGAATTCGCCGATCGGACTTAACAATCGGTTAGTGACCTCCGCCCTATGTTGATCGCGTTCGGAAACGGAGGAAAGCGATGGCCGAGGCTGTGGCAAATGGGGCAGAAGTCCCGCGCAAAGGGTTGAAAACGCCCCTTCTGGCGGGGGGCGCGCTGGCGCTGGCGCTTGGGGCGGGGGGGTTCTGGGCGACGACGACCGGCATGATTCCCGGCCCGTCCGGCAAGATGGCCAAGGATGCCGCGGCCCCGCCAATCGCCTTTGTCCCGCTGGAGCCGCTGATCGTGACCCTGCCTGCAAGCGCACATGCCGCCCACCTGCGCTTTGCCGCCCAGCTTGAGGTCGGGAATGGCGAGGTCGAGGCGGTGGCCGCACTCAAGCCGCGGGTTCTGGACGTACTGAACAGCTATCTGCGGGCGGTCGACACGGCCGACATCGAGGATCCGGCCGCGCTGGCCCGGCTTCGCGCGCAGATGCTGCGCAGGGTGCAGCTGGTGGTCGGCGACGGGCGCGTGCGCGACCTTCTGATCACCGAATTCGTGCTGAACTGACGGGGAACGCGAATGGACATCGTGGCCGATTTCCTTTTGGGCGCCGGGGCTTTCGGGGCCGCAATCTATTGCTACGTGCTTGCCGCGCGGCTGAAGAAATTCTCCACGTTGGAAGGCGGAATGGGGGGGGCCATAGCCGTGCTTTCCGCACAGGTCGACGACATGACCCGCGCGCTGGAGGCCGCACGAACCACGGCAGGCGGGGCGGCCAGCCACCTTCAGGGCCTGACCGAAAGGGCCGAGACGGCGGCGGCGCGACTGGAACTTCTGGTCGCTTCGATGCACGATCTGCCGGATGCGGCGGAGCCGGGGGCGGACACACCCGAGCGCCGTCTGCGTTTCGTGCGGCGTGGCGCACGACGCCCTGCGGTCGAGGCCGCGGAATGAGCGGGCGTCGCCGTCGGGGCGGGCGGGGCGCGCTGGTGATCCTGGCGCTGCTTCTGGCTTCGGCGGGGGCGATGCGGCTGGGGGCGGGGATCGGCGCGGCGCTGGCCCTCGTGCCCGATACGGCCCAGCCCGTGCCTCCCCCGGCCCAATGCCCCGAACCCCCGGCCGCCGTGGCCACTGCGCTTGCGGAAAAGGGGGCGCAGATCGCCGCGCGCGAGGCTGCACTGGCGGAACGGATGGCTGCCCTGGATCTTGCCGAACAGGCGGCAAAGCGCCGGATCGAGCAGATGGCCGCCGCCGAATCGGCCTTGAAAGCGACGATTGCCCATACCGAAGGCGCGGCCGAAGAGGATCTGACCCGCCTGACCGCGATCTACGAGGCGATGAAGCCATCCGAGGCGGCGGCGATCTTCCAGACCATGGCGCCGGACTTTGCCGCCGGTTTCCTTGGCAGGATGCGTCCCGAGGCGGCAGGGGCGATCCTGGGCGGCATGACGCCCGAAGCCGCCTATGGCGTAAGCGCGCTGATCGCCGGGCGAAATGCGCGCGCGCCAAAGGACTGATCAGGTTTTGTTAAACCCGCCCTGCGAAGCTCGCCCCGGAAATTCAGGGAAAGGCAGACATGTTCGGAATCGTCGGCATCGTGGTTATCTTCGTCATGGTCTTTGGCGGCTACATGCTGGCCGGAGGGCATATCGAGGTCATCCTGCATTCCCTGCCCTTCGAGATGATCATGATCGGCGGCGCGGCGATCGGGGCCTTTCTGGTGTCGAACGACCTGCCTTCGGTCAAGCAGACCCTGCGCGACATCGGCAAGGTATTCCGCGGCCCGCAATGGAAGCCGCAGGACTATCGCGACCTTCTGTGCCTGCTGTTCGAACTGGTGCGCCTGGCGCGCGCCAATCCCGTCGCGCTGGAGGAACATATCGAAACTCCCTCGGCTTCGGCGATTTTCCTGAGGTATCCACGCACCCTGGCCGATCATGATGCCGTCGACCTGATCTGCGACACGCTGCGTGCGGCCTCGATGAACTATGACGATCCCCATCAGGTCGAGGAGGTTCTGGACAAGCGGATGGAGGCGGCACAGAACCATGCGCTCCATTCCAGTCATGCGCTGCAATCCATGGCGGATGCGCTTCCTGCGCTCGGCATCGTCGCCGCGGTTCTGGGGGTCATCAAGACGATGGGCTCGATCGACCAGCCGCCCGAAGTGCTGGGCAAGATGATCGGCGGCGCGCTGGTCGGAACATTCCTGGGGGTCTTTCTGTCCTACGGGCTGGTCGGGCCCTTCGCCGCGCGCGTCAAGACGGTGATCGAGGAGGACAGCCACTTCTATCATCTGATCCGCGAGGTTCTGGTGGCCAATCTGCATCGGCACGCGGCCAATATCTGCATCGAGGTCGGTCGGCAGAATACCCCTCATCATGTCCGCCCCAGCTTTGGGGATGTGGAAAGCGCCCTTCGCGGCCTGAAGGATGCGGCATGATCCGCGCGGCCGCCCTGAGCGTTCTGCTGACCCCGCCCGCCCTGGCCCAGCCCGTCCGGGTGACGACCGGCGAGCATGAGGGTTTCACCCGCCTGGCTCTGCAACTGCCGACAGCGGAGGCCTGGCAGCTCGCCCGCGTGGACGAGGGGTATGAGCTGACGCTTGCGACACCCGCGACCTTCGATCTGTCGCAAGTCTACCGCCCCATCGGCAAGGACAGGCTGGCAACGATCTGGGCCGATCCGCGGACGGGCAGGTTGCGACTGGGCATCGGCTGTGCCTGTTACGCGATTCCGTTCGAATACCGCCCCGGCATCATCGTCATCGACATCCGCGACGGCGCGGCCCCTGCGGGCTCCGCCTTCGAAGAAGATGCCGATGGACAACCGATGCTGCCCCTGGCCGCGCGACCCGCCCTGCGACCGCGCCCTCGCCCGGCGCCAGTGGATACCAGAGAATATGACTGGCTTGCCGCCAGAGCGGAGGAGCCGCGCACCGGCTTTGCCTTGCGGCCTGGGGCGCCCCCTGGCGCTGCGGACTCTCAGCCACCAAAGTTGCCGGTCACGGATGGGCCATCGAAGGCGGACCTTCTCCGCGACGCCCTTCTGCAACAGTTGAGCCGGGGGGCGAGCGAAGGCATAGTCGATCTGCAACTCCCCGCCGGATCCCGCGCCGCGCGCGGTGAGGGCGACCTTCCCATGACGCAGATCCGTATCGAAGCCTCGCCGGGGCGGATCGGGGCCGAGCCGCGCGCACCCCTTACCGCTGCCGGTGACGACTGCCCGGCGCCCGATCGGCTTGCCCTTCAGGACTGGATGTCGGACGGCCCTGTCGCCTGGCAGTTCGGCCCGGCGATGGACGGGCTGACGGGGGAATTCGACCGCCCCAACCCCGAAGCGGTCGCGCATGCCGCGCATTTTCTCCTCGCGCTCGGCTTTGGGGCGGAAACCCGCAGCCTTCTTTCGGCTTTCCCGATCGAAACCCCCGATGCGGCGCTCTGGCGCAGCCTTTCGTTCATCGTCGATGACGAACACGATCCCGCGCCCGCGTTCCGGGGAATGGCGGCCTGCGACGATCCCGCGGCGCTCTGGGCGCTGCTGACCTCCCCGCCCCCGCGGGATGAGCCTGTCGCAACCGGTGCCGCGCTTCAGGCATTTTCGGCGCTGCCGGCGCATCTACGACAGGGGCTTGGTCCGCGGCTGGCCTCGGTCTTGCTGGACCTTGGCAAGACCGAGGCGGCCGAAGCCGTCGTGGCGGCGGTGGCTCGGGCTTCACCCCCGCCCAATGCCGAAACCGCGCTTCTTGCCGCGAACATCGCGCTTGCGACAGGTAAGAGCGAACTGGCAGAGGCTCGATCCGCTGCGGTCGCCGACGAACCCGGGCCTTCGATGGCCGAGGGTCTGGCAACCCTGATCGAAGCGCGGGTCGCGCAGGGCCTGCCCGTGGGGCCAGAGCAGGTCACGGCGGTCGAGGCGCTTTTGCGCGAACGCCGCGGCGATGCCAGTGCCTTGCGCCTGTCGAGGGCGCTGGTGCTGGCCCGTGCGGCCTCGGGCGATTTCGATGGCGCCTTTGCGGCCCTGTCCGACGCGCCCGACATTGCGCCCCGCCTGTGGTCCGTTCTGGCCAGGTCGGGAAGCGATGACGAACTTCTTCGACAGGCGGTTGCACGAGGCCCTTCGCCGGATGCCACCCAGGTTGCACCCCGGATCGCGGCGCGACTGGTGGACATGGGGCTGGGAAAGGCCGCGCAAGCCTGGATTGCTGCGATGGCTGAACCGGACGCGCTTTTGTCGGCACGGGCCGCTCTGGCTGAGGTGGACGGACGCGGCGCCCTGCGCGCCCTCGCCGGATCGTCAGGCCCCGAGGCCGAAGGCCTGCGGGCCGCCGCCCTGACATTGATCGGGGACGATGCTGCGGCCGCGGAAAGCTATGACCGCGAGGGGCGCGCGGAAGATCGCGCCCTTGCCGAAATCCGTGCCCGCGACTGGGACGCGATTGCAAGGGACGGGCCTGCACCATGGCGCGGCGCTGCGGGATTGATCGCGGCGGAGCCCCCCTCTGCGCCGTCGGAGGGGTTGCTGACGCAATCGCGGGGTCTCGCCGACCAGAGCGCTGTCGAGCGGTCCATGCTGGAGGATCTCTTGCACAAAACCGCATCGGTTTCCGCCCCGGCGGTAACCAAGTGACAAGGATTGATCCCTAACCTTGGGCCTTGACGCAGAATGCGTCTTTCCGGTGAACGCCTTGCTGAACCTCGTCTTTCCCGCCCTGATTGTCCTTGCGGTCTGCTTCGGCCGGGCTGCGGTTGCGATGACGGCCGATCCCGCCCTGGCCTGCGATGCGGCGGCGCAGCGGGCGGCACGCGCCAGCGATGTCCCGCTGGACCTGCTGCGCGCGATCACGCGCGTCGAAACAGGCCGCGGCGCCCCGGCCGCGCCCTGGCCCTGGACCGTGAACAGCGGCGGAAAGGGCCTGTGGTTCGCCAATCTGCAGGAGGCGGTCGCCTTTGCCGAGACGGAAATCGCCGCCGGGCGCATCTCTTTCGACATCGGCTGCTTTCAGATGAACCTGCGCTGGCACGGAAATCGCTTCACCTCGCTGGAGGATATGTTCGATCCAGAACGCAATGCGAGCGAGGCTGCCGGGTTCCTGTCCGCCCTTCACGCCGAAACCGGAAGCTGGACGCAGGCCGCCGCCGCCTACCATTCGCGCGACGCCGAAAAGGGCACGGATTATGTCCGCAAGGTCGCCGCCACATTGAAATCGCCGCAAGATCCTGCCCCGGCCTTCCTTCCCGGTCCCTTGGCACCGATGGTCCGGCCCAACCTCTATCCCCTGCTCACCCGCGGGAGCGGCGCGGCAAACGGCTCGCTGGTGCCGGTCTTGGCCGCGCGCAACCGTCTGATCGGAGGCGAATGATGACACTTTCGCCGCGCCAGATCTTTCAGCCGACCATCCTTCTCGCCCTGGCCTTGATGGCCGTGATCGTGATGATGGTGCTGCCGGTCCCTGCCTGGATGCTGGACCTGGGGCTGGCGCTTTCCTTCGCGCTGGCCATCCTGATGCTGACGGTCACGTTGTTCATCGAACGGCCGCTGGACTTCTCGGCCTTTCCGACAATCCTTCTGACCTCGCTGATGCTGCGGCTGTCGCTGAACGTATCATCGACCAAGCTGATCATTGGCCAGGGCCACACCGGCACGGACGCGGCGGGCCATGTGATCGAAGGATTCGCGAATTTCATCATGGGCGGCAACCTGTTGCTGGGCCTTGTGATCTTCTGCGTGCTGTTGATCGTGAACTTCGTCGTCATCACCAAGGGCGCCGGCCGGATGGCCGAGGTGGGCGCACGTTTCGCGCTGGACGGAATGCCCGGAAAGCAGATGGCCATCGACGCCGACATGTCGGCCGGCGCGATCGGACATGCCGAGGCAAAGGCCCGTCGCGAGCGCGAACTGGCCGAGACCACCTTCTTCGGCTCGCTGGACGGGGCGTCGAAGTTCGTCAAGGGCGATGCCGTCGCGGGATTGCTGATCACCGCGCTGAACATCGGCGTGGGTCTGATCGCCGGGATCGTGCTGCACGGCATGCCCGTCGGCCAGGCATTTGAAACTTATGCCATCCTGACCGTCGGCGACGGGCTGGTCACCCAGATTCCCGCGGTGATCATCTCGGTCGCGACCGCGCTCCTGCTGGCGCGGGGCGGGGCGGGGGGTGCCGCGGACGTGTCCTTCTTTGCCCAGCTTGGCCGATATCCTGCCGCGCTTGGGACCGTGGCGGTGCTGATGGCGCTTTTCGCGCTGGTTCCCGGAATGCCCTTTCTGCCCTTCATCGCCGGGGCCGCGGTATTGGGCGGCGCGGCATGGCATGGGCGCCGCCGTGCGATAGATCTCCCCGAGGCCGAGGCCGAGGCCGTCGAACCCGCGCGCAAGCGGTCCATGGGCGATGTGCTGGACTTCGACGAGATCCATATCGAATTCGCGCCGGATCTGGTGCCGATGGTGCTGGACCCGGCAACAGGTCTGGATGGCCGCATCGGCAACATGCGCAATCACGTCGCCGCTGCATTCGGTCTCATCCTGCCGGAAATCCGGCTGACGGACGAGGCCGGGCTGCCCGCAGGCTGCTATCGCATCCGTCTTCAGGGGGTGGAGAGGGTGCGCGACCGCCTGCGGCCGGACAGGGTGCTTGCGCTCATGACCGAAGGGGTAGAGGCCCCGACGGGCGAGGATGTGCGGGAGCCGGTCTATGGCGCCCCGGCAAGGTGGATTTCCGTCGACCGGCAAGAGGATGCGGCGCTTTCGGGCCTGACCGTCGTCTCCCCGGCCGAGGTTCTGGCGACCCACCTGCTGGAGGTGATCCGGCAAAACCTGTCGCGGCTTTTGTCGCTGCGGGGGTTGAGGCGGCTGCTGGACGAATTCACCAATGTCTCGGATTCCACGCGGGCCGAAGCCAACCGGCGGCTGCTGGACGAACTGGTGCCGGACAAGGTGCCCGTCGACATGCTGCTGGCGATCCTGCGGCTGCTGCTGGAAGAGCGGGTGTCGATCCGCAACCTGCCGCTGATCCTCGAGGCGATTGCCGAAGGACGGGGCCTCGGTTCGCCCGAGGCGGTGTGCGAACACGTCCGGCAAAGGCTTGGCTTCCAGCTGGTTGCGGAACTGCGGCGCGAGGATGGAACCATCCCGCTGATCCAGCTGGCGCCCGAATGGGAAAAGGTCTTTGCCAGCCATCAGATCGACGGCGAGCGCGGCCTGCGCGATGTCGCCCTGCCCCCGGAACAGTTCGGCCGCCTTGCCAGCGCCCTGGCCGAGCGTCTGAACCGCGCAGCGGAGGGGGGAAATCACGCAGCAATCGTCACCTCGTCGTTGCGGCGCCGGTTCCTGCGCACGGTGCTGGCGGCCAAGGGGCTGCCCGCACCGGTGTTGTCCTATGAGGAAATCGGTCTTGACGCCCGACCCGCCATGCTCGGGGTGGTGCCGGCATGAGGGAACTGCTCGCCCCGCTGGCCGAACTTTCCGGTCAGGGCGAAGACTGGCTCTGGACTGCCTTCCTCGTCTTTCTGCGCGTGGGGGCGGTGATGGCACTGTTGCCGGGCTTTGGCGAACAGGTCGTGCCGATGCGGGTGCGGCTGGCCGCGACGGTGGCTTTTACCGCGATCGTCCTGCCGGCCGTGGCCGACGGACTCGGGCAGGGCAATCCGGTGCTGCAAGCTGCGGGCGAGGTGGCAGCGGGCCTGATCCTTGGCACCGGGTTGCGGCTGCTGGTCCTGGCCTTGCAGACGGCGGGGGCCATCGCCGCCCAGGCGACCTCGCTTGCGCAGCTGTTTGCGGGCGCGGAGGCGGAGCCGCAGCCTGCCATCGGCCATGTGCTGACCGTTGCTGGGCTGGCGCTGGCCATGGCCGCAGGGCTGCATGTCAAGGTGGCTGCGCTGCTGGTGCTGTCCTATCAGCTGTTGCCCGCGGGGCAGATGCCGGCCGCCGGTGAAGCCGCGGCCTGGGGCACGGGCGCCGCCGGTCACTGTTTTGCGCTGGCATTTTCGCTGGCCGCCCCCTTCGTGCTGGCCTCGACGGTCTACAACCTCGCGCTCGGCGCAATAAACCGGGCGATGCCGCAGTTGATGGTGTCTTTCATCGGCGCCCCGGCCCTGACGGCAGGGGGACTGGTTCTGCTCGTGCTTGCCGCCCCCGCCGCCCTGACCATCTGGCGCGCGGCACTCGACAGCTTCCTCGCTTCTCCGCTGGCGCTGCCATGAGCGACAGCGAGGACAAGCAGCACGATCCGTCGCAACGGCGCATCGAAGAGGCGCGGCGCAAGGGCGACATCCCGCGTTCGGCAGAACTGATTTCCGCGGCCGGCTGGCTGGGCGTGCTGCTCGCCGTCCTTCTGTCGGGGGAAGGCATCGTTGCGAAGATCGGCTCGACGGGAATGATGTTTGTCGGGCAGGCAGACCGCCTCGCGCCCGAGTTTCTGCATGGCCCGCGTCCGCCCGCGGGATCGGTCCTGCCGATCATCACCGCAGTGCTGCCGCTGTTCCTGCTGCCTGTGGCTTTGGCCTTCCTGGCAATTCTGGCACAGCGTGCGGTGGTCTTTTCCCCTCAGCGGCTTGCCCCTGACTGGAACCGGGTCTCGCCGCTGGCCAATGCCAGACAGAAATTTGGACGTGAGGGGCTGGTCAACTTCTTGAAAGCCGTTGCCAAAATGTTGGGGGTGGCGACCGCACTGTGGCTGTTCCTGGCAGGGGATGCGACACGCCTGGTCGCCAGCAGCGCCCTTTCGCCAGGGCAGTCTGCGGCCCTTCTGGCGCAGATCATGACCGGGTTCCTTGCCCTGATCTGCGCGATCGCTGTCGTCTTCGGCGGTTTCGACTATTTCTGGCAGCGGCAACAATACCTTCGGCGCAACCGGATGTCGCGGCAGGAACTGGCCGACGAGATGAAGGAAAGCGAGGGCGACCCGCATCAGCGGGCGCATCGCCGGCAGCGCGCCCGCGACATCGCGACCAACCGGATGTTGCGCGATGTTGCCGGCGCGGATGTCGTGGTGGTGAACCCCACCCACTACGCCGTGGCCCTGAAATGGGACCGCAGCAAGCGCGCAGCGCCCGTCTGTGTCGCGAAAGGTGTCGACGAGATCGCCGCACGCATACGCGAGCGCGCGGCCGAGGCGGGGGTTCCGCTGCACCCCGACCCGCCGACCGCAAGGGCGATCCACGCCTCTGTCGAGATCGGAGGCCAGATCCGGCCCGAGCATTATCTGGCCATTGCCGCAGCGATCCGCTTTGCCGACAAGATCCGAAAACACGGCAGGAAGTCCGCGCCATGAACCGCAGCCAGCAATTGAACCGCCTGTCGCAGATCGCCCGGATCACCCTGGACCGGCGGCTTGCCGATCTGCGGCAGGCCGCCGAAGCCAAATCCCAAAGCGAGGCGCGGCTGCGCGACCTGGCCGCACAGCCGCCTGCTTCGGATCTGTCGCCGGTTGCCGCCCATCTGGCAGAGTTGCGCTGGCAGAAGTGGGCCGACCGGCGGCGGGTCGAAATCAACCTCGTGCTGGCCCGTCAGACGGCCGACTGGTTGAGCGCCCGCGAAGCGGCGCAGGCCGCCTTCGCCAGAGGCGAGGCGCTGCAGGCGATCCGACGGAAATTCGATCAGCTGTCCTGACGGACGATGTCGACGATCAGGACATCCGAAACACCCGCCTTGCCCAGAACCGCTTGCGCCGCCTCCAGAAGGGCGCGGCGCAAGGCATCCATCGTTGCGGTTTCGGTAAAGGTGCCGCGAAACCCGCCCGCATTGGCATGATCGAACATGACCTGCAACAAGGCGTCCCGCAGCTTCGGCTCGCGCTTGTAGACCGCGTCCGCATCCCCCGCCGGCACCTGAAGGCTCAGCGACAGGATGACCAGAGAGATCACGCGGCCCGCATCGACGACCGGGATCACGAACTGGTTGTTCATCTTGACGAATTCCGGCGCTTCGCCCGCATTTTTCGGGCCAGGGTCATGACTTTCGGCTTCGGGGGCGGAATGTTCGTCATTTGCGGCGGCCTCTGTCGCAGGGCGCAGGACGAGACCCGCACCGATGCCGGCCCCAAGACCGGCCAGTGCCAGAACGACGGGAAGGAGTTTGCGGATCATGGCGCCTCAGAACGGCAAAAGGACATCGGCGACCTGCTGGCCATAGCGGGGTTGCTGGACATCCGTGATCTGGCCCCGGCCACCATAGGAAATGCGCGCGCCGGCAATCTTGTCATAGGTGATCTCGTTCTGGCGCGAGACGTCGATCGGCCGGACATAGCCCGTCACCAGCAGTTCACGCAGTTCGTTGTTCACCCGCACCTCCTGCTGGCCTTCGATGCGCAGCACGCCATTCGGCAGTTCCTCGACAACGGTCGCCGCCACGCGCAGCGTCAGCTTTTCCTTGCGTTCGACGGACCCCTGCCCCGCATAGCTGGAGGTCGACGAGGTGTTGGCCGCATCCGCCATGCTGGCGCCATCGGGCAGATGCTTGTCGATCCGCTGCGGGATGCCGAACAGGGACGAGACGCCCATCTTTTCCGATCCCTTCCTGCTGCGGTCGGTGGAATTCGAGATTTCCGCCTTGTCGTCGATTTCGATGACCACCGTCAGAATGTCGCCGCGATGCCCGGCCCTCCGGTCGCCGAAAAGAGAGGAACGCCCGGCAGTCCAGAGCGACGATTCCTCGGCGGGCAGGTTCTGGTCGGCCTCTTCAGGCAGGGGCATGGAATACATCGCATGGTGCTGATAGCTGCCCTCCAGCGGGGTGAATTCGGGGGCGCGGCCAACCTGGGCCAGCCGTCCGCAGCCGGCAGCCGCAAGAAATATCATGACGAATGGCGAAAGGCGCATGGCATATCCTGTGTTCATGGGCCGACGATCACCGTGCCATCCGGCTCTATCCGGCCGGTCACGGTATTGCGCGAGGCGAGATTCATGACGCGGATCGCATCGCCCGCCCCACCGCGGGCCAGTGCCCTGCCTTCGACTGCGATGCGCAGCGGGCCGGTGCGATAGATCAGTGTCACCAGTTGATTGCGGGCAATCTGTGCAGGCGGCCCCAGGTCTTCGGCGCGCAGCGCCCGGCCCGGGTATATGGCAACCCGCGCCTCCAGCCCCAGGGCTTGCGCCGGATCGGCCAGCGCACCGGGAATTTCGGACGCCACCAGAACCACATCAGCGGCCGATATGACGGTCTGTGCGCGGATCATCCGGGTCGCCACCAGACTGTCGGCCTGCGCAGGCATCGCAATCGCGACCAGAATCAGCCGCCACATCAGCGCAACTCGGTGGTGGCGGCCAGCATCTGGTCGGCGGCGGTGATGACCTTGGCGTTCAGCTCGTATCCACGTTGCGCCTTGATCAGCTCCGTCACCTCGCGCACGGCATCGACGCTGCTGTCTTCGAGATAGCCCTGCCGCAAGGTGCCAAGACCGTCGATGCCGGGCGTGGCGACGGTTGCCGCCCCCGAGGCCGGGCTTTCCAGGAACAGGTTGGACCCCATCGCCTCCAGCCCCTTTTCGTTGGGGAAGCTGGCAAGGGTGATCTGCCCCAGCAACTCGGGTTCGGTCCGGTCGGCGAAATAGCCATAGACCTCGCCATCGGCATTGATCGTCAGGCTGGTGGCATCCGAAGGAATGGTGATGCCCGGCTGCACCGCATAGCCGTCGGCGGTGACGATCTGTCCATCGGCGCTGCGCTTCAATGCGCCGTCGCGGGTATAGGCCGACGCGCCCGAGGGCAATGTCACCTCGATATATCCGCGCCCCTCGATCGCCAGGTCCAGATCGCCGCCGGTCTGGGACAGCGAGCCTTGCGCCAGAACCACCGAAACCGAGGCGGGACGGACACCCAGCCCGATCTGGACCCCCGTGGGCAACAGGGTGCCGTCCTGCGCCGCAACCGTGCCGGGCCTGGCCAGTTGCTGATAATGAAGATCGGCGAAATCGGCACGGCGCGCATTATAGGCCGTTGTCGACATGTTCGCCATGTTGTTGGAAATCACGTCCACCCGCATCTGCTGGGCGGCCATGCCGGTGGCGGCGATTTGCAGGGCCTTCATCGAAATCTCCTATCGGCCAAGGGTGGAAACGACGCTGCGGATGCGCTCGTCTTCCCGGTCGAGAAAGCCCTGCCCCATCTCGTAGGCGCGCTGCACCTCGATCATGCGGGCGATTTCGGTCAGGGGATCGACATTGCTGTCTTCCAGAAACCCCTGCCGGATCGTTCCCTCGGCCGGTTCGACATCCTTTGCCGAAAAAAGCGTTCCCGCCTGATGCCGCAGGCTGAGCGGATCGGTCGCCTGCCACAGACCGATCCGGGTCAGCGGCGTTCCATCGGCCGAGAGCGTTCCATCGGCGGCCACCGCCACCGAGCGTGCGTCGGGCGGCACGAAGACGGGCGCACCGCCCGCGTCGAGCAGCCGGTATCCGTCGGGCGTAACCAGTTCGCCCTGCGCGTCGCGGGTGAAACTGCCTGCGCGCGTCAGCCTTTCGCCCTGCGGCGTTTCGACCAGAAAGAACCCTTCGCCGTCGATGGCAAGATCAAAGGTGCCGCCTGTCTGCGTGGCGCCCGCCTGGCTGAGATCCAGCATCCGCGTGTTGCCCCGCGCCATGGAAAGCGAGGGCGCATCCTCAAGGCGGGTGACATATTCGGAGAAGATCACCCCCTCGCGCCGGAAACCCGTGGTCGAGACATTGGCGATGTTCTGGGCGATCACCTCCATCTGTCGCATCAGGCCCGACTGGCGGGTCAGCGTCGTGTAATTCGCGGCGTCCATTTCATCCCCCTGCGATCAAAGGAATCAGCCGTTCGGTGAAGAACGACACGAGTGTGGCTGTCATGAAGCTCATCGACACCCAGAAGACCGCCAGCATCGCGCCCACCTTGGGCACGAAGGTCAGCGTCGTTTCCTGAACCGAGGTCAGCGCCTGGAACAGGCCGATCACCACCCCCATCACCAGCGCCACGGCCAGAAGCGGGGCCGAGATCAGCACGGCGATCCAGAGCGCCTGCCTCAGCACGTCGAAGATCTGGGCCTGATCCATATGCGCGCCTCAGACCGGCATCCGCAGGATTTCCTGATAGGCCTCGACCACCTTGTCGCGGACCGTGGCGACGGTTTCCACGGCGAGTTGAGACGAGGCGAGCGCCTGAACCAGCGCATGGGGGTCCGCCCCGCCGGTCATGGCGGCGCGGGCGGTTTCCTCGCCCGCGGCCAGCGTTTCGGCAAAGCTTTCCAGCCAGCGAACCGCGCCCTGTTCCGCCCCCTGGGGCGAAGGCGCCGCAGCCACACGCGCCTTTTCATAGCTCTGGGCTGCGGCAGAAGTCGTGATGTCCATTCTGAACCCTTTCTTTTCTAGCGGCGGATCAGATCGAACAGGCCCTCGGTCATCTGACGGGCCTGGTCAAACAGCCTGAGGTTTGCCTCGTAACTGCGCTGCGCTTCGCGCGCGTCGGCGATTTCGGTCACCAGATCGACGTTGGAGCCGTCGTGATAACCATCGGCATCGGCCAGCGGGTGGCCGGGTTCGTAGATGCGCTGCACCTCTGCGCGATCCAGCCGGACAGGGCCGGTGCGCACCGTGCCGTCAACCGTCTGCTGGAAGGAAATCGTCTTGCGCCGGTATCCGGGCGTGTCGGCATTGGCGATGTTTTCGGAAACGTGGCGCAGGCGCATCGATTGCGCCTCCATCCCCGATGCCGAAGCGGCAAGAGCCTGAAGCAGATCGCTCATCCCCGCCCCCTATCGCGACCGGCCAAGGCTGGCGCGCAGGATGTCGGACGTGCTGCGATAGATCGCCAGCGCCATCTCGTTCGACTGGCGCACATCCGCGGCAGCCAGCATCTCATGCTCCAGCGAGACGGTATTGCCGTCGGGCGAGGCATCGCCGGGTGCGTTGCGCGTCACCGCCTGATCGTTGCCGCCATCGCGCCACACGCTGGCGAAATCGGGCAGATCCTTCGCCTTGTAGCCGGGTGTATCGGCGTTGGCGACGTTCTGCGCGATCAGCCCCAGCCGCGCCCCGGCATGGGCCGACAGGGCCTGCGCCATCCGGGTGATTTCCAGTTTTTCAAACATCTCGGGCTTCTCCCTCGATCACTTTCACCGAGGCTTAAGGGTGATTCCTTTAGAACGAGTTATCGTGAACAAAGAGAGATCGCCGATGACCGGATTTTTCGACACGCTGATTGCCGAGGTTGCGCAGATCCCGGTCGTGGCCCGCATCGGCCGCGTGGCTGAGCTGGCGGGTGGAACCTTGCGCGTGACGGGCCTGGAACGCGCGGCCCGCCTGGGCGACCGCGTGCAGATCGGCCCGTTGGGAGGAGAGGTGCTGCGGCTGGGCCGGGACGGGGCCACCATCCTGCCGGACGGTCCGGCCGACGGAATGGCCATCGGGGCCGAGGTCGAATTGCTGGGCCCGGCCGACATTTCGCCCGACGACAGCTGGATCGGGCGCATCGTCGATGCCTTTGGCCAACCTCTGGACGGCCGGCCGCTGTTGCGCGGGCGGGCGGCACGGGCGGTGCGCGGGGCGGCGCCCGGCGCTGCGGACCGCCGCGCCATGGGGGGCAGACTGGAAACCGGGGTCGCCGCATTCGACACGCTGCTGCCGCTGGTCCGGGGGCAGCGGATCGGGCTGTTCGCCGGCTCTGGCGTGGGAAAATCCTCGCTTCTGGCGAAATTCGCGCGCGGCGTCGCGGCGGATGTGGTCGTCATCGGCCTGGTCGGCGAGCGAGGACGGGAATTGCGCGAGTTCACCGAGCGCGTTCTGGGGCCCGCCGGAATGGCGCGATCGGTCGTGGTGACGGCCACCTCGGACCGCTCGCCGCTGGAGCGTCGGCGCTGTGCGTGGACCGCGATGGCCGTGGCCGAACATTTCCGCGACCAGGGGCTTCATGTGCTGCTGCTGGTCGATTCGATCACCCGATTTGCCGAGGCGCATCGCGAAGTGGCGCTGGCCGCAGGGGAAACGGCGGCGCTGCGGGGCTATCCACCCTCGGTTGCGCATCAGATCATGGCGCTGGCCGAACGCGCGGGTCCGGGGCCGGAGGGCGCGGGCGACATTACCGCGGTGTTTTCGGTTCTGGTCGCGGGATCGGATATGGAAGAACCCGTGGCCGACATCCTGCGCGGGGTGCTGGACGGCCATGTGGTCATGGATCGCCGCATCGCCGAACGGGGGCGGTTTCCCGCCATAGATCTGCTGCGGTCGGTGTCGCGCAGCCTGCCCGATGCGGCGACGGTCGAAGAAAACGCCCTTGTCTCCGAAGCGCGTCGCCTGCTGGGCGCCTGGGACCGGGCAGAGATGATGATCCAGGCCGGGCTTTATGTGAAGGGCTCCGATCCGATGGTGGATGCCGCAATCCGGGTCTGGCCGGCGCTGGATGGCTTTCTGGCCGAGGATGCGCCCGCTGATGGCATTGCCGGCAGCTTTCGCCGCCTCAGGAGTTGCCTGTCCTGACAGCCGCCGGGACAGGCATTTCTGCGGAAGATCGGGCCCGGCTTGCCGGCCCTACCCAAACGGGTGCGGCCTGAACCGTTTCGGAACTTGCCGCAGCCCTGCATCTGTCGGCCGAAAGCAAGCACAAGGTCGGGAAAACAGCCTGGCCAGAACCCCTGCGCCCGGCTGTCGCACGGCCGCTCCAGGAATATGGCGGTCTAGAAATATGGCGGTCTAGGAATAAAGGGCAGAGAGGATGCTGTAGGATGCGTTGGATGACCCGGATTGCAGGATCATCAGCGCCCCTGCGCCCGGCGTCATGGACGAGATTGCGCCGGATTCGATCTCTGCCCGGATCAGATACCGGCGCACCAGTGCCTCGACCTGATCCGGGTCGCTGAACTGGCTGATCTCGCCATCGCCGGTCAGCGCCTTGGTCTTTTCGCGCAGCGTCTGCAATTGCTGATCCAGATCCAGCGACACGAAGCCATCGGGCAGGCCAAGCGCGGTCTCAAACACCTCACGCAACGGCTCGCTGCCCATGACGGTGAACCATTTGGTGTCATCGCTGCTGGTTTTGGCCGCGAGTTCGGACAGTTCGCGTTCGGCATTCAGCGCAAGGCGCATGGTGTCGTCCTGATCGCCGACGGCGATCTCGAACTGACGAGCTTCATAGGCGGTCAGGATGGTATCGGCAAAACCCTCGGTCTGGGTCGCCGGTGTCTCACCCTCCCCAAAGCCGAAAGCTGCCGAGAGCTTCGCATAGGCCTTGTCGGCCAGCTTGGACGACAGGGCATCCTTGCTGGTGGTGCCGTCGGAAAGCACCTTCTGGATGAAATACTTGTTGTTGATGTCATCATCCAGACCGAAGGCCCCGAGCGCGACCTTCAACAGCCGCCGGTCGGATACCAGGTCTTCGGCACTCTGGATCTTGGCGATGTTCTGGCGAAAATATTCCTCGTCCCGCTGCATGACGGGGGTGGAGGTATAAGCTTCTTTCTGAACCTCCATCGTGCGCTTCAGGAAGGTCCAGCCGGTATAGCCGGTCAGCGGCAGGACGGGGGTAAAGCTCATGCCCGGCGCGCGGCAAGCAGCCGCTCCTCCCGCGGCAAAAGGCTGCGCAAGGCCTTCAGGGCCTGATAATGCTGCCCCTCCAGCACGGCAGTGGTCGCCTGCGAAAGCTGGGTGCGGCTGTCGTGATCGGTCAGAACCTGGCTTAACTGTTCGATGCCGCGAAGAAGCTGCATCCGGGCCTCGGCCGCATCCGCATCGCCCGACAGCACCAGTTGCGCGATATAGCAGACCCTGCGGACGGGGGTATTCACCTGTTCGGGGTGGATCGCGTCGCGCAGCCGCAGGATATGGGCGTTCGGCGTCATCACCGCCAGGCGCGACCGCTTGTCGCCGTTTTCGATCACCGCCCCATTGATCAGAACCCGTTCATGCGGCCCAAGCTTGATGACCAACCCCGTCATGGGGCACCGCCTTCGCCGCGCAAGCCGCGCATGACGGCGGTGTTGATGTCGACCAGAACCTCGACCGTGGCCTCCTCGCGTTTCAGTAGCTTGCGGCTGTGCTGGGCCACGAACTTGTAAAGATGATAGAGCCGCGCCCGCAGATCCTCGGGCAGACCATTGCCGGGCTGGGCAACATCCACCGCGAGCGCACGCCAGAGGCGCAGATTGTCGTTCAGCGCCTCGGCAAATGCGGGAAAGCTGCGGTCGCGCGCGGTCCAGGAGGCGGACAGGCGTTGGGTCGTGCGGGCGAACAGATCGTATTCGATGCTGCGCGGCGAACGGGCGGCGCCCTCGGGGCGGGCATAGGCATTCAAGGCAAGGGAATGCAGGGACACGGCGGCCTCTTGGCTGGGGGGACTGCGTCAGGCGGACCGGGGCACCACGGCGCCCCGGCCGGTCATCATGCCGTCACTTGAACAGCGACAGGATGGTCTGCGGCGCCTGGTTGGCGATGGACAGCGCCTGCACACCCAGCTGCTGCTGGACCTGCAAGGCCTGAAGCCGGGCGGACGCTTCCTCCATGTCGGCGTCGACCATGGTGCCGATACCGGTGGTCAGCGCATCGGTCAGTTTGCTGACAAAGTCGGTCTGCGTCTCGATCCGGGTCTGCGAGGCGCCAAAGGACGACGCGGCGTCGATGGCAGTGTTGATCATGTTCTCGATATTCGACAACGCCGCCGCCGCGCCTTCCTTGGTCGAGACATCGATCTGGTCCAGCCCGAACAACCCGCCCGATGCCTCGCCCCCGCTGGCGCCGACTGCCACCAGGGTCTTGGCAGTGGCGGAATTGTTGTCGACCTTCAGCTGCCACGACCCGTCATCCGCCTGCGTGACCGAGGTGGTGACGCCATCGATCTTCTTCGAGTCGATGGCGGTCTTCAGCCCGCGGGCCACATCTTCCATCGATTCGTCGGGGCCGGCGACATAGGTGAACTGTTCGCCGCCAAAGCTGACGCGGTATCCGTCGCCCTCGGCCACGCTCGCCGCCTTGTCGAAGGTCACGTTCAGCGCGCGTTCGTCGATCGTCGCACTGCTGGCGGTCGTGGCCGCACCATTGACCTCGGTGATCTGCGAACCGATGGCGGCGCCGCTGGCCGCATCGACCGATACCGCGACGCCTTCAAAGGCGCGGGTCGACGAAATGCTGATGTCCGCGCCCGAGACCGAGGCTGTCACGCCTTCGATCCCCAGGGCATTGATCCGGCCCGCGATGGTCGCCGCTGCCGCGTCCTGGTCGCCCGACAGCTCGCCCGCGGCAAAGCTGAACGAGGTGCCCGCGATGGTGAAGCTGGTGGCTGCGGTGCTGTAGTCGGCGGCGGTGGCCATGGTGACGACGGCGGTATTGCCGACATTGTCCAGCGCGTTCGCCGCCGTATCGCTGACCACCGCATTGGCCGTCAGTGAAGTGCCCGATCCGTAGGTGCCCGCAGTGGTCGTCAGGTCGGCCCGCGCCACGTTGATCTTCGAGGCAGTGACGTTGCCAGAGCTGTCACGGTCGAGCGAGGAGAGAACGCTCATCTCCTCGGTGCCCTTGATCAGGTTCAGCCCGTTGAACTGCGCCGCACTGGTGATCGACTTGATCTGGTTGACCGCATTCTCGATGGCGGTTTGCAGCTTGCCCTTGTCGGCGGTGTCTTCCTGGGCGGCGACGATATTGGTCTTGATGTCGGTCAGCAGGGTCTGAACCGATTCCGACGCATCGCGCGCCACACCGAGCGCCGAGGAGGCAAGATCCAGACTGTCCGAAATGCCGGAAAAGCCCTTCACATCCGATTCCATCGTCTTCGAGATCGCCCAGACCGCCGCATTGTCCTTGGCGTTCGAGACGGACTTGCCGGTCGAGATTTCATTCTGGACCTGATTCAGGTTCGAGTTGATCGACTTCATCGTCTGAAGCGCGACCATGGCACTGGTATTCGTCAGGATCGACGACATGGCATTTTCCTTCACACATTGCCTGCGCTTTTGCGCCCGGCGTCAGCTGCCGCGCAGGGCGGCGATGCGGACATTCTGGTCTTTGCGGCGAGGGTCGCCGCGCCACCCCATCATCGGGATGCAGGGGCATTGAAGCGGCCGAACCTCTAAGAGATCGCTAATGCCAAAGCCCCGAATCCGCGGCATTTGAGCGATCAGATCCGTCGCACCACGCCCGAGGGCGCGGGCACGTCCACCCGCCTGCCCTTGCCGTCATAGCCGATGCTGCGCCGCAGGGTGCCGATCTCAGTCAGACGGGTGCGCGCCGCGCGCAGACCTGCCGCAGCGGCCTCCAGACAGGCGGCGTTGCGCGCGGCTCTTGCCGCCAGCCCGGCAAGTCGGGCCGGATCACGGGGCAAGGCCTCCAGCGCGATGCGCGTTTCCTCGGCCAGCGCCGGCAGGGCCGCCAGATTGCCCGCCCTCAGGGCCGCGCGGGTGCGGTCCAGCAGCGATTCGAGGTCACTCTGCATCCGTTCCCCCCATGGCGCGAAACAGCGTCTCGGCAAGGCCGATCCCGCCCTTCTGCACGATCAGCCGGGCCTGTTCGTCCCGCAGAAACGAGGAAAACTGTCCCTCGCCAATCCCGCCGCCAAGCGTGGTTTCCTGTTCGCCCAGCCCGGCGAAGGACAGCATTTCCGACAGGAACGCCGCCTCCATCTGCTGGGCGCGCTGATACATCGGGTCGGATCGCGGGATGATCGGGGGGGTGATCTGCATCTGTGGCTCCGGTCTGTGGATTTCCCCACAATCGCGGATGCGGGTAAACAGTCGGTAATCTGTTCTGCCGATATTGGGCCCGTGATCGGCAGAAGTCGGAAGATGATGATTCAGGACATTCAGCAACTGACCATGGTGACGCCCGTGCGCCCACCGGACGACAGAAAGCCCGATGAGGATGGCGGTGCTTTCGCGGCGATGATGGGCAAAGACGAGGCCACCCCCGCACTTGACGGCGCAGATGCCGTCGGGGGCGATGCCGCCGCCCTCTGTGCGATGGCGGCCCTGGCGCCCCACCCGTCGCCGCCAGCGGTCGAGGCTGCGGAACCGGAGGCGGTCCCCCCGTCGGCAGAGGGCGCGGTCGCGTCTTTCTTCTCGCGCTGGATGCCGGCCGATGAGGGGCTGGGCCGGCAGAGCCGGCCGGACATCTCCATTGCCGTCCCCACCGCCGATTCCGATCATATCGAATCGACGCAGACGCAGACGCAGACGCAGACGCAGACGCAGACGCAGCGGGATCTCCCGCCCGCGTCTGTGCAACCCGCTGCGGCTGCGCCCTTGCCGGCCCAGAAGGCGGCAGCGGTGGATCCGCCCGCCTATCCCAGTGCCGGCGAAATGTCCGTGAAGCTGCGCGGAATCCCGGCCGGCGCGGAATCTATGACTGTCGTTTCCCCCACTGGCGAACCGATGGAGGATATGTCGGTCAAGGCCCGGCTGGCGATGCCCTCTGCCATTTCCTCTCCGACAGACCCGCATATCGGGAAAGAGGCCGCAAACCAGGACAGCGGCGGAAAGGGTGAACAGGCAGGGCCGGATGCGCCCGGCTCTTCCCTGTCTGCCCCGACAACCGGCGGGGCAGAGACCGCAGCCCAGCCCATCTTCCATGACACCTTTGCCGCCGCGCCCTCTGCCGCCGCCACACCGGCCGGCGGGGCGACGGCGACGCCGGCGGCGCATCCGTCACATGCGCCCCATACCCATGCCGTCGGACCGGAAAACAATGTCCAGGCCGATCTGACCACGGACCCGTCCGGCAGCGTGGAGTTGCAGCTTTCTTCCGACGACCTGGGCACCCTGCGGCTGGAGATAACGCGCACGGGCGAAAGGCTGCATGTCGCGCTGGCCGCAGATCGCGCCGAAACCATGGACCTTGCCCGGCGTCATGCCGCCGACTTCATCGCGGACCTGCAACAGTCGGGCTATTCCGAAACCGATCTTTCCTTTGGGCCGCGACAGGGCCGCCAAGGTCCGGATACCGGCCCCGACGACGCGGGCCAGGGCGCAACCGGGGCCGATCCCCCCTTGCCCGCCGCGGGTGAACTGCGCAACCGCCCCGGCCCTGCCGGACAACTCGACATCCGTTTGTGAGCGTTACCGATGACCATTTCGACCGACTACACCACCACGACTGCAACGACCGGCACCACATCGTCGTCCGGCAGCTCGACCACGACCAGCGCAGATTTCGACATGTTCCTGAAGATGCTGACCACGCAGATGCAGAATCAGGACCCGCTGGACCCGATCGATTCATCGGATTACGCGGTGCAACTCGCGACCTTCTCGCAGGTGGAACAGCAGGCGCAGACCAATACGCTGTTGACGAATCTGACCAGCCAGATGGCCCTGATCGGCATGTCGCAACTGGCGGGATGGGTGGGGCAGCAGGCACGGGCCGAGGTTTCCGTTGCATTCGACGGCAGCACGCCGGTAACGCTTTCCCCCAATCCGGCCGAAGGGGCGGACAGTGCGGTTCTGGTGGTCAAGGATGCGAACGGCACGCTGGTCGCGCGGGAGGAGATCCCGGTCGAAGCCGGGGATTATCAGTGGCTGGGCGCCGATGCGGCCGGCGATCCCCTGCCCGCAGGAACCTACACGCTTGCCCTGGAAAGCTACAGCGGCGAGACTTTGCTGTCGACGACGGGCGTCGATTCCTGGGCCGAGATTGTCGAGGTGCAGGGCGGCACCGATGGCACGACGCTGGTTCTGGCTGGCGGCGCCGAGGTTCTTGCCAGCGATGTGACGGCGCTGCGCAAGTCATGACGGTCTGCCGGGTCGGCGGCCATGCAGAATAACGTCCCGCCTCGCAGATTGCCGTAACACCGCCCTTGACTTGGTTTTTTACCAAGCGGTTAATCAGTCGGTGCCGACCCGCGACCCGCGGGAACAGAGCATGAAACGGCCCCGACAGAGGATGGACAGATGCTTACCCGAAACAAGTGGCTTACCGCCGCGGTCGCAAGCCTTGTGCTGGCGGCACCCGCGCTGCGCGCCGAAACCCCGGCCGATACGCTGATCCAGGCCTATACGCTGGACGAGATCATCTCGCTGGACCCCGCCGAGGTGTTCGAGTTCATGCCGTCCGAGGTCATCGGCAACAGCTATGAGACGCTGATCGGCTATGATCCGGCGGATGTGTCCAAGATCTTCGGCAAGGTCGCGGACAGCTGGACCGTGTCCGAGGATGGCAAGACCATCAGCTTCAAGATCAAGGAAGGCCGCAAATTCGCCTCCGGCAACCCGATCACCGCCGACGACGTGGTGTTCAGCCTGGTGCGCGCGGTGAAACTGGACAAGTCGCCCGCCTTCATCCTGACCCAGTTCGGCTTTACGCCGGACAATGTGGAAAGCCAGATCGTCAAGACCGGCGATTACAGCTTCGACTTCAAGATGGACAACTCCTATGCGCCCTCGCTGGTGCTGTATTGCCTGACCGCGACGGTCGCGGCGGTCGTCGACAAGAAGCTGGCGCTGGAGCATGAGACGAACGGCGATTTCGGCTATGAATGGCTGAAGACCGGCTATGCCGGGTCGGGGCCGTTCACCATCCGCGAATGGCGTCCGAACGAAGTCGTCGTGATGGAGCGGAACGACAATTATTCGGGCGACGCGCCCAAGATCGCGCGCGAGATCTATCGCCATGTGCCGGAATCGGCGACCCAGCGGCTGATGCTGGAACAGGGCGACGTGGACATCGCCCGCAACCTCAACCCCGAGGATCTGGCCGCGCTGAAATCCAATCCCGACATCGCCCTGCAATCGGGGGTGAAGGGGTCGCTCTACTACATGGGTCTGAACCAGAAGAACGAGACCCTCGCCAAGCCGGAAGTGCGCGAGGCGATGAAATATCTGGTCGATTACGACGCCATCGCCGAGACGATCCTGAAGGGCGGCGCCAAGGTGCACCAGGCCTTCCTGCCCGAAGGCTTCCTGGGCGCCTATAACGAAAACCCCTACAAGCTGGACGTGGCCAAGGCCAAGGAACTGCTGGCCAAGGCCGGCCTGCCCGACGGGTTCAGCGTGAAGATGAGCGTGCGGAACTCGGGCGAGTTCCCGGCGATTGCCGAGGCGATCCAGCAGACCATGGCGCAGGGCGGCGTGAAGCTGGAACTGGTTCAGGGCGACAGCAGCCAGAACCTGACCCAGTATCGCGCCCGTCAGCACGACATCTTCTTTGGCCAGTGGGGCCCGGACTATCAGGACCCGCACACCAACGCCGATACCTTCGCGCGCAACACCGACAACTCGGACGAGGCAAAATCCAAGCCGCTGGCCTGGCGGAACGCCTGGCCGATCCCGGAACTGTCGAAGGAAACCGCCGCCGCCATGCTGGAGCGTGACACCGCGAAACGGGCCGAGATGTATGTCGACCTTCAGAAAAAGGTCATGGCCGACGGCCCGTTCATCGTGATGTTCCAGCAGACCGAAAACGTCGCGCTGCGCAAGAACGTCAAGGGCTTCATCGTCGGCCCGTCGTTCAACGACAACTCGTTCATCGGCGTGTCGAAAGAGTAATGGCCACCACCGACACACCGGAGGGGCGCGCAAGCGCCCTTCCCGCCTTTCTGGGCAAGGCATTGAAATTGCTGGTCTCGGTCGCGGTGACGCTGCTGGGACTGCTGATCGTGACATTCCTGATCGGGCGCGTCGTGCCGGTCGACCCGGTGCTGGCCATCGTGGGCGACCGCGCCTCGCAATCGACCTATGACCGGGTGTTCCTGGAACTGGGCCTCGACAAGCCGCTTTGGGAACAGTTCTGGATGTATCTGACCAAGGTGCTTTCGGGCGATCTGGGCCAGAGCGCGCTGACCAAGCGACCGATCCTGACCGACCTGCTGCGGGTGTTCCCGGCCACGCTGGAACTTGCCACCTCGGGGGTGATCATCGGCACGCTTCTGGGCATTCCGATGGGCGTTCTGGCCGCGGTGCGGCAGGGCAGGCTGGCGGATCAGGTGGTCCGCGTCGTCGGCCTGATCGGCTATTCGGCGCCGATCTTCTGGCTAGCGCTGATCGGGCTGCTGGTATTCTACGCCCGCTTGCACTGGGTGTCGGGGCCGGGGCGGGTCGACATCACCTATGAATATGATTTCACTGTGAAAACCGGCATCCTGCTGCTGGATACGGCGTTGCAGGGGAAATGGGCGGCATTCCGCAACGTGTTCTCGCACCTGATCCTGCCGGCCTGTCTGCTGGGCTATTTCTCGATGGCCTATATCAGCCGGATGACCCGCAGCTTCATGCTGAACGAACTGGCGCAGGAATATGTGACCGCCGCGCGGGTCAAGGGCGTGCCGGAATGGCGGGTGATCTGGATTCACGCGCTGAAGAACGCCGCCGTGCCGCTGGTGACGGTGATCGCGCTGTCCTATGCCAGCCTGCTGGAGGGGTCGGTCCTGACCGAAACCGTGTTTTCCTGGCCCGGTCTGGGCATGTATCTGACCAACAGCCTGCAAAACGCCGACATGAATGCCGTGCTTGGCGGCACCCTGCTGATCGGGGTGTGCTTTGTGGGGCTGAACCTCGTCTCGGACCTGCTTTATTCGCTGCTCGACCCCCGTGTCAGGAGGCGCAGATGACCGCATCCCCCCTTTCCCGGCGCGAGTGGCTTTTGTCCGAACGCCCCGGTTCGCGCCGTCAGGCCCGGCTGGGGCAGGCCTATCGCACATGGCTGTCGTTCCGGTCGAACCCGCTGGCCATGGTCGGCCTGTTCATCGTCATCGCGCTGGTCGTGGTTGCGATCCTTGCGCCGCTGCTGGCGCCCTATGATCCCATCGTGGGGGGCGACCTGCGCACCGAACGGCTGCTGCCGCCCAGCTGGGACCACTGGATGGGCACCGACGATCAGGCGCGCGACATCCTGTCCCGCGTCATCATCGGCTCGCGCCTGACGCTGGTGATCGTGGGCTTGGTCGCGGTGATCGCCACACCCATCGGCCTGCTGGTCGGCACGACGGCCGGCTATTTCGGCGGCTGGGTCGATACGGTGATGATGCGGCTGACCGACATCTTCCTGGCCTTTCCGCGGCTGATCCTGGCGCTGGCCTTCGTCGCCGCCCTGGGGCCGGGGATCGAGAATGCCATCATCGCCATCGCCATCACCTCGTGGCCGCCCTATGCGCGGCTGGCGCGGGCCGAGACGCTGACCATCCGCGATCAGGACTATATCAACGCGATCCGGTTGCAGGGGGCGCGGGCGCCGCGCATCATCTGGGGGCATGTGGTGCCGCTGTGCCTGCCGTCGGTCATCATCCGCGTGACGCTGGACATGGCGGGCATCATCCTGACCGCCGCGGGCCTTGGGTTCCTGGGGCTTGGCGCGCAGCCGCCGATGCCGGAATGGGGCGCGATGATCGCCACGGGGCGCAAGTTCATCATCGACCAGTGGTGGGTCGCCACCATGCCGGGCCTTGCGATCTTTGTCGTGTCGCTCGGGTTCAACTTCCTGGGCGACGGCTTGCGCGATGTCCTTGATCCGAAGGCGCGGAAATGACCCTGCTGAGTGTTGAGAACCTGCGCGTCACCTTTCCCACGCGTCAAGGCCCCAGCGAGGTCGTGCGCGGCGTCTCCTTCACCCTGGGGCGGGAGAGGCTGGGGATCGTCGGCGAAAGCGGGTCCGGCAAAAGCCAGACCGGCCGCGCGATCCTTGGCCTGACGCCCCCGCCCGGCAAGGTCACGGCCGACCGGCTGCAATTCGACGGGATCGACCTGCTTCACGCCTCGCGCAACGACATGCGGCGGCTGCGCGGCGGGCGCATGTCGATGGTGATGCAGGACCCGAAGTTCAGCCTGAACCCGGTGATGACCGTCGGCGCCCAGATCATGGAGGCGCTGAAGTTTCACGGCTCTTCCAGCCGGGCCGAGAAAAAGGCCCGCGCCATCGTCATGCTGGAGGCGGTGCAGATCCGCGACCCCGAACGGGTGTTCGCCGCCTATCCGCATGAATTGTCGGGCGGCATGGGCCAGCGGGCGATGATCGCCATGATGCTGGTAACGGAGCCCGACCTGCTGATCGCGGACGAGCCGACCAGCGCACTGGACGTGACCGTGCAGATCGAGGTCTTGCGCATCCTCGACCGGCTGGTGCGCGACCGGGGAATGGGCCTGATCTTCATCAGCCACGACCTGCGGCTGGTCAGCAGTTTCTGCGACCGGGTGCTGGTCATGTATGCCGGGCGCGTGGTCGAGGAATTGAAGGCATCGGAATTGCAGCACGCGAAACACCCCTATACCCAAGGCCTGCTGAACTGCCTGCCAAAGCTCGACAATGACCTGCGGCCGCTGCCCACCCTCAACCGCGACGCGGAGTGGGCGAGATGAGCGTGATCGACATCCGCGACCTGCATGTCACCTTTGACGGCCGCGTGCGCGCCGTGCGTGGCGTATCGCTGGGCGTCGCCAAGGGCGAAAGCTATGGCATCGTCGGCGAAAGCGGGTCGGGCAAGTCGACCGTGCTGCGGGCGATCTGCGGCCTGGCACCGACGACGCAGGGGGCGATCCTGCTGGACGGCAAGGACCTGACCACCCCGCGCAGCGCCGATTTCTATCGCCGGGTTCAGATGGTGTTCCAGGACCCCTATGCCTCGCTGCACCCGCGCCACACGGTCGACAAGGTGCTGTCCGAACCGCTGGCGATCCATGGGTTCACCGACCGCGAGGCGCGGATCGAAAAGGCGCTGGCCGATGTGGGGCTTGGCGGCAGCTTCCGCTTTCGCTTTCCGCATCAGCTGTCCGGTGGCCAGCGGCAGCGCGTCGCCGTCGCGCGCGCGCTGATCCTGGAACCGCAGGTGCTTCTGCTGGACGAACCGACCAGCGCGCTGGATGCCTCGATCCAGGCCGAGGTGCTGAACCTGCTGGACCGGCTGCGCGCCGAACGGGGGCTGACCTATGTCATGGTCAGCCACGACCTTGCGGTGGTCGCGCATATGTGCGACCGCCTGATGGTGATGCAGCACGGCCAGGCGGTCGAGGAACTGACGCGCGACGCGCTTCGCGCCCACCGGGCCAGCACTCCCTATACCCAGCAACTCCTCGCCGCGAGCGAGGGCTACAAACCGGCGCCCAACCCATGATCCCAGTTTTCGACGGCCATAACGACTTTCTTCTGCGTCTGCTGCGCGACCCTGCCAACCGCGACACCCTCTGGCTGAAGGGCGAAGGCAAGGGCCAGCTTGACCTGCCGCGGATGAAGGCGGGCGGATTCGCGGGCGGATTCTTCGCCATCTACATCCCCAGCCCGCACAGCGACGACGGCATCGACTATGACCTGCTGATGGACAACCCGCCCTATGAGGTGCCGCTGCCCGCACTGATCGACATAGACGGCGCAGCACCCGTGGCGCTGGCCATGGCGGGGCATCTGATGTGGATGGAGCGGACGGGGACGCTGACCATCTGCCGCAGCGTGGCCGAGATCCGCGCAGCCATGGCGGCCGGCAAGATCGCCGCGATCATGCATATGGAGGGGGCCGAGGCCATCGGGCCGGACCTCGACGCGCTGCATGTCTGGCACGCGGCGGGGCTGCGGTCGCTGGGTCCGGTCTGGTCGCGGCCGACGGTGTTCGGCCATGGCGTGCCGTTCAAGTTTCCGGGCACGCCCGACACCGGGCCGGGCCTGACGGATGCGGGCAAGGCGCTGATCCGCGAATGCAACGCGCTGAAGATCATGGTCGACCTGAGCCATCTGAACGAGGCCGGGTTCAACGATGTGGCCGCGATTTCCGACGCGCCGCTGGTCGCCACCCATTCCAACGCCCATGCGGTCACGCCCTCGACCCGCAACCTGACCGACCGACAGTTGCGGATCATCGCGGAGTCCGGCGGCATGGTCGGGTTGAACTATGCCACCGTCTTTCTGCGCCCCGACGGGATGAAATCGCCCGATATGACGTGGGAGCCGATGCTGCGACACATGGATCACCTGCTGTCGATCCTGGGCGAGGATCACCTTGGCCTGGGGTCGGATTTCGACGGCGCGACGATTCCCGATGGAATCGGCGATGTCGCGGGCCTGCCGAACCTGTTGCAAGCCTTCCGCGACCATGGCTATGGCGAGGCGCTGATCGAAAAGCTGGCCTGGAAGAACTGGCTGGCGGTGCTGGACCGCACCTGGGGCAAATGAGGGTGCGCGCGCGGGATCAGTCGATCTCGCGCGCCTCGCCCACCAGCATGATCGGGATGCCGTCGCGGATGGGAAAGGCCAGCCGCGCGGCGCGCGACACCAGTTCGCCCCGGACGGGATCATAGCTCAGCACCGCCTGCGTCACCGGGCAGACCAGCGCCTCGATCATCCGGCGGTCGAACAGCGGGGCTTCGGGTTCGTCCGTCATTGCAGCACCTCGTCGCTCATGCCGCCGCGCAGCGCGAATTCCATCAGCGTGACCAGCGTTTCCCGCCGCACCGGCAGCGACGGCGATTCCAGCAGCGCCTGCTTGTCCTCGGGCGTGAACGGGCACAGCATGGACAGCGAGTTGATCAGAAGCTCCGGCTCGGCCTCTTTCAGCTCGTCCCATTCGGTGGCGAGCTGCTGGCTGGTGAAATACCGCGCCAGAAGGTCCAGAAAGCCGTCGCGATCCAGCCCGGCGTCATCCTCGGCATGGCCCATGTCGCGGGCAAAGGGCGCCCAATCCACCCGCGCCCGGCGATAGGGGCTGAACCCCGGCACCTCCTCGACCAGCCGAAAGCGCGAGATGCCGGACAGCGAGATCAGATAGCGCCGGTCCTCGGTTTCCGAAAACCCGGTCAGGCGGCCGGCGCAGCCGATGGAATGCAGCCGCGCCGTGCCCAGATCGCGCCCTTCGGGCATCTCGCGCGGCTGGATCATCCCGATAAGCCGGTGCGAGGTCTTCAAGCAATCGTCGATCATCGCCAGATAGCGCGGCTCGAAGATGTGCAGAGGCAATCGGGCGCGCGGCAAAAGCAGCGCGCCGGGCAGCGGGAACAGCGGGATCGTGTCGGGCAGATCGGCGGGCTTCATCATCAACCACAGCTAGGGCGGAATCGGCCCGCGGCAAAGGATCAGGCAAAGATCATCGACGACAGGCGACGGCGCCCTTTCAGGACCAGCGGGTCCTTGGCGGGCAGCGCGTCGAATATGGTCAGAAGCTGGGTCTTGGCCGCGCCATCGTTCCAGTCCCGATCCAGCCGGAACAGGTCCAGCAGGACATCGACCGCCTCGTCCGCCTTGCCTGCGGCGTGCAACGCCTGCGCCAGATCGAACCGGGCCTGACGGTCCTGCGGGTCGGCGTCGACCGCGGCGCGCAGCTCGGCCTCGGGGCCGGCATTGGCGGCCTGTCTGGCCAGCTCCAGCTGGGCGCGCGCGGCCTCCACCTCTTTCGCCGCAGAGATTTCGGCGGGCACCGCCGCCAGAAGGTCTGCCGCCCGTGCCGTATCGCCAAGCGCCAGCGCCGTCCGGATCAGGCCGCCATGTGCCGCGGCATTGCCCGGCTCTTCCTCGGCGATGGCGGCAAAGGTTTCGGCGGCATCCGCCGCCGCGCCCTGACTCAGCATTTCCTCGGCCGCCTCGATCGCGGCGGCAAGGCCACCGTCATCGCCCAGTTTCGACAGCCCCTCGACGAACCGCTTGATGTCGCCGGGCGAGATCGCGCCCTGGAATCCGTCGATCGGCTGGCCCTGGAAAAAGGCATAGACCGTCGGGATAGACTGCACCCGCAGTTGCGCCGCGATGGCCTGGTTCTGGTCGACGTTGACCTTGACCATGCGGACCTTGCCCTTTGCCGCCGTCACCGCCGCCTCCAGCGCGGGGCCAAGCTGCTTGCAGGGGCCGCACCAGGGCGCCCAGAAATCGACGATGACCGGCACCTCCTGCGAGGCTTCGACCACATCCTTCATGAAGGTGGCTTCCGAGCTGTCCTTGATCAGGTCGGCGGGCGGCGTGGCCGCGTCCATGGTTCCGAACATGCGCATCCCTCAGCAGTCTGGATTGGTTTGGCCCTATATGCGCGTCCAGACCGCCGCCGCCAAGGGGGCAGGTGTTACTGCCGCGCCAACCAGCCGGAAAACAGCGCCAGGCCCTGCTTCAGCGTTTCGGTATCGCAGGCATAGCCGATGCGCAGCCACCCCTCCATGTCCAGCGCCGATCCGGGCAACAGCATCACGCCGGTTTCCGCCTGCAACCGCAGGCACAGGTCGGCCGACGACACCGGCAGGTCATAGCGCAGCAGCGCCGTCGTGCCCGAGCGCGGTTTGACATAGCTGATCTTCGGCTCGGCGGCGATCCATTGGTCAAGGATAGCCAGGTTCTCGCGCGTGATCCGGCGGCTGCGCTCCAGCACCCGACCGCTGTTTTCCAGCGCCAGCGCGGCGAAATGGTCGTCCAGCCGCCCGACGCTGATCGTGGTATAGTCCCGGTGGATCGACACGGCATGGATGATCTCCGCCGGTGCCGCGACCCAGCCCAGACGCAGGCCCGCCAGTGAGAATGCCTTGGACATGCCGCAGGTCGAGATGCCCTTTTCGTAAAGATCGCACATCGCGGGGGTAAAGCCGTCACCCGTCTGGTCGATGCCCCGATACACCTCGTCGCACAGAACCCACGCGTCGTTCGCGCGCGCGATTTCCGCAATGGCCAGCAGCCCCTCACGGTCAATCAAGGCGCCGGTCGGGTTGTTGGGGTTGGTCAGCGCGATCAGCTTCGCGCCTTTCGCCGCCTCGGCCAGTTCGGCCATATCGGGCAGAAAGCCGTTTTCCGGTTTCAGCCAGACCAGCCGCACCTCGGCCCCGCAGGATTCGGGGATGGAGTAGTGCTGCTGATAGGTGGGCACGACCGACACCACCACATCGCCCGGCCCCACCAGCGCCGAATGCACCAGATGGTTCGCGCCGATGGTGCCATGGGTCACGATCACATTCGCCGGGGCCTGCCTGTCATACAGCCCGCAGATCGCGGATTTCAGACGGTCCGACCCCTCGATGGCGCCGTAGCCCATGCGCATCGGCAACAGCTCGGCCAGCGCATCATCGTTGCGCCCCGCCAGCGTCAGCAGCTCGGCGATGGTGATCGAATCCACGCAGGTTTCGGCAAGGTTGAACTTCGCATCATTCTCATGCGCGTTCATCCAGATTTCGACGCCAAATTCGCGGATCTGCATTCAACCGGCCTTTCGCGCCGCCAGAACCTCGGCCCGGCGGGCGACACGGGCGCGGATCGCCTCGACATCCGTGACAGGCGTCGCCGCGAACAGCGACCGGGTATAGGGATGCTGCGGATTGGCGAACAATTCCTCGCGCGTGCCCTGCTCCACCGCCTCGCCTTTGGAGATCACCATCACCTCGTCGGCGATATAGCGCACGACCGACAGGTCATGGCTGATGAACACATAGGTCAGGTTGTATTCGTCCTGCAAATCGGCCAGCAGGTTCAGAACCTGCGCCTGCACCGACAGGTCCAGCGCCGAAACGGGTTCGTCCAGCACCAGAAGCGCGGGGTTCAGCATCAGCGCGCGGGCAATGGCGATCCGCTGCCGCTGACCACCGGAAAACATGTGCGGATAGCGGTTGAAATGTTCCGGTTGCAGGCCGACCTTGGCCAGCATCGCCTCGGCCCGTTCGCGCCGTTCGCCGGCGGGAATGTTGGTGTTGATCAGCAGCGGCTCCATCAGCACATCGCCGACCTTCTGGCGCGGGTTCAAGGACCCATAGGGGTTCTGGAACACCATCTGCACCTTGGACCGCAGGCTTGGCGCGGGGCGGCGGTTGGCGATGTTCACCACCTCGCCCTCCACCCGCAATTCGCCGCCACTGGCCGGGTCGATCAGCGCGATGATGCGGGCCAGCGTCGACTTGCCCGATCCGCTTTCCCCGACGATGGCCAGCGTCTTGCCGCGTTCCACCGCAAAGTCGATGCCCTTCAGCGCACGCACGGTTTTCGCCTTGCCGAACAGCCCGCCCGGAACGTGATAGTCCTGCGTCACGCCGCGGCCCTGAACGACGATTTCCCCGGTCATCGCGGTGCCTCCGCCAGAAAATCGGAAACGGTGGGCAGACGGTCACCCGTGGCATTTTCCGGCAGGGCCGACAAAAGCGCGCGGGTATAGGGGTGCTGCGGGTTTTCAAACAGGCTCAGCACATCGGCCTCTTCCATCTTGCGGCCCTTGTATTGCACCACCACCCGGTCGGCGGTTTCGGCGACCACGCCCATGTCATGGGTGATCATGATCAGCGCCATGCCGTAATCCTCTTGCAGCTTCATCAAGAGGTCGAGGATCTGCTTTTGAATCGTCACATCCAGCGCGGTCGTCGGTTCGTCCGCGATCAGCAGCCGCGGATTGCTGGCGATGGCGATGGCGATCATCACCCGCTGGCACTGCCCGCCCGACATCTGATGCGGGTAGGCGTTCAGCTTCTGTTCCGGTTCGGGAATGCCGACGGCCCGGAAAAGGTCCAGCGCGCGGGCGCGGGCGTCATGGCGGCTGAGCCCCAGGTTCAGGCGCAACACCTCCTCGATCTGGAACCCCGCCGTAAAGGACGGGTTCAGCGAGGCGACGGGTTCCTGAAAGATCATGGTGATCTCGCGCCCGATCAGCTTGCGCCGTTCGGCAGTCGTCAGGCGCAGCAGGTCGCGGCCGTCATAGGTCATCTCGTCGGCGGTGACGGTGGCGGTATCGGGCAGAAGGCCCATCACCGCCAGCATCGACACCGACTTGCCCGAGCCGCTTTCGCCGACGATGGCCAGCACCTCGCCCTTGTCGACCGACACGTCGATGCCGTCGACGGCGGTGAAGGAACCGCCGGCGGTGGCGAAACGGACGGTCAGGTTGCGGATGGTCAGAAGGCTCATCTCAGCTCCGCTTCAGCTTGGGGTCCAGCGCGTCGCGCAAGCCGTCGCCCATCAGGTTGATCGCCAGGACCGAGATCAGGATGGCAAGGCCGGGGAAGGTCACGACCCACCAGGCGCGCAGGATGAACTCTCGCGCCTCGGCCAGCATGGTGCCCCATTCCGACGCGGGCGGCTGCGCGCCCATGCCAAGAAAGCCCAAAGCGGCCGAATCCAGCACCGCCGACGAAAACGACAGCGTGGCCTGCACGATCAGCGGGGCCAGACAGTTCGGCAGAATGGTCTTGAACATCAGCCGCAGGTTGCCCGCCCCCGCCACCCGCGCGGCGGTGACATATTCGCGCTGCAACTCGCCCATCACCGCGGCGCGCGTCAGCCGGGCAAAATGCGGCTGATAGACGATGGCGATGGCGATCATCGCATTGGTCAGGCCCGGCCCCAGAATCGCCACCAGCACCAGTGCCAGCAAAAGCGAGGGGAAGGCCAGGATGACATCCATCACCCGCATGATGACGGTATCGACCCAGCCGCCGAAGAACCCGGCGACAAGGCCGATGACGATGCCCCCCACCAGCGCGATGGCGACGACGACAATGCCGATGAACAGCGAATATTGCGCGCCATAGATCAGCCTCGACAGCATGTCGCGCCCGACCGCATCGGTGCCCAGAAGGAAGGCCGGCTTTCCGCCGTCCTGCCAGACCGGCGGGACCAGCAGCGAGTCGCGATACTGCATCGTCGGGTCATGCGGGGCGATCAGCGCGGCGAACACCGCCACCAGCACCAGCAGGATGAACACCCACAACCCGGCGACGGCCCCCCGGTTCTGACGGAAATAGAACCAGAAATCGGCCAGCATCTTGCGGCGGATCGCGGCGTCGGAAAGCCTGACGGCCGGCGTGTTTGCAACGTCGCTCATTTGTGGCGGATCCTCGGATTGATCAGGCCATAGGTCAGATCGACGATCAGGTTGACGATCATCACGATGGCGGCAATCAGCAGCAGCCCCGACTGCACCACCGGATAGTCGCGGCGGGAAATGGAATCGATCATCCACTTGCCGATGCCGGGCCAGGAAAAGATCGTCTCGGTCAGGATGGCGCCGGCCAGCAGCACGCCAACCTGCAAGCCGATGGTGGTCACGACCGGGATCATCGCATTGCGCAGGGCGTGAACGCCCACCACGCGCGCGGGCGGCATCCCCTTGGCGCGGGCGGTGCGGACATAATCCTCGCCCATCACCTCCAGCATGGCGGAACGGGTCTGCCGTGCGATCACCGCCAGCGGGATCGTCGCCAGCACGACCGACGGCAGGATCAGGTGCGACAGGGCCGAGGTGAAGGCCCCCTTCTGCCCCGACAAGAGGGCGTCGATGGTCATGAACCCCGTGACCGAGGGAAAGAAATACATCAGGCTGATCCGCCCCGACACCGGCGTCCATTGCAGGATGCCGGAAAACAGGATGATCAGCAGCAGCCCCCACCAGAAGATCGGCATCGAAAACCCGACCAGGGCGGCGGTCATCGACAGCTGGTCGAACCACGACCCGCGCTTGATGGCGGCCAGAACGCCCACCGGCACCCCGATCAGCGTGGCGATGATGATGGCGCAGACGCCAAGCTCGACCGTCGCGGGGAACAGCGTCAGGAACTCGGCCAGCACCGGCTTTTTCGTCACCAGCGAATTGCCCAGGTCGCCATGCAGCAGGCGGCCGAGGAAATCGAAATACTGCATCCAGATCGGCTTGTCGTATCCGAATTGCGCCGCCAGTTCGGCATGGCGCTCGGGCGAGATGCCGCGTTCGCCCGCCATCAGCAGAACCGGATCGCCCGGCAGAACGCGCACGAAGCCAAAGGCGATGATGGTGATCCCGATGAATGTGGGGATCAGGTAGAGAAGCTTTCCGATGATGAAGCGGATCATGCGAAACCCATGAAGACGGGCGCGCGAGGATTGCCCCCGCGCGCCCGGTTGGCCTTATTCGGCGATATCGACGTTGTCGAAGGTGAAGTCGCCCAGCGGGCTCATGGTAAAGCCCGTCACCTTGGCCGACATCGGCACGAACTGGGTCGAATGGTCCAGCGTCGCCCAGGGCGCCTGATCCTTGAAGATCACCTGCGCCTGTTCATAAAGCTTGGTCCGTTCGGCCACGTCCGAGGTCGCCTTGGCCTTGGCCAGGATGTCCGAGAACTCCTTGTTGCACCAGAAGGCGCGGTTCGCACCGCCCGGTTCCGCCGAGGCGCAGGACAGCAGCACGCCCATGAAGTTGTCCGGGTCGCCGTTGTCGCCCGTCCAGCCCAGGATGACCGCGCCGTCGCGGCCCGGCTCCATCGACTTCTTCAGGTATTCGCCCCATTCGTAGGAGACGATCTCGACCTTGACGCCGACCTTGGCGAAATCCTCCTGGATCAGCTCGGCCGTGCGGCGGGCGTTCGGCATGTAGGGACGCTGCACCGGCATCGCCCAGATCTTCATCGACAGGTCCTTGACCCCCGCCTCTTCCAGCAGCTTCTTCGCGGCTTCGGGATCGTAGGGATCGTCCTTGATCGAGTCGTTGTAGGACCACATAGTCGGCGGGATCGGGTTCTTGGCGACCTGACCGGCGCCCTGGAACACGGCGTCGATGATCGCCTGCTTGTTCATCGCCATGTTCAGGGCCTTGCGCACCTCGGGCTTGTCAAAGGGCGCGACGGTGGTGTTGTAGGCCAGATAGCCGACGTTCAGGCCCGCCTGTTCGTCCAGCTTCAGGTTCGGATCGGCCTTGATCGCCGCGATGTCGGCCGGGGCCGGATAGGGCATCAGGTGGCATTCGCCGGCCTTCAGCTTTTGCAGGCGCACGGCCGCGTCCGGGGTGATCGCGAACACCAGATCGTCGATCTTGGGGGCCGGACCCCAGTAATCGGCGTTCTTCTGGTAACGGATCACGGCGTCTTTCTGATAGGCCACGAACTTGAACGGGCCGGTGCCGATGGGCAGGTTGTTGAAGTCTTCCTTGGCGCCCGCCTTGTCCAGCGTATCGGCATATTCCTTGGACACGATCGAGGCGAAGGGCATGGCGATATTCGCCAGGAACGGGGCCTCGGGACGGGTCAGGGTGAATTTCACCGTATTGTCGTCGACCTTTTCGACCGACTTGATCAGCGACGGCATCTCCATCGCATTGTAATATTCATAGGTGATCCCCGAGATATAGCTGTTCCAGGGATTGTCCTTGTTGCCCTGGCGGTCAAAGCTGAAGATCACGTCATCGGCGTTGAACTCGCGCGAGGGGGTGAATTTCTCGTTGGAATGCCACTTCACGCCCTTGCGCAGGTGGAAGGTGTATTCCAGCCCGTCGGCCGACACGTCCCAGGTTTCAGCCAGGCCGGGTTCGATCTCGGTCGTGCCGTGCTTGAACTGGACCAGACGGTTGAACACCGGATGGGCCGAGGCGTCGAAGGTGCCGCCGGCGGTATAGGGCGCCGGGTCGAAGCCTTCGGGGGATGCTTCCGAACAATAGACGAAGGTTTTCGCCGCGGCGGGCATCGCCGCCATCATCGCCAGCGCCGAGGCGGCCAGCAGGCTGCGGGTCACGGGTTTCATGTTCATCGGGTCCTTTCACTCTCTGTTGTGCTCTGACGAGCCGTGTTCCGGGCCGTTTGCCGGTCCGGTATGCTTTTGCGCCCCCGCGGGGGCAATGGGGCGGCAAATGGCCCGGTCGGCGGCCGGGCTTCAATCCCTGACGCGACGTCATGTGACCGCAGGCCGCGGCCCGGAACGGGCAAGCCCGTGTCCGTCATCACGATTCTCCCTTCGGGCACGGTGATCGCGCGCCCCTTCTCCCGCAGGTGACGATAAAGTGTTCCGGCGGCTTGTCGAGTCCGCAAGATCAGCCGGGGCCGGGTTGGCTGGCGGCGATCCAGGCGGCGGTCATCAGGTCCAGATGCGCGCCGCCGCCGTTCTTGGCGATGGTGATCTCGTCCTCGGACCGCCGGGCATAAACGCCCGCCTCGATGTCGTAGAAATCCGCGACGACATCCGCCTCGCGCAGGGCGCCCGACCGGATCGGCTCGATCAGCTCGCCGATGACGCCCACCGTCGTCTGGCGGCAGTCGACAAAGACGCGGGCGCGGGCCATCGCCTCGTCATCGGTCTCGCGCATGGCGGGGGTATAGGCCCCGATCAGGTCGACATGCTGGCCCGGTTGCAGCCAGGCGCCGCGCAGCACCGGGGCGGTGGCCATGGTGGCGGTGCAGATGATGTCGGCCGTTTTCACCGCCGCCTCCAGATCCGGCGCCACGGCCAGATCCAGCGGCCCGGCCAGCGCCGCCGCCGTCGCCGGATTGCGCGACCATACCGTGAACCGCGCGCCGGGAAAAGCGCTGGAATAGGCATCCACCATCGACCGCGCCACCGCCCCCCCGCCGATCAGCAGGATGTTGCGGCTGTCCTTGCGCGCCAGAAGCCGGGCAGACAGCAGGCTGTCCCCGGCGGTTTTCCACCGTGTCACCAGATGGAAATCGACCAGCGCCCGCAGCGCGCCGGTCCTGTCGTCGAACAGGTTCACCGCGCCATGGATCGTAGGCTCGCCCTGCGCCGCATTGCCGGGAAAGACGGTCGCGGCCTTGACCAGCAGGCCCAGCCCGTCGATCCAGGCCGCCCGGTTCAACAGCGTGTCCTGCCCGCGGTAAAGCAGCATGTCCTCCATCCGCGGGCGGGGCAGGCGGTGCCCGGCAATCAGCGCCGCGATCAGCCCGTCCCAGGTCAAGGCCGCCCCGGCCCCCGGTCCGATGATGTTCATTTCGCCCTCCCGCCCCGAACCGCCTCGCGCCAGAAGGCATAAAGCCCCGCCCCGCAGATCAGCGATATGCCGATCCAGGATATGGTGTCGGGCCATTGGTCAAAGACAGTAAAGCCCCAGAATACCGCGATCGGCATCGCCACATATTCAAAGGGCGCGATCGCCGCCGCCTCGGCCAGCTTGTAGGCCTGCGCGATCAGGATGCCCCCGAACGAGGAACACAGCCCCACCACCAGCAGGATCGCCCAGTCCCGCGGCGGCGGCCAGGTCCAGGCATGGAACAGAAAGGCCAGCGAGGGATGCGTGCTTTGCGCCAGATGCCCGTCGCCGACCGCCAGCCCCATCAGGATCGACACGGCGATGAAAGTGACCTGCACCCAGAAGGTGATGGTCAGCGCCGATTCCGTGCCCTTCATCCGCCGGGTCATCATGTGCATCATCGCATAGAAGAAGGCCGACAGGATCGGCAGCACCGAGGCGATCTGAAAGGCCGAGGTGCCGGGCCGCATCATCACCAGCACGCCGACCAGCCCCACGCCCACCGCCGCCCAGCGCCGGGGGCCGACCTTTTCACCCAGCATCGGCACCGAGAGCGCGGTGATCATCAGCGGCGTGATGTAGAACAACGCCACCCCGTCCGCCATCGGCAGCGCCGCCAGCGCAAGATAGTAGGTCAGGTTGGACATCACGACCAGCAGCGCGCGGCCGAAATGCAGGGCGGGCTTCTTCGTGCGCAGGATGCCCCAGCCGCCGTTCAGCGGCAGGATGATCGACAGCATCACGATCACCCCCAGCGACGACCGGATCAGCACCAGCTCGTGCAGGGCGAAATCGCCGGACAGGAACTTGAACGACACATCGTTGATCGAAAAGATCAGGCTGGCGCCCATGGCGCAGGCCATGCCCATCACCGTGTTGCGGCGGGCGGGGTTCGGGACGGCATCCTCCATGCCCGCGACATTCGCGGCGGCAACCGGCGCTGTCTGTCCCGCCCGCGACATTTCCTAGGCCTTCGCCGCGCGGACCGCGCGGTCCAGCGCCTCGGCAAAGCGGGAACGGTCGGCGGGGCCAAAGGCCTTGCCGCCGCCCTTCATGAACGGATCGGCCGACCGCAGGTCCGCCATCAGGTCGCGCGTGGCCAGGACATTGCCGATGTTGCGCTCGGTCAGCACCTCGCCGTTGTGTTTCACCACCCGCGCCCCGGCCGCGACGCATTTCGCCGCCAGCGGAATGTCGCCCGTAACCACCACATCGGTCGGGGTGGCGCGCTCGGCGATCCACTTGTCGGCTTCGTCCGGGCCCTGCGCCACATAGACCATCTCGACCAGCGGGTTCTCGCTGGGCCGGATGCCGCCGTTCGACACGACGAACATCCGCAACCCGTGCCGCGTGGCGACCCGTTCGGCCTCGGCCTTGACGGGGCAGGCATCGGCATCGACGAAGATCCGCACCTCAGCCATGCAGGGCCGCGGCGTGGAACGAGATATGGTCCTCGATGAAGGAGGACACGAAGAAATAGCTGTGGTCGTATCCCTTCTGCATCCGCAGGATCGCGCCCTGCCGCCGCTCGGCGATGGCGGCGGCCAGCGCCTCGGGGCGCAAAAGGTCGATGAACTGGTCGGCGGTGCCCTGGTCGATCAGCATCGGCCCGTCAAAGCCGCGCTTGCGCATCAGCAGCGTCGCGTCATAGGGCGCCCAGAGGGATTCGTCCTTGCCCAGATAGGCGGCGAACTGCTTGCGCCCCCAGTCGCTGGCCGTCGGATTGGCGATCGGCGAAAAGGCGGAAACCGAGGCGAAGCGGCCCGGAAAGGTCATGGCGATGGTCAGCGCGCCATGACCCCCCATGGAATGGCCGGTGATCGCCTGGCGCGTGTCGTCCAGCGGAAAAGTATTGAACACCAGCCGCGGCAGTTCATCCGTCACATAATCCCACATGCGGAAATTGGGCGCCCAGGGCTTTTCGGTGGCGTTCACATAGAACCCCGCCCCCTGCCCCAGATCATAGGCCTCGTCATTGGCGACGCCCGGTCCGCGCGGCGAGGTGTCGGGAAAGACCAGCGCCAGCCCGTATTCGGCCGCCCAGCGTTGCGCCCCGGCCTTGGTCATCGCATTCTCATGCGTGCAGGTCAGGCCGGACAGATACCACAGCACCGGCACCGGGCCATCCTCGGCCTGTTCGGGCAGGAACAGACCGAATGTCATGTCGCAGCCCGTGACTTGGCTGGGGTGGGCATAGACCCCCTGCACGCCGCCAAAGGCCCGGTTTTCGGATACGGTTTTCATGGCAAACTCTCCTTCAGGCGCCTGTGATCCAGGCGATGACGACCGGCACCGTCAGGATGCTGGCCGCCGTTGAAATCAGGATCGAGGCGGAAACGCGCTGCGGCGCCACCCCGTAGTGTTGGGCAAGGATATAGATGTTGCCCGCCACCGGCAGGCTGGCTGCGGCGATCATCACCCTCGCCGCCTCGCCCGCCACGGGAAAGACCAGCAGCGCCATCGCCGCCACCGCCGCCGGATGCAGCACCAGCTTGCAGAACGACAGCCAGCCCGCCACCGCCACCCGCTCTGCCGACCGCCCGGCCAGCGAGGCCCCGATGGCGAACAGCGCGCAAGGTGTCGCCGACCCGCCCAAAAGCTTCAGCGTCTCGTCCAGCGGGACCGGCACCGGCACGCCAAGGCCCGACCACAGGAACCCCGCCAGCATCGAGGCGATCATCGGGTTTTTCAGCAGCCCCGTCACCAGCGCCCGGGTCGAGCGCAGGTGCAGCCGCCCCTCGCGCTCTGCCGTGATCAACAGCGTCACCAGCGACGAAAACACGATCATGTCCAGCGTCAGCACCATCAGCAGCGGCCCCGAGGCGGATGGCCCCAGCAGCACCCCCAGCATCGGAATGCCCAGAAAGCCGGTATTGCCGATGGTGCCGCATTGCGCCTCGATCGTCGCCTCGCCCAGCGTCACGCCGCGCAGGCGCGACAGGGCGAAAAGCACCGCGTAAAGCCCGCCCGTCGCGCACAGATAGGCCAGAACGAAGGGCACGTTCCAGATCTCGCCCAGCGACAGGTTCAGCGTCAGCCGGAACAGCATCGCCGACAGCGCGAAGTAAAAGACGAATTTCGTCAGCCAGGCCGTCGCCTCGGCCGGAAAGACCCGCAGCCGCCCCGCCGCATAGCCAAGGCCGATCACCGCAAAGAACGGCAGCGTCTTCAGGAAAATGGCAAGCATGGCGGTTTCCGGCGGGGGGGCTTTCCCTTGCTTTCACGGCGGCGGCGGCAATGCAAGGCCGCGGCCGGCGCAAAATCTGAACCGGTCGGTTCAGAATCGCTTGCAAAACTGAACTGATAGGTTCAGATTACAAAAGTGAACTGGAAAGTTCAGAATCATGGAGCATCCCCGATGAAACGCTTTGCCCTTGCAGCACTTCTGTCGCTTGCCGCCACGCCCACTCTGGCCGGCGGCATCATCCTCGACTTTCCGACGCTGACCTGGCCCGACCCGCATCCCACAGTGTCGGCCAGCAACTGCGCGCCGCAATCGACCTGCGGCAAGACGCGCTGACCATGCCGCCCGCCTTGCCCCCTTTTCCGCCGCTGCTATGCTGCGGAAAAGGGGAAGCCATGACCGTGACCGCCAAAGACCCGATCCGCCGGGGCCGCAAGTTCGACCAGGTGCTTTCGGGTGCCCGGACGGTCTTTCTGCGCGACGGATTCGAGCGCGCCTCGGTCGATGATATCGCGCGCGAGGCCGGGGTGTCGAAGGCGACGCTCTACAGCTATTTCCCCGACAAGAGTCTGGTGTTCATCGAGGTGGCCAAGGCCGAATGCCAGCGCCAGACGACCGAGGCGCTGGCCCTGATCGACGACCGCGCCACGGTGCGCGGCGTGCTGGCGATGGCTGCGGAACGGATGGTCGATTTCCTGATGTCGGATTTCGGCCAGCGGGTGTTCCGCATCTGCGTGGCCGAGGGGCAAAGGTTCCCCGAACTGGCGCGGGAGTTCTATCGCTCCGGCCCGCTGATGATCCGCGACACGCTGGCCCATTACCTGCGCTGCGCGGGAGCGCGCGGCGAGGTGCGGATCGAGGACTACGACCTTGCCGCCGAACAGTTCATGCAACTGTGCAAGGCCGATGTGCACGAGCGGCTGATCTTCGGCATGGCCGATGCCCTGACCCCCGCCGACCGCCGCCGCACCATCGACAGCGCGGTGGACATGTTCATGGCGCGGTATGGGGTTTGAGGCGCACCCGCGCGCCCGGCCCCTTCGGATCGCAGGTGAAAAGCGCAGGGCGCGCGGTCAGCCATTTGCGCCAGTTCCCCTCCGGCGTCCCGGAAATATTGACCCCCTGCTTTTGCATGATCGGGTTAAGGGCATCCATCGCCAACCCCGCACCCCCTGCCGCCATGATCGCAGCCCGAACCTTTTGCGCCATCGGCTCGGCGACCGGGGCAGGTGCGGGCTTGGGCGGGTCGCCGCCCAACAGGATGAAACCCGAACACGCCTCGCGAAACGCCTTCGGCGCCTTCGCCTCGCCCACCCCCACCACATGGACCCCATGTTCCCGCAACTGCTCGGCCAGATAGCTGAAATCCCGGTCTGATGAGGCGATCAGGATGGTTCCGATCCCTTCGCGCAGCGCCAGCACCGCAGCCTCGACGCACAAAAGCATGTCGGCGGCATTCTTGCCCGGACGGGTCGCGACCAGACGGAATCCCGCATCCTCCCAGCCTGCGATATGGTTGGCCGCGCCATAGACCCGCCTTACCCGCACATCGCCATGGCGCCGCGCGGCCATCAGCACTGCGGCCGCCTTGTCCTTTGAAAGATTCTCGCCATCGACCAGCAAGGCGACAGCGGCGCGGGAAACAGGGGACAGATCCATCAGACCGGCAGACAAGCCTCAACCACCCCATCCAGCCCGCCGAATGCGGCAATGTGATGACCGCTTTCTGCCCATCCTCTTCGCGAAAATATCCTCGGGGGGTGAATTGGCCGCAGGCCAAGAGGGGGGCAGACAGCCCCCCCCTCCGCCGCTCAGACCGAAAGCGCCGTCGTCTTCAGAACCGTGCGCAGCGAGAACGACGAATGCATCTGCCGCACCCCCGGCAGCCGCGACAGGTATTGCCGGTGGATGCGGGCGTAATCCTCGGTATCGCGCACCACCAGTTTCAGCAGGTAATCTGCCGTCCCCGCCATCAGATGGCATTCCAGAATGTCGGGAATACGCTTCACCTCGCGCTCGAAGGCGTCCAGCAGGTCGTCGGCCTGGCCTTGCAGGGTGATCTCGACGAAAACCGTCGTCGGCCGGCCAAGGCGCCGCGCATCCAGCAGTGCGACGTAAGCGGCGATATACCCCTCGTCCTCCAGCCGCTGGGTGCGGCGGTGGCAGGCGGATGCGGACAGGTTCACCCGCTCGGACAATTCGGCATTGGTGATGCGCCCCTCCTTCTGCAACACGGTCAGTATGCGGCGGTCGGTTGCGTCCAGATCGTCCATAGCGGTGATTTCTTCGAACAAATGGCTACTCCGACGCAGAACCTATCGCCCGCCGCCACAACCGTCATCCCGAAAAGCACGGAATCGCCGCGCCATCTGCGCGAGGATCGGAAAACGGTCCAAAGCATCAGGGAGGGTTGCATGAAGATCGGTTGTCCCAAAGAGATCAAGCCGCAGGAGTTTCGCGTAGGCCTGACGCCCGAGGCCGCGCACGAGGTCATTCGCCACGGGCATGAGGTGGTGGTGGAAACCGGCGCGGGCCTTGGCGCGGGCTTTGCCGATGCGGATTACGCGGCGGCGGGCGCCCGGATCGGCACGGTCGAGGATGTCTTCGCCGCCGAACTGGTGATCAAGGTCAAGGAGCCCCAGCCGGCCGAGCGCAAGCGGCTGCGGGCGGGGCAGGTGCTGTTCACCTATCTGCACCTCGCCCCCGACCCCGACCAGACCCGCGACCTGCTGGCCAGCGGCGTGACCGCCATCGCCTATGAGACGGTGACGGATGCCCGCGGCGGCCTGCCCCTGCTGGCCCCGATGTCCGAGGTAGCGGGGCGGCTGGCCCCGCAGGTCGGGGCATGGGCGCTGCAAAAGGCCAATGGCGGGCGCGGCGTGTTGCTGGGCGGCATTCCGGGCGTGCGGCCCGCCAATGTGGTGATCATCGGCGGCGGCGTGGTCGGCACGGCGGCGGCGCGGGTGGCGGCCGGAATGGGGGCGAATGTCACCGTGCTGGACCGCTCGGTCCCGCGGCTGTCCTATCTGGACGACATCTTCATGGGGCGGCTGACGACGCAATATGCCAGCAGCGGCGCGGTGGCCGACCTGCTGCCGACCGCCGACATGGTGATCGGCGCGGTGCTGGTGCCGGGGGCGGCGGCGCCCAAGCTGGTCAGCCGGGCGCAGCTGGCGACGATGCAGCCGGGCGCGGTGCTGGTCGACGTGGCCATAGACCAGGGCGGCTGTTTCGAGACCAGTCACGCCACCACCCATCAGGACCCGATCTACACGGTCGACGGCATCCTGCATTACTGCGTGGCGAACATGCCCGGTGCGGTCGCCCGCACCTCGACCCAAGGGCTGGGCAATGCGACGCTGCCCTTCCTTCTGGCGCTCGCCGACAAAGGCTGGCGGCTGGCCTGTTCAGAAAACCCGCATCTGAAGGCCGGGCTGAACACCCATGCCGGCAAGCTGACCTATGCCGCCGTGGGCCAGGCGCTGAACCTGCCCACCATCGCCCCGGACGAGGCGCTGCGGATCTGAGGTGCGAATGGCCCCCGGCCCGTGTGGCCGGGGGCCATCGGCCTTACTTGCTTTTCACCTCGGCCAGGATTTCCTTGAGCACGTCCAGTTCGGTCGGGCCTGCGGGCGGGGCAGGCTTTTTGGGCGCGATGCGGTTCACTGCCTTGACCAGCAGGAACACGACCCAGGCGATGATCAGGAACTTGATCACGGCGTTGATGAAGTTGCCGATGTTGAACTTTGCCTCGCCGATCGAGAAGCCCCAGCTGGAAAAGTCGATCCCGCCCACGATCATCCCGATCAGCGGGTTGACCAGATCGTCCACCAGCGAGGTGACGATCGCCGTGAAGGCGGCGCCGATGATGATACCGACCGCAAGGTCGATCACATTGCCCTTGGCGATAAACGCCTTGAATTCGTTAATCATTCAGCCGTTCCTTGTCCCCTGCGCCCGGAGTGTGGGCGGTTCGCTGCATTCGCGCACAAGCGCCTGGGCACTATTCCACAGATTTTATCGGATTATAGGGGGAATTTGTGCTTATCCTGCGCCGGACCCAAGACAGGAGCCTGATTGTGCCGGATCTTTCCACATTTCCGATCACCCGCCGCTGGCCGCCGCGCAATCCCGACGCGATTCAGCTTTATTCGCTGCCGACGCCGAACGGCGTCAAGGTTTCCATCGCGCTGGAGGAGATGGGCCTGCCCTATGACGCGCATCTGGTGGATTTCGCCACGAACGACCAGTTCAGCCCCGCGTTCCTGTCGCTGAACCCCAACAACAAGATCCCCGCGATCCTCGACCCGCACGGGCCGGGCGGCAAGCCGCTGGCGCTGTTCGAAAGCGGGGCGATCCTGATCTATCTGGCCGAGAAGTCGGGGAAACTCCTGCCCGCCGCCAACCGCTATGAAGTCATCCAGTGGCTGATGTTCCAGATGGGCGGCCTTGGGCCGATGTTCGGGCAGCTGGGCTATTTCCACCATTTCGCCGGGAAGGAGATCGACGACCCCCGCCCGAAGGAGCGTTACCGCGCCGAGGCCGAGCGGCTGCTGAAGGTGCTGGACGGCGCGCTGGCGGGGCGGGACTGGATCGCGGGCGACTATTCCATCGCCGACATCGCGATCGGGCCGTGGCTGCGCACCTTGCGCGATTTCTACAAGGGGGCCGAGATCGCGGGCTGGGGCAATCTGCGCAATGTGCCCGCCTATCTGGACCGCTTTCTGGCGCGTCCGGCGGTGCAGGCGGGGCTGATCCAGCCGCCGCGCCCCTGACCGACCCGGCGCGCGGGGGCATCGAGCCCCCTTGCGCCGGCTGCCGCGGGACAGCCCGGATGCGGCGTTCCGCGGCAGCGTCGGAGCCTCCGGCGGGAGTATTTGGAAAAGGGAAAATCCGGGAGGCGTTCGGACTGGTGGCGACTGGCGTGCGTCCCTTCTAGCGTCGCATCATCGCAAGGCGGATCAGGGCGCGTTCCATCAGCGCCATGCCCGGCGCGCGCGAGGACGAGCGGAGCGTCAGGTCGGTATCGACCAGCAGCGCCATCGCGGTTTCCAGCGCCCTCACCCCCCAGGTCTGCACCTGCCGCTGCATCCGGTCGCGGCGGGGGCCGAAGACGCGCGCCTTCATCAGCCCCGCCTGCACCCCGCCCGGATCGGACGAGGCGATGTGCAGTGCCCGGAAGTGCCGGAGCGCCCCGATGCAAAGCGTGACCGGCAGCACGCCCTGCCCCTCCAGCCGCCGGAAGAGGGGGCCGATTTCGGGGCCGCGCCCCTCGGCCGCGGCATGGATGATGTCGTCGATCTCGGCCTCGATCGTCGCGGGGGCGAGGGCCGCGATTTCGGCCGGGGTCAGGGGCGTGGCATCGCCGAACTTGTAGAGCGCCAGTTTCTCCAGCAGCTGGCGGAAATCGCCGGGGTCGAGGGCGCGGGCAAGGGCCGACAGATCCGCCATCGCCTCGCCCGGCACGCTGGCGATACCGGCGCGCTTCAACTCGGCCTCGATCTCCTCGCGGGTGGGGGGATCGTCGTAGAGACCGGCGGAAAAGGCGTTGGGATGTTTCTCGAACAGGGTCTTCAGCGCGGATTTCCCGGTCAGCCCGCCTGCGGTGACGACGATCTGCGCATCGCCCGGCCGCCAGTCCTGCAAGGCGGCCTGGATGGTCGGGGTCAGCGTATCCGTCGCATCCTCGACCAGCGCCACGCGCGGGCCGGGAAAGAACCCGATCTCCTTGATGGCCGCGTCCAGCAGCGCGGGATCCTTGCGCAGATCGGCGGCCGGAATGCGCGTCAGCCGCATTTCCGCCGCGCCCTCGGCCCCGATCAGCGCCAGCACCACCTCGGCCCGCTTCATCGCCACGCGCATCGGATCGGCGCCGAAGATCAGCAGACCGACGCGACCCGGATCGGGCCTGGCGAAATAGCGCGCCGCCTCGATGCCCTTGAGGATCATCGCCGTCGCGTCATTTCAGCCACTTGCCCGAAGTGGCGACCAGCTGCGTGACGATCTGGTCGGCCAGAATGCGCATCAGGCGGAAGGCCGCATCCTCTTCGGCCGCCAGCCCTGCCACGGTCGAGGTAGTGGCCGACCAGGAGGTGAAGTTCTGCACCTTGCCCGCCGTCACCTGCCGTCCGGTGCCCCGTTCGGTCAGCCTCCAGTCCACCGTGCCGACAAGGTTGTAGCGGGTGATGGTATTGTCCGGCATGACGCCCACGCCGATGGATTTGGTGACGAGCAGGAACCGCAGGTCGTAACGCGCCGCATCGGGGCGGCCCAGCCGTTCCTCCAACCGCTCCACCAGGTCGAAGCCGTTCTTGTCGGCCGGATCGGCGACGCGGATCGCCCCTTGCAGGTTGCGGGCCGGACCCGCGGGGCCATAGGCCGGGGTGAAGCCGCAGGCCGCCAGCGGGGCGGCGGCCAGCAGCGTCAGGAAAGTGCGGCGATCAGACGACGACATTGATGATGCGGCCCGGCACGACGATCAGCTTTTTCACCGGCTGACCGGCGAGGAACTTGATCACATCATCATTCGCGAGCGCGATCTTTTCAACCTCGGCCGCGGGCATGTCCTTGGGCACGCTGATTTCAGCGCGGCGCTTGCCGTTGATCTGGATCGGCAGGGTCACGGTATCGTCGACCAGCAGCGCGGGGTCGGCCTTGGGCCAGGGCGCGCGGGCGACGAGGCCCTGACCGCCCAGCATGGCCCAGACCTCTTCGGCCAGATGCGGCACCATGGGGGACATGAGCTGCGCCATGACCTTCATCGCCTCGCGCCGGGCCTGCGAGCCCGCCTGCGATTTCTGGAGGACGTTGGTAAAGGCATAAAGCGCCGCGATGGCCTTGTTGAAGGCGAATCCCTCGATGCCTTGCGTCACCTCGACCGTGGCGCGGGCGGCGGCGCGGGCCAGCGACTGATCCTCGGGGCTGGGGGCCGCATCGCTGCGCGCGATGTCATCGGCGATGCGCCAGACGCGCGACAGGTGTTTCGACGCGGCATCCGCGCCCGAGGAGGTCCATTCCACATCCCGCTCGGGCGGCGAGTCCGACATGACGAACCAGCGCGCGGTATCTGCCCCGAAGGAGGCGATGATGTTCATCGGGTCGACGACGTTCTTCTTCGACTTCGACATCTTGGCCGAAGGGATGATTTCCACCGCCGTGCCGTCGGCCAGCTTGCCGTCCACCACATCCTCGGGCAGGTGATAGACTGGGCGGCCCTGCGCATCGCGGGTCATGTAGATCTCGTGCGTCACCATGCCTTGGGTAAACAGGGCATTGAACGGCTCGATCGCCTGGGCGGGCAGGTGGCCGGTCTTGTGCATCGCCCGCGCGAAGAAGCGGGAATACAGCAGGTGCAGGATCGCGTGCTCGATCCCGCCGATATACTGGTCGACGTTCATCCAGTAATCGGCCTCGGCCGCGTCGGTGGGCGTCGCCGCATGGGGGCTAGTGAAGCGGGCGTAATACCAGGACGAATCGACGAACGTGTCCATCGTGTCGGTTTCACGCTTTGCCGCCGCCCCGCATTGCGGACAGGTGGTCGCGGCCCATGTGGGATGGCGATCCAGCGGGTTGCCCGGCCGGTCGAACGTCACATCGTCGGGCAGGCGGACGGGCAGGTTTTCCTTGCGCTCGGGCACGACGCCGCAGGCGGGGCAATGCACCACCGGAATCGGGCAGCCCCAATAGCGCTGGCGGCTGATCCCCCAGTCGCGCAGGCGATAGTTGGTGACACCGCGGCCCACGCCCCGCTCCTCGCAAAAGCGAATCGCGGCGGCGACCGCGGCCTCGCCCGTCTGCACCTCATCCCCGGCGAAACCGCGGATGTAATGCACAGGCTCGGATTTCAGCGGCACGAAGGCCTCGGCCAGCGGGGCCTCTTCCTCGCCCTCGGCCACGAATACCGGCGGAATCGGCAGCCCGTATTTCGTGGCGAATTCAAAGTCGCGTGCGTCATGCGCGGGGCAGCCGAAAATCGCGCCGGTGCCGTAATCCATCAGGATGAAGTTGGCGATATAGACCGGCAGTTCCCACGCATTGTCAAAGGGATGCAGCACCCGGATGCCGGTATCCATCCCCTTTTTCTCGGCGGTCTCCAGCGCCTCGGCACTGGTCCCCACGCGACGGCAATCGGCGACGAACTCGGCAATCGCCGGGTCGTGACGCTCCAGATGCTTGGCCAGCGGATGATCCGGCGAAATCGCCGCGAAACTCGCCCCCAGCAGCGTGTCGGGGCGGGTCGTATAGACCTCCAGCCGGTCGAAGCCTTCGGGCGCGCCGGTGGTGGTGAAACTGAACTGCAAGCCGCGGCTCTGGCCGATCCAGTTGGCCTGCATCAGCCGCACCTTTTCCGGCCAGTTGGTCAGCCCGTCCAGCGCCGCCAGCAGCTCGCCCGAATAGTCGGAGATGCGGAAAAACCACTGCGTCAGCTCGCGCCGTTCCACCGCCGCGCCCGACCGCCAGCCCTTGCCGTCGATCACCTGTTCGTTGGCCAGCACGGTCATGTCGACCGGGTCCCAGTTCACCACGGCATTCTTGCGGTAAACCAACCCGGCCTCCAGCATGTCCAGGAACATCGCCTGCTGCTGGCCGTAATATTCCGGGTCGCAGGTCGCGAACTCGCGGCTCCAGTCGATGGACAGGCCCAGCGGTTTCATCTGCGCCTTCATGTCGGCGATGTTGCCGTAGGTCCATTCCTTGGGGTGGCCGCCGCGTTCCATCGCCGCATTCTCGGCCGGCATCCCGAAGGCATCCCAGCCCATCGGATGCAACACGCTGAACCCACAGGAGGATTTGTAGCGCGCCACCACGTCGCCCATGGTATAGTTGCGCACATGCCCCATGTGGATGCGCCCGGACGGATAGGGGAACATCTCCAGCACATAATACTTGGGCCGCGCCGGGTCGTGCCGCGCGGTGAATACCCCGGCCTTGTCCCATTCCGCCTGCCAGCGGGGTTCCATCGCCGAAGGGTCATAGCGCGACATCAGTAAAGCCTCATGCAGTGTTCCCGCGCGGGATTACACCGCGCGGGCAGGCAAGGTCCAGCCTGCCCCTCATCCTCTTCGCGCAAATATCCCGGGGTCCGGGGCAGCGCCCCAGGGCCAGCCACGGCCGCCCCCGCGAAAAGGATCAGAGATTGCCGTCCCGCACCCGCAGCTGCCGCGCGCGGGTCAGGATCGCATCCTCGACCGCCTTGACCGTCTCCGGCGCGGCCGATCCGCCGCCCGAGGTCTGCAAAGACACCTTCAGCGAGCGCGCATCAAGCGCCGGGTCCTGCACATAGATCGTCGCGCGATAGGCGCGCCCGCCGCCCGGCGGGGTGCCATAGCCGGTGACGATCACCCCGGTAAACGGATCGACCGATTCGATGGGCAGAAAGTTCAGAACGTCCAGCGAGGCCGCCCAGAGATACTTGTTCACCTGCACGGTCACGTTCGGATCGGCCGAGCGGTTGAACAGGTCCCACAGCTTCATCCCGCCGCCACCCGAGGCGTCGTCGCGCATCTCGCGCGTCGGCGCGGCCTTGTCGGTGCCGTCGCCGCAGGCGGTCAGGCCAAAGGCCAGACCGGCCAGAATCGCGCCGCGCACAAAGCGTTGGATAGCCATAGGGCCTGCCCCCGGGATCTCGTTTTTCTGCTCTGTAGCCGACAGGGGCCGGTGCGACAAGGTTTTTCGGGGCGTTTCCTGACGGCGCGACCCTGTCCCGCCGATCCCCCGCATGACGGGACTGTGGCAAAGCTGCACCATCGGCCCCGATCTTCCCCAGGACGCCCGCGCTTTTCGTTGCATTACCGCGGGCCAAACCTGAAAAGAGGGCATCCCCAATTCGGATTCCCCTGAGTTGGGCACCTTAGAGACAACGAGGGAAAACGAAATGAAAAAGGCTCTTATCGCCTCGACGATCCTGGCGACGCTCGGCGGCGCCGCTTACGCCGAAACCGGCGTGAACATCTCGGGCTTCGGCCGCTTCGGTCTGCAATACAACTCGGAAGCCGGTGATGGCGAAGCCAGCACCGTCATTCACACCCGTCTGCGCTTCAACATCGACGCGAAGACCGAAACCGACACCGGCGTGACCTTCGGTGGCCGTATCCGTCTGCAAGACCAATCGGGCTACAGCTCTACCGCTGTCTCGTCGGCGCTGCTCTACGCGACCTACGAAGGCCTGCGTGTCGAAGTCGGCAACGTGAACACCGCGCTCGACTCGGTCGAACTGTTCTACGACTCGGAAATGGGCCTGATCGACTCGTCCTACGGCGACTCGCGTTCGGACTTCTATTCCTTCTCGACCGGCCACTACAACGCCGAGCGCATGGGGATCTACGCCTCGTACACCGTTGGTGGCTTCACCGGCCGTCTGTCGTACGTCGACCCGAACCAGTATGACGACAGCAGCATCGGCTACAACTCGGAAACCTCGCTGGCTCTGACCTACTCGGCTGGCGCGTTCACCGTCGCCGCTGCGGGCACCTGGGATGGCGCCGGGATTGAAGGCAACGACATTTTCTTCATCGGTGGCGCTTATAAAGTCAGCGATGTCGCCACTGTCGGCCTGAACTATATCGACGAAGGTGAAGACGGTGCTGGCGGCGATCTCGACAAAACCATCGTGATCTACGGCAACTACACCATGGATGCTCTGACCCTGAAGGGCTACATCTCGCACAACGGTCTGGACTCTCTGGAAACCAACACCGGCTTGGGCATCGGTGCTGACTACGATCTGGGCGGCGCCAAGCTGACCGGCTCGATCCAGCGCGACTACAACAAAGAAACCTATGCCGACGTCGGCGTGCGTTTCGACTTCTGATCTGACGATCGGTTGAAATCCGGGAAAGAGCGGGCCTTGGCCCGCTCTTTTTCTTTTCCGCCCCGCGCGTTATGACGGCTCAAACCGCCAGGGGTGAAAACATGGGGCTTCAGGACATTCGCCAGCGCATCGCCGCCGCCGAGGCTGCGGCAGGAAGGCCCGCCGGCTCCGTCCGTCTGATCGCCGTGTCCAAGGTCCAGCCCGAAGATCGCGTGATCGCCGCACTGACGGAGGGCCAGCGCCTGTTCGGCGAAAACTATGTGCAGGAGGCGGCGGCGAAATGGCCCGCGCTCCGCGACCGGTTCGGCCCGGTCGAGGTGCATATGATCGGCCCCCTGCAGACCAACAAGGCGAAACAGGCGGTCGAGTTGTTCGATGCCATCCATACGCTCGACCGCCCCTCGCTGGCGGACCGGCTGGCGCGGCTTGCCGATGCGCGCGGCGCCTGTCCGGCCCTGTTCGTGCAGGTCAACACCGGGGCCGAGCCGCAGAAGGCCGGCATCCTGCCGGACGATGCCGACGGGTTCATCGCCGCCGTCCGGGGGCTGGGCCTGCCGCTGGCCGGGCTGATGTGCATTCCCCCCGAAGGAGAAGACTCGCGCCCGCATTTCACGCTGTTGCGCCAGATCGCCGGGCGCAACGGCCTGACCGGCCTTTCCATGGGGATGAGCGGCGATTTTGAAACCGCCATCGCCGAGGGCGCCACCCATGTCCGCGTCGGCAGCGCGATCTTCGGCAGCCGCAGCTATGGTTAGCCTGCCGCGTCCCGGCGCGGCCTAGACCCGCTCCGGTTCGGACCAGTCCTCGGCCAGGATCCAGTCACAAAAGGCCGCGACCGGGCGGCTGCGCCGATGCGACCTTGGCAGGACCAGATAAAAGCCCGGCACCTTCGCCTGCGGCATTCCGGCCAACGCATCGCCCAAAGGCGCCGCCAGACGCCCGGCGCGGATTTCCTCTTCGGCATAGGCATGGGACAAAAGGCCGATGCCAAGGCCCGAAACGGTGGCCCGCCGCATCGTCGCCGCATCGTGAAAGGCCAGCCGCGATGGCGTTTCCGGCGCACCCGCCCCCAGAAACTCCAGCACATCCGCCCAGAACGATCCGTCCAGAACCGGCTCCAGCAGGGTATGCCGGGTCAGGTCGGCGGGGGTGGCAACGGTCTCGGCCAGCGCGGGGGTGCAGCAGATGACCTTCGGGTCCGCGACCAGCCGCGTCGCGTCCAGCCCCGGCCAGTCGCCATAGCCCCACTGGACCGAAACATCCACGTCATCCCGCACGAAATCGGGCAGTTCGACCATGGTGGTCAGCCGCAGATCCGCCCCCGGCATGCGGTCGCGAAACCGGACCAGCCGGCCCAGCAGGTAATGCGTAGCAAAGAACGGGCTGACGTTCAGGTTGATGCGTTCGCGGGCATTGGCGCGGGTGACACGCCGCACCCCTTCGGCGAATTCGTCGAAACCGGCCTGCACGTAATGCGCCAGCAGGATCGCGGCCTCGGTCGGTTCCACCGCGCGGGGCTTGCGGTGGAACAGCGTCACGCCCAGCGTATCTTCCAGCGTCTTGATCTGCTGGCTGACAGCCTGCGGCGTGACCAGCAACTCGTCCGCAGCTTGACGAAAGCTGCGGTGCCGGGCGACGGCGTGGAACGCCCGCAGCGCGTTCAGGGGGGGAAGGCGCGGCGGGCGTTGGGTCACGGATGGCCTTTCAGACGATGGCCTTTTCCAGGAAGGGCCGGTTTTCCGCGATACGTTCATACCGCATGTCGGTCAGGTCAAGGGTGCGGAAGCCGCCATAGGTGATCAGTTCCATCACCGCGCGCCCCGCCGCCGGGCCCTGTTGCAGCCCGTGGCCGGAAAACCCGTTGCAGAAGACGAAGTTCGTCACCTCGGGGTGGCGGCCGATGATGCCGTTCTGGTCAAAGGTGTTATAGTCATAGTGACCGGCCCAGAACCGCACCACCTTGACCGCCTCGAAGGATTCCGACCGTTCGGCCATGGTGGGCCAGACCTGATCTTCCCATTCGGTATGGCCGGGGTTGAAGTCGTCGTAATCGGGGGGGCTGTCATCCTCGGGCACGCCACCGGCCAGGAAATAGCGCCCTTCGGGGCGGAAATGCACGCCGGTCGGGTCGATGGTCAGCGGCAGCCGGCCTTCGTTCACGCGCGCCGTGCCTTCCGGCGTTTTCGCCGGATCAATGACGAACAGCGTGCGTTTGCGCGGCTCCACCGGCAGGTCCAGCCCCGCCATCCGCGCCACCTTGCCGCCGCGCGGGCCTGCCGCGTTGACGATGGTGCCCGCGGCGATCGTCGGGCCGGAGGCCAGCGTCACGCCGGTGACACGGTTGCCTTCGCGCCCGATGGCAACCACCTCGTCCTTGACGAACTCGACCCCCAGTTCGCGCGCCTTGTTGCGGCAGCCAAACACGATGCCGGTGTTGTTGAACCAGCCCTCGCCCGACTGGCCATAGCTCGCCAGCAGGATGTCATCGGTTTTCAGATGCGGGAACGCCCATTTCAGCTGATCGGCATCCCACAGCACCACATCGGCCCCGGCGGCCTTCTGCACCTCGTGGTTCTCGCGCAGCACCTGCGCCCCGGATTCGGTATTCGACAGGAACAGATAGCCGCCGGGATGAAAGTTCAGGCTGGGCCGGTCATCGCCAACCTGCATCAGATCGGGGAAATCGCGGATGAACTGCGTGCCGAACCGCCCGATCTCCACATTCGCGCGGTTGGAAAACTGGGTGCGGATGCCCGCCACCGACAAGGCGGTGGAGGCGGTGGCATAGGTCGGATCGCGTTCCACCACCAGCACCGACCCGTTGAAATCCGGGTTGGAGGCCAGCCAATAGGCCGTGCAGGCCCCCATGACCGCGCCGCCGATGATCACCACATCATAGCTGTCGCGCATCACTTCGCCTCATCATCCGGGTGGGGCAGTTCCACCATATAGCCGCCCAGATAGCGGAAACGCGGCAGTTTCACGTCGATCGGCGGGGTCTTCGCCTCCATCGCCGCGCGGAAGGGTTCGGTGTTGTCCTGCGGATGGAACCCGATATGGCCCGCCAGCCGGTTGTCGAAGCCTTTCTCGCGGTTGTCGGAGGTGGCGAACA
>JASGFG010000006.1:0-65241 GCA_047605605.1 Paracoccaceae bacterium | reverse complement strand
GCGATACCGCCGCCCGCCAGCTTGCCAATGCGACGAAAACCGCCCCGATCCTGCCGACCATCAGCCCGCGCTGGCTGGTCCATCTGCTGCAATGGCTGCCGGTCGAGGCGGGCATCTACCGGCTCAACACCGTCAGCAATGCCGACGAGGTGCAGGTCGCCTGCACCGCGCGCGAGGATGAATCCGAGCTTCCGCAAACCTTTGTGGATTACGAGGAGGCGCCGCGCGAATATTTCCTGAACGGCGTCTCGACCATCGTGGATGTTCATACGCGGATCAGCGATCTTTACTCCAGCCCCTTCGATCAGGTGAAGGAACAGCTGCGGCTGGCAATCGAGACGATCAAGGAAACCCAGGAAGGTCAGCTGATCAAGAACCCCGACTACGGGTTGCTGGCCAATGTGCATCCCGATCAGGTGCTGTATCCCCTGACCGGGGCGCCGACGCCGGATGATCTGGACCTGTTGATCGCAAAGGTGTGGAAAGAGCCCGCGTTCTTTCTGACCCACCCCGATGCCATCGCGGCCTTTGGTCGCGAATGCACCCGCCGGGGCGTGCCGCCGCCCACCGTCTCGCTGTTCGGGTCGCAGTTCCTGACCTGGCGCGGGCTGCCGCTGATCCCGTCGGACAAGGTGCCGGTGGTGGACGGCAAGACCAAGATCCTGCTCTTGCGCGTCGGCGACAAGCGGCAGGGTGTGGTCGGCCTTTACCAGCCCGGCCTTGCGGGGGAACAGTCGCCCGGCCTGTCGGTGCGGTTCATGGGGATCAACCGGGCGGCCATCGCGTCCTATCTGATCAGCCTTTATTGCAGCCTTGTGGTGCAGTCGCCCGATGCGCTGGCGGTGCTGGATGATGTGGAGATCGGCAAGTTCCATGACTATCCCGACACCTACAAGTGACCTCGCCCCGCCGGCGGGCCTGCCCGACATCGCCACGCTGACCGAACTGGCCTCGCAGTTCTTTGCGGCGCTGCCGGGGACGGCGGCGTCCGCCGTGACCGGACCAGGGGCTTTGCCCGCCAATCCGTTGCCCGACAGTCCCACGCCCGCGGGGTTCGATCCCGGCCCGCTGGCAAAGGGCCCGGCGCTGCCCGGCGCCATAGCACCTGGGGCGAATGTCGTGCCGACCTCGCCGCGGGATGCGGCGGGGAGCCTGGCTTCGAGCCACGCGCTGGTCCCCAAGGCGGTGGCGGCGAACGGCCTGCCCGATAGTGCTGCCATCGTGCCGCCCGCGCTGAACGGGCGGTTTGGCGGTCACTCTCTGGCCGTGCCGCAAGTGACGCCGCGCCCGGTGGCGGGACAGGGCGGTTCCTCGCCCTATTACTTTCTGAACGAGGCTGCGGGCTATGCGCCGCAGGGGGCACCCGGCCCGGTCGCCGATCTGGTCTCGCCGCAAAGCTTCGGCCTGCCGGGGGCCGAGGATCTGCGGGCGCTACTGGCCGAACCTGCCGCCGAGGCCCCGCCCGCGCCGGTTTACGCCCCGCCCCGCCCCGCCGCGGAACCCTCGGTGCCGCAGGCCGGTCAGTCGGCGCATCCCGCCTTTGACGTGAACGCGGTGCGCCGCGACTTTCCCATCCTGCAAGAGCGGGTGAACGGTCGCCAGCTGGTCTGGTTCGACAATGCCGCCACCACGCAGAAACCGCGCCAGGTGATCGACCGGCTGGCGCATTTCTATGAACACGAGAATTCCAACATCCACCGCGCCGCGCACGAACTGGCCGCGCGGGCGACCGATGCCTATGAAAAGGCGCGCGAAACCGTGCGGCGGTTCCTGAATGCCCCTTCGGCCGACGAGGTGATCTTTGTCCGCGGCACGACCGAAGGCATCAACCTGATCGCCAAGACCTGGGGGGCAAAGAACATCGGTGAGGGGGACGAGATCATCGTCTCGCATCTGGAACACCACGCCAATATCGTGCCCTGGCAGCAGCTCGCATGGGAAAAGGGCGCGAAGATCAAGGTGATCCCGGTCGACGATTCCGGGCAGGTGATCCTTGAGGAATATCAGCGCCTGATCACGCCCCGCACGAAACTGTTGTCGGTGACGCAGGTGTCGAACGCGCTTGGCACCGTGGTGCCGGTCAAGGAAATCGTCCAGATCGCCAAACGCCACGGGCTTTGTGCCATCGTGGACGGGGCGCAGTCGGTCAGCCATATGAAGGTCGATGTGCAGGACATCGGGGCGGATTTCCTGGTGTTTTCCGGGCACAAGATCTTTGGCCCCACCGGCATCGGCGCGGTCTGGGGCAAAAAGGCGCTGCTGGAAGACATGCCGCCCTGGCAGGGCGGCGGCAACATGATCGCCGACGTGACCTTTGAACGCACGCTGTTCCAGCCGCCGCCCAACAAGTTCGAGGCGGGCACCGGCAATATCGCCGATGCGGTCGGCCTTGGCGCGGCGCTGGAATATGTCGAACGCTGGGGGATCGAGAACATCGGGCGGTATGAACACCAGCTTCTCGATTATGCGACCCACTACCTGAAACCCATCCGTGGCGTGCGGCTGGTCGGCACCGCTCGGGACAAGGCATCGGTCCTGTCCTTTGTCCTTGACGGGCACACGACCGAAGAGGTGGGCAAGGCGCTGAACCGCGAAGGCATCGCGGTGCGCACCGGGCATCATTGCGCACAACCGATCCTGCGCCGCTTTGGTCTGGAAACCACGGTCCGCCCCTCGCTCGCCTTTTACAACACCTGCGAGGAGGTGGACCGTTTCATCGCCGTCATCCGCCGGCTGGCGCGGGCCTGACGGGCGCTGCGACGGAAACGCCGCCCGCGAGGGGTCGCGGGCGGCGCAGCGCTTTGCAATAGCGGTTATTCCTGGATCAGCCGGGGCAACGGCACATAGTGCGCCGCCCTTTCGCCGCGATGCTGAACCAGCAGGTCGGCCAGTTCATCGACATCGCGGTCGTGAAAGGACCGGCTGCGGGCGGCGTGGAATTGTGCGGGCGCCGCAGGGGTCCGGGTATGTCGGTCTTGGTCGGTCGGCATCTTGTCCTCCTCCATGGCTGCATACCGTCAAAGTCTAGCGCGAAAGTCGCCTTTCGGCGAGCCTCCGGCAGGGAGAGGGCGCAATTCGGCGCATTCCTTTCTTTGTTCGGGGCGATGGTGGGAAAAACCTGCTGCCTCGCCGTTGCCAAAGAAAACAAACGCGCTTTGCCGCCGTGGCCCGGCCGTCGGGAATCGCGGGGGGCGGGCCGCGGCGTTCTATGCCCCCGCAGGAAAAGAGACAGATCTTTCCTCCTTGGCGCGCGGTTCTCTTTTGGGCGGATGTGACGGAAAATCCCTCTCGTTCGCGACGCTCAAACAGAAACCGCCCATTATTTACGCAAATAACGACCATTCCTATAGTCATTTCAACCACCGCTCCTCCGGAGATTGAAATGACCTACCGCCTTGGCCTTCTGGACAAATCTCCTATCGCCCCCGGCAAGACCGGGGCAGATGCGCTCGCCACCACGCTGGCCTATGCCCGAGCGGCCGAGGATCTGGGCTATCACCGCTTCTGGCTGGCGGAACATCACGGATCCCTGGGGCTGGCGAGTGCGGCGCCGGAAATCCTGATCGCGCATATCCTGGCGCAGACGCGGCGCATCCGGGTCGGCAGCGGCGGGGTGCTGTTGCAGCACTATGCGCCCTACAAGGTGGCCGAGACGTTTTCGGTTCTGGCGACGCTGGCGCCCGGCCGGGTCGATCTGGGCATCGGCAAGTCGCCGGGCGGCCTGCCGACCGCGACGCGCGCGCTGCAAGCCGAACTGGCCGAAGGCAGCGCCCGGCAACTGGACCGCAAGCTGGCGGAACTGGACGCCTGGCTGAAGGGGCCGCTGCGCGACGCCGACATCCAGCCGCGCGCCGCCGTTCCCGCCGAACGGTTCCTTTTGGGCGGCAGCGCCGCCAGCGCCGAACAGGCGGCGCGGCTGGGGTGGGGGTTCGTCCATGCGGGCCATCAGGACGGCGACCGCGAGAATACGCTGTCGGCACTGGACGCCTATGAATCCATCGCGGGCCACCGCCCGGCGCTGGCCATCGCCGCCTTTGCCGCCCCCAGCCGGGCCGAGGCCGAGGAACGGGTGGCGGGCCTCGCCTTTGTCAAGGTTCACCTGCCCGACGGTCATGCGGTGAACCTGCCGGACGAGGCGGCGGCCGCCGAATATGCCCGCCAGTATGGTGCCGCGCATTACCGGGTGGAACACAAGCGTCCGACCGTCATCGCCGGAACTGGCGCCGATGTGCGCGAGGCGCTGGCCACCCTGCAAGCCGACCTGCGCGTGGCGGAATTCATCATCGACCAGCCCGTCGCCGAACACGAGGCGCGGCTGCGTTCCATCGAACTGATCGCCCGCGCCGCGCCGCTGCGCGCCGCCGCGTGAAAGGGGAAAACGACATGACCGGCAAACCGCTGTCCTTTGGCATCATGCTGCATGGCCCCGGCGGGCACATGAATTCGTGGAAACACCCCTCAGGCCCCGCCGATGCCAGCGTGAACCTGGGGTTCTATATCGAGCAGGCGCAAAAAGCCGAGGCGACGGGCATCGCCTTCGCCTTTGTCGCGGACGGGCTTTTCATCAACGAAAAGTCGATCCCGCATTTCCTGAACAGGTTCGAGCCGCTGACCATCCTGTCGGCGCTGGCCGTGGCCACGAAGAAGATCGGGCTGGCGGGGACGGTCTCCACCTCCTACTCGGACCCGTTCACCGTGGCGCGGCAGTTCGCCTCGCTGGACCTGATCTCGGGCGGGCGGGCTGGGTGGAACGTGGTGACGACCCCGCTGGAGGGGTCGGCGCTGAACTATTCGCGCAACCACCCCGACCATGCCCTGCGGTATGAGATCGCCGATGAATACCTGGCGGTCACGCAAGGGCTGTGGGACAGCTGGGACGACGATGCCGTTGTGCGCAACCGCCAGACGGGGCAGTTCTTCGACGCCGAAAAGCTGCACACGCTGAACCATCGCGGCCGGTTCTTTCAGGTGGCCGGGCCCCTGAACGCGCCGCGGTCGAAACAAGGGCAGCCGGTGATCTTTCAGGCCGGTTCCTCGGATGCGGGCATCGGGCTGGCGGGGAAATATGCCGATGCGGTTTTCACCAATTCCCCCACGCTGGAGGAAACGCGGGACTTTACCCGCCGGGTCAAGGATGCGGCCGTGGCGCATGGCCGGTCGCGCGATGATGTAAAGGTCTATCCCGGCATCTCGCCCATCGTCGCGGAAACCCGCGAGGCGGCGGAGCGGAAATATCGCGCCATCCAGAACCTGCTGACCATTGACGAGGCGTTGGCCTATCTGGGCCGCTATTTCGACCACCACGATTTCAGCCAGTATGATCTGGACAAGCCCTTTCCCGAACTGGGCGAGGTGGGGCGGAACTCTTTCCGCTCCACCACCGACCGGATCAAGCAGACCGCGCGCGAAAAGGGCCAGACCCTGCGCGAGGTCGCGCTGGCCGAGGCGACGCCGCGCCCGACCTTTCTGGGCACCGGGGCCGAGGTTGCGGAGGAACTGATCCGCTGGATCGACGCAGGCGCCGCCGACGGGTTCATCCTGGGCTTTGCCGTGTCGGCCGAGGGCTTGGAAGATTTCATCCGTCTGGTGATCCCCGAGCTGGAGGCGCGCGGCCGATATTCCCGCGATCTGCCGGGCGAAACCCTGCGCGACCATCTGGGCCTGCCGCGCAAGGCCAGCCGTCATTCCATCCCCCCCGAGGCGCCCGCGCGCGCCAATGCCGGATAGGCGGAAAGGGAAACACCGCCATGACCATCGCTGCGAAAATCGCGGCCCCCGCAGGGGCCGTCCGGCCGGGCATTGCCGAAAGGATCGCGGATTTCGTCGCCCTGCGCCACGAACTCCATGCCAGCCCCGAACTCGCCTTTCGCGAAAAGGCCACCAGCCTGCGCATTGCCGAACTGCTGGCCCGCTGGGGCTATCGGGTCGACCGGCTGGCCGAAACCGGGGTGATCGCCACGCTGGCCAATGGGCCGGGCCGGTCGCTGGGCATCCGCGCCGACATCGACGCCCTGCCGGTCACCGAGGCGACGGGCCTGCCCTTTGCCAGCCGGGTTCCCGGCCTGATGCACGCCTGCGGGCATGACGGGCACAGCGCGATCCTGCTGGCCGCGGCCGAGCATCTGGCGCGCACGCGCAACTTTACCGGCACGCTGCGGCTGATCTTTCAGCCGGCCGAGGAAATCGGTGCCGGCGCGCGCGCCCTGATCGGCGAGGGGTTGTTCGAACGGTTTCCCGTCGACGCGATCTTTGGCCTGCACAACTGGCCGGGTCTGCCCGCCGGGCAGTTCGCCTTTGTCGAAGGCCCCGCCATGGCGGCGGTGGACAAGATCGACGTGCGGGTGCGCGGCAAGGGGGGCCACGGGGCGGAACCCCATCTGGCCATCGACCCGGTGGTCGCCACCGCCCATGCCATCGCCGCGCTGCAAACCGTGGTGTCGCGCAACGTCGATCCGCGCGAGATGGCGGTCGTCACGGTCGGATCGATCCACGGAGGCGAGGCGTCGAACGTCATCCCCGGCGAGGTGGACCTGAAGCTGACCCTGCGAAGCTTTGCCCCCGAGGTGCGGGCGCAACTGCGCGAACGCATCCCCGCGCTGCTGCGGTCGGTCGTGGCGGGGTTCGGGGCCGAGGCGCTGGTGGATTATCACGAAGGATTCCCCGCCGTGATCAACTCACCCGCCGAAACGCGGTTCATCCGCGATGTGGCCGAGCGCGCCTTGGGGCCGGATGCCGTCGCGCCCGATTTCCGCGCCCGCACCGCATCCGAGGATTTCGCATTCTACCTGCATCAGCGGCCCGGCAGCTTTGTCTTTGCCGGCAATGGCGACAGCGCCGCGCTGCACAGCCCGGAATACCGCTTCAACGACGACATCATCGCGCCTGCCGCGACCCTTTGGGTTGCGCTGGCCGAAACCTTCCTGACCGGAGAGACGCGCCATGACTGACCGTATCATCCATTCCTCGCCCGCCGATCCGCAGGCACAGCCGCTGGTCGAGGATCTGATCCGCGAATACGACAGCCGCTATGGCACGATCTTCAGTGCGGGCGGCGCGCGGGACGAGGTGTTCCGCTATCCGCCCGAGGCGTTTGCCGCGCCCGACGGCGCGTTCCTGCTGATCCTGCGGGATGGCGAGACCATCGGCGGCGGCGCCTTCATGCGCTACGACGCCACCACGGCGGAACTGAAACGCATCTGGACGCGGGGCGATCTGCGCCGTCAGGGTCTGGCCCGCCGCATCGTTCTGGCGCTGGAGGATCGGGCGGCGGAACTGGGCTATACCCGACTTTACCTGACCACCGGCTTTCGCCAGCCCGAGGCAAAGGGGCTGTATCTGGGCCTGAACTATCGCCCGCTGTTCGACCCCGACCTTCCGACCGAACTTTACGGCACGCTGCCGTTTGAAAAGCATATCGGTCTCCTGGCGGGCAAGACCGGCACCGCGCCGCTGAAGCAACCCGCCGCCTCGCGCGAGGCGGCCATCCTGGCCGTCACCTCGCACAAGGCCGCGATCAGCCAGCACGCGCAGCGCCACACCCATCCGGAGGGGCGGGTATGACCGCGACCGATTTCCACAGCGCCGCCGGGGGCGAACGCGCGGCCACCCGGACGGCGGGCGACAGCGACTTTGCCCGCCTGCGGGTGATCCCCGCCCGCCATCGCGCGCGCACCATCGGCACCGTCGCAGGGGCGGTGGTGATCGCGCTGGTCCTGAATTCGGTGCTGGGCAACCCCCGCTGGGGCTGGCCGGTCTTTGCCGAATGGTTCTTTGCCGAGCCGGTTCTGGTCGGTCTGGGGCGGACGCTGTTGCTGACCGCTCTGGGCGCGGTGTTCGGCTTTGCGCTCGGCACGGCGCTGGCGCTGGCGCGGGTCTCGTCCTCGCCGCTGCTGGTGGCGGTCAGCTGGGGGTTCATCTGGCTGTTCCGGTCGATTCCGCTGATCGTGCTGCTGCTGATCCTGAACAACCTTGGGTATCTGTATGAAACCGTCAGCTTGGGCGTGCCCTTTACCGGCATCACCTTTTTCAGCCATCCGACGACCACGTTGATCACCCCGTTTCTGGCCGCGGTTCTGGGCCTGACGCTTAACCTTGGCGCCTTTTCGGCCGAGGTGATCCGCGGCGGCATCCTGTCGGTCGATCAGGGCCAGCACGAGGCGGCGGCGGCGCTTGGCCTGCCGCGCGGACATCAGGCGCGGCGGATCGTCCTGCCGCAGGCGATGCGGTCGATCATTCCCACCGCCTTCAACGAGATCATCGGTTTGGCCAAGGGCACGTCGATGGTCTATATCCTTGCGCTGCCCGAACTTTTCTACACGATCCAGATCATCTACCGCCGCAATCTGGAGGTGATCCCGCTGTTGATGGTGGCGACGGTCTGGTATCTGGTGATCCTGTCGGTGCTGTCGGTCATCCAGTATCATATCGAACGCCACTATGCTCGGGGTGCGCTGCGCAGCCTGCCGCCGAACGCATTCCGCGTGTTCTTTGCGCGGCTGGGTCTGGTGGAACTGACGCCGCCGGCAAGGCCGGTTGCGCGCCCCGCCGCCATAGTCGAGGCGTCAAGGTCGCAGGCCGACTGGACCGTCAGCCTGCCCGAAGGGGCGGCGGTGGAAATCGAGGGGGTCAGCAAATCCTTTGGCAACCTGACCGTTCTGGATGACGTGAGCCTGTCCCTGCCGGCGGGCAGCGTGACGGCGATCATCGGCCCGTCGGGTTCTGGCAAATCGACCCTGCTGCGCACGATCAACCATCTGGAAAGCGTCGATCGCGGCTTTATCGCCATCGACGACGATCTGATCGGATACCGGCGCGAGGGCGACACGCTTTACGAGCTGAAAGAGCGCGACATCCTGGGCCGGCGCACCGAAGTCGGCATGGTGTTCCAGAGCTTCAACCTGTTTCCGCACCTGACCGTTCTTCAGAACATCACCGAAGCCCCCGTCGCCGTGCGCGGGCTGGCGCGGGATCAGGCGGACAAGCTGGCGCGCGACCTGCTGGCCCGCGTCGGGCTGGCGGACAAGGCCGAGGCCTATCCCCGCCAGCTTTCGGGTGGCCAGCAACAGCGCGTCGCCATCGCCCGCGCGCTGGCGCTGAAGCCCAAGGTGCTGCTGTTCGACGAGCCGACCAGCGCGCTGGACCCCGAACTGGTGGGCGAGGTGCTGGCCGTGATCAAGGAACTGGCGCGGTCGGGCAGCACCCTGATCATCGTCACGCACGAAATCGGCTTTGCCCGCGAAGTGGCCGATACCGTCGTCTTCATGGAACAGGGGCGCGTCGTCGAAACCGGCACCCCGGATCAGGTGCTGCTTCATCCCCGGCACCCCCGCACGGCCGAGTTTCTGACGCGCGTTCTCTGACGGCCGGGGCGTCCGCACCAGCTCCCTCCTCCCGCGGGCGCCCCGGTCACTCTCTCTCTTTCCTGACTGTCTCCGGTGCCGGGCAGGCACCGGGCGGGAAAACCTTGTCCCTCTCTCACCCTCCCCAAAAGGAACCCTGGAATGAGCTTTCATCTGAAATCCCGTGCGTTCGCCGCCGCTCTGGCTGTCGCCGTCCTGCCGGTTGGAGCCTTTGCGGCCGATGACATCGACCTGTCGCCGCAGCAACCCGGCCGCATCCGCGCCGAAAAGGTGCAGGCCGCCATCGACCTGATCCCCAAGGACTTCAAGTTTGCCGAAGCCGGCAAGCTGACCGTGGCGACCAACCCCTGGCAGTTGCCCTTTGGCGTCTATGCGACCGACAATGCCACCGCCATCGGGGCCGAGCCGGATGTGGCGCAGATCGTCGCCGACAGCCTGGGGCTGGAGCTGAACCTGATCCCGGTCGCCTGGGCCGACTGGCCGCTGGGGCTGACCTCGGGCAAGTTCGATGCGGTGATCTCGAACGTCACCGTCACCGAAGAGCGCAAGGAGAAGTTCGACTTCGCCACCTATCGCCAGGACCTTCTGGGCTTTTATGCCCCCAAGGACAGCAAGCTGGAGGCGATCAGGGAACCGAAGGACATCGCCGGGCTGAAGGTCATCGTCGGGTCGGGCACCAATCAGGAATCCATCCTGCTGAACTGGATCGACCAGAACAAGAAGGCGGGGCTGGCCGATACCGAACTGGTCTATTTCGACGACGAAGCGGCGCGGGATCTGGCGCTGTTCTCGGGCCGGGCAGATGCCTATCTTGGCCCGAACGCGGCCGAGGCCTTCAAGAACTCGAAGCGCCATGACCGCAAGCTGCTGGGCAGCCTGTCGGGCGGCTATCCGCTGACGGCGGAAATCGCCGCGGCCACCCGCAAGGGCGATGCGCTGTCGCCCGCCATCGCCGCCGCACTGAATGCGCAGATCCAGAACGGCACCTATGGCAAGGTGCTGGGCAAATGGGGTCTGACGGACGAGGTTGTGACCGAATCCCGCGTGAACCCGCCCGGCCTGCCGAAGAAATGACACGGCTTTGCCCCGGCCCGACCGGCCGGGGCGCTCTTCTTTTTCCGAAAGACAAGAACGATGAAATTTCTGACCCGTGCCGCCGTCCTGCTGGCGGTTCTTGCCCTGGCGCCGCAGGCGCAGGCTGCCGACCCGGCCTTTGACCTTTCCGCGGCGCAGCCCGGCCGGCTGCATGTTGCCCCGAACGAAAAGGCGATTGCCGCGCTGCCAAAGGATGGGCTGGTGACGCCCGGCGTTCTGACCGTGGCGGTGGCGCCGGGTGGCCATCCGCTGGCCGATTACGCCGAGGATAACCAGACCGCCATCGGCGCCGACCCCGACATCGCCTCGCTGGTGGCGGAAAGTCTGGGATTGAAGCTGCAACTGGTGCCCGTCGCCTGGGCCGACTGGCCGCTGGGGCTGACCTCGGGCAAATATGACGCGGTGATTTCCAATGTCGGGGTGACCGAACAGCGCAAGGAGAAGTTCGACTTTTCCACCTATCGGCAGGGGCTGCACGGCTTTTTCGTCGGGCTGGACAGCTCGGTGCAACAGATTGCCGGGCCAAAGGACATCGCGGGGCTGAAGATCATCGTCGGGTCCGGCACCAATCAGGAACGCATCCTGCTGGAATGGAACCGCCAGAACATCGCGGCAGGCCTGGCCCCGACCGAGTTCCAGTATTTCGACGATGATGCGCAGGCCTTTCTGGCCATCGCCTCGGGCCGGGCGGATGTGGTGGTCCAGCCGCACGCCAAGCTGGTCTATATCGCCTCGCGCGACAAACAGCTGCGCAAAGTCGGCACCCTGTCGGCCGGCTGGCCCCAGCGGTCCGACGTGGGGGTGACGACGCGCAAGGGGTCGGGGCTGGCAGAGCCGATCAGCATTGCCCTGAACGCGATCATCGCCGATGGTATCTATGCCAGAACGCTGGACCGTTGGCATCTGGGCGACGAGACCCTGCCGGAGTCGCGCGTGAACCCTCCGGGTCTGCCGAAGTTCTGAAGATGGCCATCACGCATATCGCCTTTCTCGTCCCCGGCAATTATGCTCAGAACGATCCCCTTGCCGGACTTGAGGAAACGCTTGGCCTGTTCCAGCTGGGCGAGGATCTGGGCTATGACAGCGCCTGGGTCCGCCAGCGGCATCTGGAACGCGGCGTCTCGTCCGCCGCGACCTTTCTTGCCGCCGCCAGCCAGCGAACGAAACGCATCGGGCTGGGTTCGGCGGTGATCCAGCTGGGCTATGAAAACCCTTTCCGTCTGGCCGAAGATCTGGCGACCGTCGATGTCCTGTCGCGCGGACGGCTGAACGTCGGGGTCAGCGCCGGGCCTGCGCCTTTCGCGCATCTGCTGGGTGATTTCCTGCCCCGCTGGCCCGAAGGCGAGCCGCCCTATGCCCAGGCCGACCGGCTGCGCCGTGCGCTGGAAAGCCACCCGCTGTCCGACCGGACCGAGGCAGGCAATGCCGCAGGCGAACAGGTGCCGCGTCTGCAACCCGTCGCGCGGGGTCTGACCGGGCGGCTGTGGTATGGCGGCGGGTCGCAAAGGTCGGCCGAATGGGCCGGGGCCAATGGCTGGAATCTGCTGACCGGCAATGTCATCACCGCCGAGCACAGCGAGGATTTTCTGGAAACCCAGCGTGACCTGATCGCCACCTATACCCGTGCGGCCGGGCGGGGCGGGCGGGTGGCCCTTGGCCGCGTGGTCCTGCCGACCGACAGCGCGGATGCAGCCACCCGTGCCCGTTATGCCGATTTCGCCGCTGCCCGACTGTCCCGCACGCGTCAGCCGAACGGGCCGCGCCGCACCATGTTCCTGCCCGATATTGTTGGCACGACCGACGAAATCCTTGCAGAGCTGGACAGGGACCCGGTGTTCCAGAAGGCCGGCGAGTTCAGGCTGGAACTGCCCTACGAGTTCACCGCAGCCGACTACCGGCAGATCCTGACCGACTTTGCGCGGCTTGTCCCCATTCTGCGTGGCAGGGCCGCGGGGGCACGCGCGGGAATCACTCCACCAGGGGTAGAGAAGCCGTGACCTTTGACCCGCCCCCTTTCGATAAGGACGTTCTCGAAAGGGGGGGTAAAAAACACGTCTTGTATTGTCGTGTTTTAAGGCGGTTCTGCTAGACTTTCTCAAGGCAGATTTCGCAGGGAGCAGCGCGATGATCCGGCATGACCTGACGCTGATCGACCGCCTGGCGGGCATTCCGCAGGGTGGCGCTCTGGACACCACGCTGCGGCACCGGGCGGACATGCGCCGGGTGATCGAGGATGAATATCGGCGACTGCTTCACCCCTCCGATCCGGGTGTGGCATCGCTGATCGAGCGGCGGGCGGTCGCGGCGTTTGCCGCGGCTTTGCTGGACGAGGATCAGACCCGCGATCATTTCCTTGGCCTGTTGCGGGCCACCAACCCCGAACGCATTCCCCTGGCTGCCCTGATCGAGGTCGAGGCCGAAGGTTCGCCTACCCCCGGCCCATATGGCTCGCTTCCGGGGCATGTGCCGACGGTCGATGATCTGGACGGCGCGGCGTACCAAGTGGCGCCCGCGATGAGATCCGAACTGGGCAACCGGCTGGCGGGCGCATTGGAACATGCGCATCGCAGGATGTTTTACCCGCAGGATGCAAGGCCTGAAAATCAGGCGGTGCTGCGGACCGCGGGCTGGTGCCCGGAGGGTGTGGCGCTGCTTGACCAGATCGTCGATCTGGTCGGCATATATGCCCGGATCGTCGCCGGATTGCGTGGCTATCTTGCGCTGCGTCAGGACTTTGCGATCGCGGCCGAATAGCGACGAGGCGCCAGATCATGTCCCATCCGCGATTTCACCTGTATGCCTGCCCACAGTCGTTGACAGCGCAGCGTGTCGTGTTGGCGCTTGGCGCACGGGGAACGGCTCTGGACCTGCAATCGGTTCCCGCCAATCAGGGCGACAAGCCTGTCCTGACCGTTCTGGCAGAGGATGGGCAAAAGACCGTCCTATGCGACAGCCTGGCGATGATCGAACTGGTCGAGGATCTGCACCCCGACCAGCCGCTGCACCCGCGCCATGCGGATCGCCTTTCGCTGCATCGGGAATTGATGGCGCTGGCCTTGCACGCAGAGCCGAGGCTGGCGGCGCTGATCTCTGCACGAAACAGCCGTGATCTGGACCTGGCCCACCATTTTCTGCATCAGGCGTTGACCCCGCTGGAGCAGGGGATCGAGGCCAACCCGGGTGTGCTGCGTCAGCCGCTTTCAAACCTTGACGTGGTTCTGGCGCCTTTGCTGTGGCGGGTTCTGGTGCTGGACGGGGCGTTCAAGACCTATGTGATGGCGACCTTGCCACGTCTTGCCGAGCGGGGCCGCTGGCTGCTGCGGCAGGCAGAGGTGGCCGCCCTGCTGGACGATGCGGCCGGGCAGGAGTTTCTTGCGACAAACCTCCGCCCTGGGGCGGCCATTTCCGCCGACGCGGTGGATTGGAGCCGGGCGCTTGGCGCCGCGGGGCATGAAAAGCGGAATTTGCGTCCGCGCCCGGTGCGCGCAGGGGCAACGCGTTCTTTCATCGGGGGTTGAGTTTGCGTGCTGCCGTCGGGCGGCAAGGATGTCGATTCCGCTGTCTGCCGCCGCCGCTGGTGTTCCGGTGCCGATCTTTCGCACCGTTTCAGTTTCTGACCGGGGTCATCCCGCTGACTGCTGCGACCTGTCCTCGTATTCGCCGAAACCCGGCCGTTTCCGGCGCAGGGCTGTCTTTTCCGGTGTGCGAAGAGAAACGGATGTTTTGCCAATTCATGGGCAATTCGTATGGCTTCTTCTCTATTCCACTTCGCGGCTGGCATGATCTTCCATATTTGCCGGAACTTAAAATCTACCGTTGATATCGTGATTGCCTGTGTCCTAGCTTGCCGCTTGCAAACAGGGGTGGCGGCGCGTCGACTCGACAATGACCCGCGCCTTGCCACCGAGAATCAGGAGATGCGCAAAATGCTTTCCAACCCGCGCCAGCGGATATTCAACATATGCCTTGCGGCCATTGCCATATCCTCGCCGGCGATTGCCGAAGAGCCGGTTCAGGGTGGCGATCTGGTCATTGCCACGAACGGGCAGGAACCCGCCTGCATCGACCCGCTGATCAATGCGACAGCCGGGGTGATCGTATCGCGGAACTATTCGGATTCGCTGTTCTGGCAGACCGAGGATGGAAAATTCCTTCCTTGGCTGGCCGAAGGTTACGATGTGTCGGCAGATGGAAAGACCTATACGCTTCACATCCGGAAGGGCGTGAAATTCACCGACGGCGCGCCCCTGAATGCCGGGGCGGTAAAGATCAACTTCGATTACATCGTCAACCCGGCGACGAAATCCCAGTTGGGCGCGGCTTATTTGCGGCCCTATGACTCATCGCAGATCGTGGATGAATATACGCTGGAGGTGAAGCTGAAGCAGCCCTATGCGCCCTTCATCAACATTCTGGCGCAATCCTATTTCGCACTGCTTTCACCGAAGCAGATTACCGAATCCCCCGAAACCACCTGTGATGCGCCCATCGGCTCTGGCCCGTTCATCGTCAAGAAATGGAACAAGGGGTCCGATATCCAGTTCACCCGCAACCCGGATTACAATTGGGGGCCGCCCGGTTCGCATGAGGGGCCTGCCTATGTCGACAATCTGGACCTTTTGTTCATTGGCGAGGACGAGGTGCGCTATAACGGTCTTTTGACCGGCGAGATCGACATCGTCGATTTCGTGCCGCCGCAATATTTTGCCGATGTGAAGGCAAACCCCGATCTGGGTTTCATCGAGGCGATCCGGCCCGGCACCTCTTATGCGCTGCACCTGAACAATTCGCGGGCGCCGTTCAACGACCTGAAGGTGCGCAAGGCGCTGCTGGCGGCGATCGACCGGCCCGCGATTGTCGACGCCGCGTCCTTTGGCGCGTGGAAGGCGGCCAGCTATCTGACCCCGTCCACCCCCGATTACGACCCCGCGGTCGAAGACAAGATCGTCTATGACCCGGCGCTGGCCAACAAGCTTCTGGATGAAGACGGCTGGACCGAACGCGATTCCGACGGCATCCGCAAGAAGGACGGCCAGCGTCTGGTCGCCATCGCGCCGACCGACGGCACCAACGCGCCGCGCCGCCGCCTGTCGGAACTGGCCCAGGCCGCGGCCCGCGACGTGGGGATCGACATCCAGATCGAGCTTTTGCCTTGGCAGCAGCTGAGCGAGCGGATGCTGAAGGGCGACTACGACATCTATACCGGGCTGTGGTCCTCCAACACGGCGGACATGCTGTGGCTGCGCTATGCGACGGCGAACATTCCCAAGCCGGAGCTCTTTGGGCAGAACGCGGCCTATTTCTCGTTGCCGGCTTTCGACGATCTGGTCGAAAAGGCGCGCATCTCCTCGGACCCGGACGAACGCCGGCAGCTTTACAGCAAGGCGCAGGATCTGCTGGTCGAGAATGTGCCCTCGATCCCGCTTTACGGCGATCCGCGGACGGCGGCATTCCCGCACAGCATCCACGGGGTGAAATTCGACTACGCCTATCTGCAACCCTACTGGTTCGACGTCTGGAAGGAGGAGTGAGGGATGGGCCTGCGCGTGTCCGCCATTCTTTCCCGGCTTGCCCAGACGGCGATGGTTCTGGTGGGCACGGTCGCCGTCAGCTTTTTCGCGATGCGCGCGGTGCCGGGCGATCCGGCACTGGCGATCGCGGGCGGGGCCGATGCCAACCCCACGCCCGAGGTTCTGGCGCGGATCAGGGCGGATTACGGGCTGGACCAGCCGCTCTGGGGGCAATTCCTGACCTTTCTGGGCCGGCTGGCGCGGGGTGACCTGGGCCATTCCTATCGGCTGAAGACTGATGTGTTCGCGGCGATCTCCGAACAGGCGGGGGCGACGCTGCAACTGGCGCTGGCGGCCTGTGCGGTGGCGTTCGGCCTGTCGATCCTGCTGGCGCTGCTGACCGCCGGGCGGAGCAGGGCGGTGGCGGGGATTTCATCGCTGGTCGAGCTTGTGCTGGCCTCGACCCCGACCTTTTGGCTGGGGCTGATCCTCTTGTCGGTGTTTTCCTATGGATTGGGGTGGTTCCCCTCGATCAGCCGGAACAGCCCGCTGGCGCTGGTGTTGCCTGCGCTGACGCTGGGCCTGCCGCTGGCCGGGGTGCTGACTCAGGTTCTGCGCGAGGCGCTGGAAGACACCTTGCGCCAGCCCTTTGTCCTGTCGGCCCGGGCGCGCGGCAAGGGGCAGGGCGCGATCCTTCTGCACCATGCCTTTCGACATGCCCTGGTGCCGTTCCTGACACTGGGCGGCTATCTGGTCGGCACCCTGCTGGCGGGCACCGTCATTACAGAGACGCTGTTCAACCGTCAGGGCATCGGAAAGCTGCTGCTGAATGCGGTGCTGGGGCAGGACATGCCGGTGGTGATCGGGGTCACGCTGCTGGCGTCGCTGGTCTTCGTTCTTATCAACATGCTGGTCGATCTTGCCTATCCGCTGATCGATCCGCGGCTGGTCACGACTGCCCGAAGGAGCACGCCATGACGACCCTGGATCTGGAGCTTTCGGGTAGGAGCCCGCGCGAACGCCTTTGGTTCGCACCGGGCCGCGTGGTGGCCGGAAACCTGACGCTGGTTCTTTCGGGAACGGTGCTGGGGCTGTTGGTGCTGGCGGCACTGGCGCCGGGCCTGTTCACCTTTATCGACCCCAATGCGGTGGATACCCGCGCCATCCTGAAACCGCCGTCGTGGGCCCATCCCTTTGGGACGGACGAAAACGGCCGCGATGTATTTTCCCGTATCGTCCACGGGGCCGGAGCCTCGCTGCGGCTTGGTTTCGGCGCGGTGCTGATCGGGCTGACGCTGGGTTCGATCCTGGGGATCGCCGCGGCAATCGGTCATCGTCTTGCCGATCAGGCGATCATGCGCAGCGTCGACGTGGGCCTGGCCTTTCCCGAACTGCTGCTGGCGCTTTTGGTGATCGCGACCATCGGGCCGGGGGCTGACAGCGCGATGATCGCCATCGGCATCGCCACGGCGCCGAACTATACGCGGCTGGTGCGGGCACAGGCGCTTGGCGTGACCCGCAGCGGCTATGTCGAGGCGGCGCGGGTGCTGGGCCTTTCGCCCTGGCGGGTGCTGTCTGCGCATATCCTGCCGAATGCGCTGCGGCCTGTGCTGGTCCTTGCGACCATCGGGATCGGCACGACGACGCTGGCGGGGGCGGGGCTTAGCTTTTTAGGTCTTGGCGTTTCGCCGCCCGATCCCGAATGGGGTGCCATGCTGGCCTCGGCGCGCAGCTTTCTGGCGCGGGCATGGTGGTATGGGCTGTTTCCGGGCTTTGCCATAGTCGCGCTGGTGATTTCGGCCACGGTCTTTGGCCGGGCCCTGCGCCAAAAGCTGGAGGCATAGGGAAATGAACGCCCGAACCCCCTTTGACTCCACCCCGGCGGACGACCCGCTGATCCGCGCGCGGAACCTGCGCATTGCCTTCGGCGCCGAGCCGGTGGTCCGCGGCATAGATTTCGATCTGAACGCCGGTGAATGCCTTGCGCTGGTCGGCGAGTCGGGATCGGGAAAGTCTGTCACCGCGCGCAGCCTGATCGGGCTGGCGGGCGGCGGTGCGCAGGTTCAGTCGGATCTGCTGCATTTCCGCGGCCGTGACCTGACCCGGTTTCGCGCGGCACAGTGGCAGCGACTGCGCGGCCGTGGCATCGGTTTCGTGTTGCAGGATGCGCTGGTGTCGCTGGACCCGCTGAAGCGGGTGGCGGACGAGGTGGCCGAGGCCATCCGCGCCCATCACCCCCTCCGCGGCGCCGAACTGGAACAGGCGATCCTGCGCGCCCTGTCACATGCGGGCATTCCCGAACCCGAACGCCGCGCCCGCCAGTATCCGCATGAACTGTCGGGCGGGTTGCGGCAGCGGGCACTGATCGCCACCGCCATCGCAGGCGATCCCGACCTCCTGATCGCGGATGAACCGACGACGGCGTTGGATGTCACGGTTCAGGCGCAGATCCTGAAGCTTTTCAATACCTTCAAGGCCGAGGGTAAGGCGATTCTGCTGATCTCGCACGATCTGGCGGCGGTGGCGCAGGTTGCCGACCGGATCGCGGTCATGCGTGCGGGCGAAATCGTCGAGACAGGACCCGCCGCACAGATCCTGTCCGGCCCGCGACATGACTATACCCGCATGTTGATCGGTGCGGTGCCGGCGGACAAGCCGCGCGGCACGCGGCTGTCCTCGATCCCCGTGCCGCCGGCGCCGTCGCATCCGACCGAAACCGGGCATCTGGTGGCCGAAGCCACGGGGCTGACGAAATCCTATCACGGGCAGACCGTCGTGCGCGGTCTTGGCCTGACGCTGAGCGCGGGCGAGACGCTGGGCATCGTGGGGGAATCCGGTTCGGGCAAAACCACGACCTCGCGCCTGCTGCTGGGCCTGGTGTCACCTGACCGGGGCGAGGTCAGGATCGACGGCACCGCATGGTCGGCGCTGACGGGTCGCCGCCTGCGCGACATGCGGCAAAGGATACAGGTCATCTGGCAGGACCCTTTGTCCTCGTTCGACCCGCGGCACACTGTCGGCCGCATTCTGGATGAGGCGCTGTCCGTCACCGGCCTGCCGCGATCCGGACGACGCGCCGCCGCCACCGACCTGCTGGCGCAGGTGGGGCTGTCGGCCGCGATGCTGGATCGCAAACCCCTGACCCTTTCGGGCGGCCAGCGGCAACGCGTCGCCATCGCCCGCGCTTTGGCCCCGCGCCCTGACATCATCATCTGCGACGAGCCGGTCTCGGCGCTGGATGTCTCGATTCAGGCGCAGGTTCTGGACCTGCTGTCCGACATCCAGCGGCAGACCGGCGTTGCCTATGTCTTCATCAGCCACGACCTTGGCGTCGTTCGCCATGTTAGCGACCGCATCATGGTGATGAAGGACGGCGAAGTGGTCGAGACCGGGCCGACCGAGGCCGTGCTGGATAACCCTCAACATCCCTACACCCGTTCCCTGATCGCCGCCGTCCCGCGGCTGATCCCAAAGGAGGTCCCCGCATGACCCGAGCTTTTGCCCAGATCGACGCCGCCAGCCCGCCACGCGCGGATGCCGCGGCGGTATTCCCCCCGCTTTTCGCGCGGATCGCCGCAGGCACGGTCGCGCGCGAACAGACCCGCGTCCTGCCGCAGGAACAGGTCGGCTGGCTGAAGGATGCGGGCTTTGGCGCGCTGCGCATTCCACGCGCGCTTGGTGGCTATGGTCTGGATGAACGGGCGGCCTTTTCGCTGCTGATCGACCTTGCGGCCGCCGATCCGAACATCGCCCATCTTTTCCGGGGCCATTTCGCCGTGGTCGAGGAACGGCTGGCCTCTCCTGCCGGGCCGGTGCGCGACAAATGGCTGGCGCGCTTTGGCCGGGGCGAGATCGTGGGCAATGCCTCGACCGAACCGGGCGAGGCAGAGCTTGGCCGCAAGGGCACGCTGGTCACGCAGGATGGTCGCGGCGGCTGGCGGCTGGACGGGGTGAAATTCTATTCCACCGGCACGATCTTCGCCGACTGGATCGACGTGTCCGTCACGCAAGTCCTGCCCGATGGCGAGGTGCAGTCCAGCATTCTGGTCAGCCGCCACCATCCCGGCGTGGATGTGCAGGACGATTGGGATGGCTTTGGCCAGAAACTCACCGGCACCGGCACCACCCGCTTTGCCGCCGTCCCGGTCGAGGCCGAGGATATTCAGCCGCGGACGGACCGGCTGCCCTATCTGGGGGCGGTCTATCAGACGGTGCTGCTGTCGGTTCTGGCCGGTATCTCGAAAACCATCGTGGACGAGACGGCAGGGGCGTTGAAGGTGCGCTCGCGCGTCTATTCGCATGGCAACAGCGATCTAGCCCGCGATGATCCGCAGCTGAAACAGGTGGTCGGCGAAATCGCCGCCCAGTCCCATGCGGCGGTGGTGCTGGTGCAGGATCTGGCAGCGCGGTTCACCGCCTTGGGGCAGCTTGTCCATGCCGGTGATCGGCAGGCCGCGGCGGAGCTGGCCGGCCCACTGGAGATTGCGGTGAACAAGGTGCAGATCGTCGTTGCAGATCTGGTCCTGCGCGCGGGCAGTCAGCTTTTCAACGCGCTCGGCGCGTCGGCGGTGCGCGAGGGCACGGCGCTGGACCGCCACTGGCGCAACGCGCGTGTCGTCCTGTCGCACAACCCCGTGGTCTATCGCGCCCGGATCGTGGGCGATTTCCATGTCAACGACCGGCTGCCCGACCTCGCGTGGAGCGTCGGCGTGAAACACCCCCAACTTGCCGAGGCTGCGGAATGACCGAACTGCTTTTCAACGCCTTTGTCATGAACACCTGTTCGCACATCCAGCATGGGATGTGGCGGCATCCGGCGGCGCAACAGCACAGGTTCGACGATGTGAACCTGTGGATCGACGTTGCGAAAACGCTGGAAAAGGCGAAATTCGACGTGATCTTCTTTGCCGATGTGGTGGGCCTCTATGGCCCGCTGAACGGCAATTATGACCTGAACGTGCGCGAAGGGTTGCAGATCCCCTCGAACGATCCGTCGGTTCTGGTGGCGGCGCTGGCCACGCATACCGAACATCTGGGGCTGGCCTTCACCTCGTCGATCCTCCAGTCGCACCCGTTTGAATTCGCGCGCCGGGTGTCCACGCTGGACCATATCGCGCGCGGGCGGATCGCCTGGAACATCGTCACCTCGACGCAGGAAAATGCGGCGCGAAACTTTGGTCTGGACCGGCTGACCGAACATGATGCGCGGTATGAATGGGCCGAGGAATATATGGAGGTGGTCTACAAGCTGTGGGAAGGGTCGTGGGACGACGGCGCCTCGCTGCGCGACAAGAAAACCGGGCTGTTCGGCGATCCGTCGCTGATCCACAAGATCCACCACCGCGGCCCGCGCTATCAGGTCGAGGGGCCGCATCTGCCCTCGCCCTCGCTGCAACGGACACCCTTTCTGTTTCAGGCGGGTTCGTCCGGGGCGGGGCGCGGCTTTGCCGCCCGCCATGCCGAAGGGCAGTTCATCTCGCCCCCCACGCCCGAGGCGGCGAGCGATCTGATCGCCGACACCCGCGCCCTTGCGGTGGCCGAGGGGCGGAATGCCGGGGACATCCGGTTCTTTCAGGGGATGAGCTTCATCCTGGGTTCGACCGAGGCCGAGGCGCAGGCGAAACTGCGCGACTATGAGGAATACCTTAGCGCCGAGGGGTTCCTGGCCCATGCCAATCTGGGCGTGGATCAGGACACGGGCGAGCCTTATGCCGCCGACACGCCGCTGAAGGACATCCGCACCAACGGCGGGCAAAGCCACATCAACTGGCTCCGGCAGGCCACGCCGGGGCGCGAGCCGACGGTGGGCGATCTGGGGCGACTGCTGATCCGGCGGCACAGCCGGTTTGTCGGCACGCCCGAACAGGCGGTGCCCTTCCTGCGCCGCTGGCAAGAGGCCGGGATCGACGGCATCAATCTGGTGAACTTTCTGATCCCCGATTCTTACGTGGACATTGCCGAGCATCTGCTGCCCGAATTGCGCAAGCACGGGCTGGCGAAAACCGACTATCGCGAAGGATCGCTGCGCGAAAAGATCACCGGCAGCGCGCATCTTCCCGGCCGCCATGCCGGCGCGAAATGGCGCGGCGCGTTCTCGCGCAGGCAGGCCGAAGCGGTCGCCTGAGGCCCCGGTGGCGGCAGCCGACGCACCCTCTCGCGGGCAAAAACGGCCGATTGCCCGGCGCCTGTGGCAATCAATTTCCTCGACGAAAAACGGCGCGGGGGGAGAGTGTCTTCGTTCCCGCGCCTTCCTCTGATGCGCCGATCCGCCCGCCAGGCATCTGTGAGGCGGGGGGGAGGGCGGGCAGGGATGAACATTCCCTTCCCTGGCGTGCTGGCGGAATGGGCAACCTGTGTGTCCGCCGTCTTTGGAATGGCCACCGGCAAGCCTCGATCATATCAATATAGACGATAAGAAGCGTCGTGTTTACTTCCACCCCTCATCCGGTCCGGGGCAGCGCGGCGTTCATCTGACCCCCTTGCGGGGCGGGAGCATCCGCCTGTCGCACCAACGGAGATCAAGGAAATGAAATTCGCAACGATTGCCCTTGCCGCCACGCTTTCGCTGAACGCGCTGGCCGCATGGGCGGACCCGCTGAAGATCGGTGTGGTGCCGGGCGCCTATGGCGATTCCGTCGCCGTCGCCGCCACCGAGGCAAAGACCAAGGGCCTGGATGTCGAGGTGATCGAGTTCAGCGACTGGACCACGCCGAATGTCGCACTGGCGGCGGGGGACATCGACCTGAACTTTTTCCAGCACAAGCCGTTTCTCGACAATGCCTCGAAACAGGCGGGATACAAGTTCGCCCTGGTTGCACCGGGGATTCTTGCGAACCTCGGCCTTTACTCGCTGAAGCACAAAAGCTTTGACGAGATCCCCGATGGCGGCACCGTGGCCATTGCCAACGATCCGGTAAACCAGGGCCGCGGGCTGCTGCTGCTGCAAAAGGCCGGTCTGATCAAGCTCAAGGACGATGTGGGCTATCTGGGCACGCTGGACGACATCACCGAAAACCCCAAACACCTGAAGTTCAACGAGGTCGAGGGGCCGCAACTGGCGCGCGTCGCGGGCGATGTCGATCTGGCGCAGGGCTATCCGCACTTCATCGTCGCGGCGGGCACCTTCGATCCGGCCTCGGGGCTGATCTATTCCGGCATCGAGGACAAGCAGTTCGCCGTCGCCTTCGTCTCGCGCGAGGACAACAAGGATGATCCGCGCATCGCGCAATTCATCGACATCTTCCAGCATTCGCAGGCGGTGAAAGACCAGATCAGCAAGGGCTTTGGCGGCAGCGACAAGCTCTATGTCCTGGCCTGGACGGCAAGCTGATGACGCAGGCGACGGCCTATGCACAAGCACGGGGCCTGCTGGCCGGGGTGGTGGAAACCAGCCCGGCCGCTGCTGCTCACAGGGTCGCAGGCACCGTGCGGTTTGAGGGGCTGGGCAAGACCTATGCCTCGTCCGCGGGCGAGGTTCGGGCGCTTCAGGACATAGACCTCGACATCCGCGCGGGCGAGATCTTCGGGATCATCGGCCGGTCGGGCGCGGGCAAGTCCAGTCTTCTGCGCACAATCAACCGGCTGGAGGTCCCGACCGAGGGGCGCGTTCTGGTCGACGGCGAGGACATATCGGCGCTGGACGAGGCCGGCCTTGTGGCGCTTCGCCGGCGGATCGGGATGATCTTCCAGCACTTCAACCTTTTGTCGGCCAAGACGGTGCGGCAGAACGTGGCGCTGCCTCTGGTCGTGGCGGGCGTTCCGCGCGCCGAGATCGACACCCGCGTGGATCAGGCGCTGCAACTGGTCGGGCTGGCGGGAAAGGGCGATACCTACCCCAGCCGCCTGTCGGGCGGACAGAAACAGCGCGTCGGCATAGCGCGCGCGCTGGTCAGCCGGCCGGAAATCCTGCTCTGTGACGAGGCGACCTCGGCGCTGGACCCGGAAACCACGCTGTCGATCCTGAACCTGTTGCGCGACATCAACCGGCGGCTGGGTCTGACCATCATCCTGATCACGCATGAGATGAGCGTGATCCGCGAGATCTGCAACCGTGTGCTGGTGCTGGAAAGCGGCCGCATCGCCGAGGAAGGTCCGGTCTGGCAGGTGTTCGGGACGCCCCGCCATCCGGCCACGCAGGCGCTGTTGCAGCCGCTGCAACAGGCATTGCCCGACGACATTGCCGACCGGCTGACGCCTGCGCGGAACAGCCCGCGCGACGAGGCGGTGGTGGAACTGGCCTTCGCGGGCAAGGACGCCCCCGACCTGTCGCGCCTGGCCGCGGTGGCGGGCGGTCCGCTGCGGTTGCTGTCGGCGGGCGTCGAGCGGATTCAGGGGCATGGCGTCGGCCGTCTGCTTGTGGCTGCGGGGCCGGGGGTAAAGATTGAAAACCTGTCGGCGGTGGCCGACACAAACAGGGTGCTGGGATATGTCGCCGCAGATGATTGATCGCCTTTGGCAGGCCTTGTTCGACACGGCGCTGATGGTTTCGGTTTCTGCCGGCATCGCGGTGCTGGCGGGGATTCCTCTGGCGGTGTTCCTTGTGACCTCTGGCCCCGGCGGGATCTTTGCGGCGCCGCGTTTGAACCGGATCGTCGGCACGCTGGTGAACGGCTTTCGCGCGGTTCCCTTCATCGTGCTGCTGGTCGCACTGATCCCCTTTACCCGGCTGGTGGCGGGCACGACGATCGGGGTCTGGGCGGCCATCGTGCCGCTGTCTGTGTCGGCCACGCCCTTCTTCGCCCGCATCGCCGAGGTTTCGCTGCGCGAGATCGACCCCGGTTTAATCGAGGCGGCGCAATCCATCGGGTGCCGCCGCTGGCACATCATCCGTCATGTGCTGTTACCCGAGGCGCTGCCCGGCATCGTTGGCGGGTTCACCATCACCGTTGTCACGATGATCGGGGCCTCGGCCATGGCGGGGGCGGTCGGGGCCGGGGGGCTGGGCGACGTGGCGATCCGCTATGGCTATCAGCGGTTCGACACGACCGTGATGCTGGCGGTGATCGCCATCCTGATCGTTCTGGTCTGCGCGGTTCAGTTCGCCGGGGATACCGCTGTCCGTCGCCTGCGCGCACGATGAAACGGAAAGGGGCGTTCCCGCGCCCCTTTCATCTGGACTGCCGGGCCGCGCGGTAAAGCCAGGCGGCGGCGATTCCGGCGATGCCTTCGGCCCATGCGGTGACTTCGGGCAGACCCATCAGCTCGCCCACGGCCGCGCGGGCCAGCGGCCCTGCCACCAGCAGGTCGGATTGCGCCGCGCCTTCGGCGTTGATCGCCCGGCCGTCGGACGCGGTGGCCAGACCCAGCCGCAGCGGGTCGGCCGCGACCAGCCCTTCGCGCGCCATGGCCGACAACAGCGGGTGGGTTTCCGTCACCCCCGAATGCCCCGGTCCGGTCGCCAGAACGATGCGGTCGACCGTCAGGGTCACCGGCGCTTGCGAATAATGGCGGGGGCGGATCTCGACGGCGATCCGCGATCCTTCGCGCCGGGTGGCGACGATCCTGCCTGCCTGCGGATGCAGGCGGCCGGCCGCGACCATCGCCTCGACTGCGGCATGGGTCTGCGGCGCGATGCGAAAGCGGTGGACGTCCCACAGCCCGCGCAGATGGCGCACCAGCCGCCGCTGTTCGGCCAGAGGCAGCGCGCGCCAGATCACCGGGCCTTGTGCCCGCAGCCGGTCGAACGCGGCGTGCCAGGTCAGCCCCTCGCCCGCATCCCGGTGCAGCGCGCGGCGGATGCGCCGCAACAAGGCGCGCGCCGTCACCTCGGGCGCGGTGGAGAAATCCTCGGCCGTCTCCGCCTGCGCCGGGCCGTGGGGCTGCGACCGGCGGCCATGGCGCGACAGCATGTGGACCGGCCCGCGATGCCCGCGCGCCTGCAAGGTGGCCACGATGTCGGCCCCGGTCAGCCCGCTGCCGATCACCAGAACGCTTTCCTGTGGCTCGATGGCCTCCAGCGCGCCTGGCACATAGGCGTCGGGGATCAGCGCGGCATCTGCGCTCATCCCCGCCAGCTCGCGCGGCAGGGTCGGGGGCGGATGCGATACGGCAAGGACCAGCAGCTGCGCCGTCAGCACCGACCCGTCGCCAAGCGTGATGCCAAAGCCGCCCGGGATGCGGCGCACGGCGGTGGCGCGGGTTTGCAGATGCCGCACCGCGCCCGAGGCGAGCAGGGGCGCCAGTTGCGCCTTCACATAATCGCCGAAGACGGCGCGGGGGGCAAAGATCTCGCCCCCCTGCGTGGCTGACCCGGCGGGCAGCAGCGGCCCCGAAGGCGAGGCGAGCCAGCGTCGGAAATGCTGTGGCTCGTCTGTCCGCAGCGTCATCTTGTGGTCGGGCACATTCAGCCGGTGCGCAGGGTCGGGGGTCGAATAGGCCAGCCCCCGCCCCAGATCGGCGCGCGGTTCGATCACGACGATCGACGCCTCGTCCGCGCCGGTCTGCCACGCCAGGTGAAAGGCCACTGTGGCCCCGGAAAACCCGCCGCCGATGATGGCGACGGTCGGCGGCGCGGGGGGGGGCGCGTTCATTCCGCTGCCTCTCCGGCGCAACGGGCGATCCGTGGGGTTCGGGCGTTGCGGGGCGGGCGGCCGGGGAAAGGGCACCTCATGCCGGGGTTCCGGTGTCGGTCAGGTTCAACAGCCGCGCGGCATTGTCGTGGAACAGCTTTTCCAGCACATTGTCGCGGAACCCGACACGCTGGAAATCCTCGATCGTCTGGCGGATCGGCCGGAATGGATAGGACGATCCGAACAGGAACTGGTCCGACAGGAACCCGTTCACCGCATCGACATAGGAACGGGTTCCGGGCTGGAACAGATACATGTCGGGGATGATGTGCACATTCTCCCACCGGAAGGCAACGCCGACGATCTCTTGCACGCGGGGCCAATAGCCGTGGTAGACGGCGATCTTCAGCCGGGGAAAGTTCCGCGCCACATTCGCCAGCGGCGCGGGATCGTTGAAGCGATGATCCGGCGTGGTCGGCCCCGACATCAGGAACACCGGCACGTTCAGCGCCGACAGCAGTTCATACAGCGGGAAATAGACCGGATCATCGGGATGCCGGGCCGGGTTGCCGAACCCCGGCTCGATGTCGATGCCCCGCAGGCCCAGGGTGCGGATCGCGCGCTCGGCCTCGTCCAGCGCGGTCTGGCGGCCCTGCAACGCGGGATCGACCGACCCGATCCCTTCCAGCAGGGGCGAGGCGCTGACGATCTCGTGGATCATGTCGTTCGGCAGGTGCTGGGACGGCGTGTGGCGGCCGACGACGACGGCCCTGGTCAGCCCCGCGTCCCGGATTTCGTCCAGAAACCCCTGCGGCGTGGCGGACCGGCGGAAATGTTCCACATCGCCCTTGGTGCCCACGCGGGTGTTCAGCCATTTCACCACGTCATAATCGGGCGTGTCCGGCGTGCGCCCGAAAAAGTCGTGCAGATAGGCCGGGCGGCAACGCATGTCGATGATCTTCATGGGGTTTTCTCAGCTGGCAGAGGTGCGGCGGGTCACGCGGATGTCAAAGGCACCGCCAGTCTGGCTGGTGTCGCGCAGCGTCACCGGCGCCTTGCCCAGCAGGGGGAACACGAGTTCGGCAAAGCGGATGGATTCCTCCAGATGCGGATAGCCGGACAGGACAAAGGTATCGACGCCAAGCGCCTGATATTCGGCCAGCCGCTCGGCGATCTGTTCGGGGTTGCCGACCAGCGCGGTGCCCGCGCCGCCCCGCACCAGACCCACCCCGGCCCAGAGGTTCGGCCCCACCACCAGCCGGTCGCGCCGCCCGCCGTGCAGCGCCGCCATCCGCGACTGACCCACGGAATCCATTTTCGCAAAGTTCGCCTGCGAGGCGGCGATCTCGTCATCCGTCAGTTTCGAGATCAGGCGGTCGGCCTCGGCCCATGCCTCTTCCTCGGTCTCGCGCGCGATGACGTGCAGGCGCACGCCGAACCGCGGCTTGCGGCCGTATTTCGCGGCGCGCGCCGTCACATCGGCGATCTTTTCGGCCACCGCCGCGGGCGGCTCGCCCCAGGTCAGATAGGCATCGACATGTTTCGCGGCCAGTTCATGCGCCGCAGGCGACGACCCGCCGAAGTAGAGCGGCGGATAGGGTTTCTGCACCGGGGTATAGTAATTCCGCGCCTGTTTCACGCGGACATGCTTGCCCTCGAAATCCAACGGCTCGCCGGTTTCCAGCAGCTTGCGCCAGACGGTCAGGAATTCGTCGGCATTCTCATACCGTTCGTCATGGCTGAAGAACACGCCGTCGGCGGCCAACTCCGAGGCATCGCCCCCCGGCACGACGTTCAGCAACAGCCGCCCGTCCAGCGCCTGGTCCAGCGTCGCCGACTGCCGGGCCGATGTGGTCGGCCCCATGATCGAGGTGCGCAGCGCCACCAGCAGCTTGATCCGGCTGGTCGCGCCGATCAGGCTGGCCGCCGTGACCCATGGGTCCTGGCAGCTGGACCCTGTGGGGATCAGCAGCCCGTCATAGCCCAGCCGTTCCGAAGTCACGGCAATCTCGCGCATATAGGCGTTGGTCGGCGCGCGGCCGAAATCCGACCGGCCCAGATAGCGGGTATCGCCCGAGGTGGGCAGGAACCAGAAGATTTCGGGGGGGGTCATTCGGCTGCTCCTTCAAACTGGGGGTGGGCGGGGCGAAATTCCCCGGCGGCATGGCGGTCGGGCAGGCGGTCGCCCGCCCCGAACAGGCGGCTGCGCAAGGTGCCGGGGGCATATCCGGTCTTGTAGCTGCCGCGCGATTGCAGCTCGGGCACGATCAGGTCGGCGAAATCTGCATAGCTTTCCGGCGTGACGATGCGGGTTAGGTTGAAGCCGTCGATCTCGCCCTCGCGCACCCAGGTTTCCAGCTGGTCTGCCACTGCGGCAGGGTTGCCGGACACCACCGGATAGCGCCCGCCGATGGCCAGTTGCGCCAGCAGGTCGCGCTTGGTCCAGCGGTTCGTTTCGGCCAGCTTCGTCGCCGACTGGATCGAATTGGTCGGGCCATAGGGGATGGGATCGTCCAGCCCGAACCGGGCAAAGTCGATCCCGGTCGAGGCGGCGAAATGCACCAGACCCGCCTCGGGGCTGGCGGCGGCGCGGTATTCGGCCAGCTTTTCTGCAGCCCCCGCCGCGCTGCGGTCGGTCACGACCGACAGGCCGACAAAGATGCGGATGTCATCGGCCCGTCGCCCCGCAGCGACGGCCGCCGCGCGCAGGGCGCGGCTGGTCGCCCGCGCGGCGGCGGGGTTCTGCGCGCCGATGAACACGCATTCGGCATGGCGCGCCGCGAACCTTTGCCCGCGCCCCGATGTGCCCGCCTGAAACAGCACCGGCGTCCGCTGGGGCGAGGGTTCGGACAGGTGATACCCCTCGACATCGTAGAACTGGCCGTGGTGGACGACCTTGCGCACCTTGGCGGGGTCGGCATAGAGCCGCCGCGCCGGGTCGCGGATCACGGCATCGTCGTCCCACGACCCCTCCCACAGCTTGTAAAGCACGTCGAGGTATTCGTCGGCCTGATCATAGCGCAGGTCGTGCCCGGTCTGCCCGTCGCGCCCGACGGCGCGGGCGGCGCTGTCCAGATAACCGGTCACGATGTTCCAGCCGATGCGGCCTTCGGTCAGGTGGTCCAGCGTCGAAAGCCGGCGGGCGAAGGTATAGGGCGCCTCCTGGTTCACATTGACGGTCACGCCGAAGCCAAGGCCCTTTGTCACCGCCGCCATGGCCGAGATCAGCAGGATCGGGTCGTTCACCGGCAGTTGCACCGACTCGCGCAAGGCAACGTCCACCCCGCCCCCGTAGATGTCATAGGTCCCCAGGATGTCGGCCAGAAAGATCCCGTCGAACAGGCCGCGTTCCAGCACCTTTGCCAGATCGGTCCAGTAGGACAGCTTGGTGTAGTCCTGCGACCGGTCGCGCGGATGGGTCCATTGCCCATGGTTGATATGGCCCACGCAATTCATGTTGAACGCGTTGACGAGGATGTGTTTGCCCACGGGTTCAGCCATCAGATCGCTCCTTGCCGGGGGGATTTGTGCGGTTCAGCCCATGGCGGGCGACGGCGTTCTGGTTCTGGTGCGGACGCGGGGAGCAAAGGGCCACGGGCGACCCTTTGCGGCGGGCAGGGCGGGGCAGGGCCATCATGCCCGGCCCTTCCATGGGACCAGCCGCGCCTCGGCCCGGCGCATCAGGATGTCGATGGAATAGCCCACCACGCCGATCAGGATGATGCCGACCAGAACCACATCGGTCTGCTGGAATTTCGAGGCGGCGATGATCATCATTCCCGCGCCCTTTTGCGCCGCGACCAGTTCCGCCGCGACCACGGTGCCCCAGCACACCCCCATGGCGACCCGCGCGCCGGTGAATATGTCGGGCAGCGAGTTCGGAACGATCACCCGGCTCAGCACCTGCCAGCGGGATGCCCCAAGGCTCCACGCCGCCTGCACCTTGGACAGGCGCACGCTTTCCACCCCTGCGCGGGCGGCGATGGTCATGATCCACAGCGCGGCCAGAAACAGCAGCACGATCTTGCCGCGTTCCCAGATGCCGAACCAGATGATGATCAGCGGGATCAAGGCCAGCGGCGGCACGGGGCGCATGAATTCGACGATAGGGTCGAACCAGCCGCGCGCCCAGGGCGACAGCCCCATGGCATAGCCCAGCGGAATGCCGACCACCGCGCCCGCCGCGAATCCGGTCAGCACCCGGAACAGCGAAAAGCCCAGATGTTCCCACAGCGGCGTGTTCTGATAGCCGTTCCGCGCGATGTCGATAAACCGCGCCCAGACGGATTCCGGCGGGGGCAGCCAGATCGGCTCCATCTGCCAGCCCGCATAGGGGGTGAAGTTCAGCGTGCCTTTGGGCGTCAGCGTCACGCTGCCATTGGCGACGGCCACCCGGTCGCCGGTGGCAATGGGCTGCCCATCGACGGCAACCACCTTGTCGCCCGTGGGCAGTTTCAGTAACCCGCTGCGCCAGGCCGGAACGGCGGTTGCGTCTGGGGTCGCGGGGGGCGGTTGATCCAGCTTGTGAACGATCACCCGCGCCACCCCGTCCTGCCGCGTGCCATCCGGCGCCTGGGTGGTATAGGCGAACTGCGTTTCGCCCAGAAACGGCCCCGGCACATGCAGCGGGAACAGCCTTGATCCGGTGAATGCCGCCCAGACCGCGAACAGCACCAGCACCGAAATCACCGAGGCGAGGCGGTTCGGCCTGACCGATGCCGCGTCGCCAAAAGCGCCGCCCCGCCCGCGCCCAAAGGCCAGCCATGCGGCGACGAATGCGGCGATATAAAACCCCAGAACGATCATTCCGCCGCCTCGCGCGCCGCGGTCTGGCCCATGATCTCTTCCTCCATGTCCCAGATCAGCGACAGGATGTCGTCGCGCGCCTCGGCGAAACCGGGGCTGCGTTTCACCTCGCGCAGGTCCTGCGTCACGCCGCGCCCGGCAAAGGGAAAGGACAGGTCGCGCGCGATGCGGCCGGGGCGGGGGGCCATGACGATGACACGCTCGCCCAGAAGCAGCGCCTCCTCGACCGAATGGGTGATCAGGATGATGGTCTTGCCCGTCTCGGCCCACAGACGCAGCACCAGGCTCTGCATCTTTTCGCGGGTCAGCGCATCCAGCGCGCCAAGCGGTTCGTCCATCAGGATCAGCGCCGGGTCATTGGCCAGGCACCGGGCCAGCGCCACCCGCTGCTGCATCCCGCCCGAAAGCTGATAGACGGCCTTTTCCGCGAAATCGCGCAGGCCCACGGCATCCAGCAGCGGGTTCACGATCCCCTCGACATGGACGCGGGGCAGGCCCTTCATCCGCGGGCCAAAGCCCACGTTGCGCCGCACGTTCATCCATTCGAACAGCGCGCCCTGCTGGAACACCACCCCCCGGTCGGCGCCGGGTCCGTCCACGGGTTTGCCGTTCAGCGTGACCTTGCCCCCGCTGGGTTTCAGAAACCCCGCAAGGATCGATAGAAGCGTGGTCTTGCCGCATCCCGACGGCCCAAGGATCGCCACCAGCTGCCCGTCGGGAATGGTCAGCGACAGCGGGGCCAATGCCTGAACCTCTGCCCCCCGCTCCTGGGCGAAACGCATTTCGACATCGGTCAGTTCAAGCGCCATCTTGCGGCTCCCTGGAAATGGGTCGGTCCGGGCTGCGGGGGGAGGCTCCGCGCCCGGACCAACTGTCAGGCGGCGCGGATCAAAGACCCGACGCAGCCTTCAGGATCGAGGCGTCGACCGCCGTGTCATAGGACGGCAGGGCCGACGGGATATTGCCTTGCGCGACAAAGAAATCCGCCACCTCTTTCAGATAGGACTGCACTCCGCCGCCCAGCCAGTCGGCGCCCAACTTGGTTTCCACCGGCAGGAAGGTGAAGGTTTTCAGGTTGTCCGCCGCGGCCTGTTCGGACAGGCCCGCATCCTTGGCGATGACCGGCAGGCGCCTGTCGGCCTCGGCCGGATAGGCCGCGTTGGACGCGTTCACCACCTTGAGGAATTTGGCCAGCAGTTCCGGCTGTTCAGCGGCAAATGTGCCGGAGGTCGAGATCACGTCGAAGATCTTGATCCCGATGGCCTCTTTCTCGGCGCCGGTCAGCAAGGTGTTGCCGTGTTCAAGGTTCCGTTGCAGCGATCCGCCCCAGCCGCAGACCCAGTCCAGCTGGCCCTGCGCAAAGGCGGCAGCGCCCTCGGGCGGGGCCAGATCCACGACCTGCAACGATTTCAGGTCGATGCCGAAATGTTCGACCTGCTTCAGAAATCCGTAATGCGCCGCCGTGCCGATGGGAACGCCGACCTTGGTTCCGTTCAACTCCTTGGCGTTGTCCTTGGTGATCTGAAGATCGCTGCGCACCACACAGTTGTCGTTGTCGGAATAGCCGACCGCCACGTCGATCACCTTCAGGTCCTGCCCGGCCGAAACGGCGGTGACAAAAGGCGCGACGCCCTGGCTGACCGCGATCTGCACATCGCCCGAGGCGATGGCCGCCGACATCGCGACCCCGGTGTCAAAGCTGCGCCAGTTCACCTTGACGCCCAGTTCCTTGTCAAAGGTGCCTTCGACTTTCTCGAACTCGAACGGCATGGGCCATTCCAGGAAATAGGCGACGGTGATTTCCTTGGGTGCCTCGGCCGTGGCTGCCGATGCGGCAAGGACCAGGGTGGCGAGGGCCGCGGAAACGGTTCCGGGGCGAGGGGCGCGGCGGGACATCTCTTTCTCCTGCTGGTTGCGGACGCTGGCCCGCAACTCGACTGTTGTTGTCGTGATTTATAGGCTCTCGCCGCCGACAACCGCCATTCCAAAAACCGGTGCGTTCAGAGAATGCGATGCTGGTGCGCAAAGTCCGAAGGGAAGAACCTTCCCTCCGCGGGGATCGGGTCATCGCATGGGAATCGCCCATGCGACGGGCGGGGCGAAAACCCCGGACCCCGCCCTGTCGCCGGCAGGTTCAGGCCCCGCCTGCGCCGAACAGCCGGTCGAGGATCTGCTGTTCGTATGCCGCCACTGTCGGGCTACCGTGATGGCGGGGGCGGGGCAGGTCGATGGTCACATCCAGGGCGATGCCCCCCTCCTCCAGCACGATCACGCGGTCGGCGAGGATGACCGCTTCGGCCACGTCATGGGTCACGAGGACGGCGGTGAATCCCTTCTGCCGCCAGATCCGTTCCAGAAGCTGCTGCATCTCGATCCGGGTCAGCGCGTCCAGCGCGCCAAGCGGTTCGTCGAGTGCCAGCACCGAAGGCGCGCCCACCAGCGCGCGGGCCAGCGCCACGCGCTGTTTCTGCCCTCCCGACAGGACGGAAGGCCATTCGCCGCCCCGATCACCAAGGCCGACTTCGGCCAGGATCGCCTGGGTCCGCACCTCTGCATCCCGGCCCGATGCGATGCCGGTCAGGCCGACCGCCACGTTTCCGGCCACCCTTTCCCATGGCAGCAGCCGGGGTTCCTGAAACATGATGCGGGTGCCGGCGGGGCCGGTGGCGACGGGGCTGCGGTCGATCCGGCCACCATCGGGCCGATCAAGCCCGGCCAGAAGCCGCAGCAGGGTGGATTTGCCGCAACCGGACTTGCCGATGATCGCGACGAACTGGCCCTGCGGCACGTCCAGGTTGATTCCGCGCAACACATGCTTGTCGCCAAAACGGCGTTGGACGGCCTGAAGGGCAAAGGCGCTGGTGGCAGGTGTATCGAAGGCCATCACTTGTTCTTTCTCTGGAACGCGGGATGCCATTGCAGCGTTGCCCGCTCCAGCAGCCGTGCGGCGCTGTCGGCCAGCTTGCCCAGCAGCGCGTAGATCAGGATCGACAGCACCACCACGTCGATCTGCAGGAACTCGCGCGCCTGCATCGCCATGTAGCCAAGGCCCGACTGCGCCGAAATGGTTTCCGCCACGATCAGCGTCAGCCACATGATGCCAAGCGCGTAGCGCAGGCCCGCAAAGATCGAGGGCAGGGCGCCCGGCAGGATCACCTTGCGGAACAGATCCCAGGGCCGCATCCCGTAGATGCGCCCCATTTCCACCAGTTGCGGGTCGATCCCCTGAATGCCCAGCAGGGTGTTGACGTAGATCGGAAAGAAGACGCCAAGCGCCACGAGGAACAGCTTTGCCTCTTCGCCGATGCCGAACCACAGGATCACCAGCGGGATCAGCGCCAGATGCGGGATGTTGCGGATCATCTGCAAGGTGGTATCGGTAATGTCGCGCGACAGCGCCGACAGCCCGTTGGCAAGCCCGAGGGCAAAGCCGATCGACCCGCCGATCAGAAAGCCCAGCCCGGCCCGCCAGGCGCTGACCGCGATATTGTCGGCCAACTGGCCCGACAGTGCCAGCTTCCACCCCGCCGCCAGCACGGCAGAGGGCGCGGGCAACACATTCGCCCGGATCAGCCCGGCGCGCGACAGCGCCTCCCACAGCAGCACGACCACGACCGGCAGCACCCATCCCAGTGCCGCCCGGCCCGGCAAAAGGCGCAGGGGCGCAAAACGCGCGCCCCCGTTCCTATCCCGCATGTTTTCGCTGGACACGACGCTCATGCTCTTACCCCTGCGGTGCGGTCCAGACCGCGTCGGCGATCTTGATCTCTTTCGGGATCAGGCCAAGCCGGAAGAACCGGTCGGCGGTCGCCTGCTGACCCGCGATGATCTCGGGCGTCAGCTCGAAGATCCCGAACTGCGCACGGTCGGCCGCAAGCTTTTGTGCCTCAAGCGGAACTCCCGTCACCTCGTGCAGCGCCTCGGCCACCTTGTCGCGGTTGGCATCGGCCCAGGCCGCCGCCTTGGACAAGGCGCCCAGCGTCGCCGCGATCACCGGCGCGTTGTCCTTGGCGAAATCGCCATTCGCAAGGAAATAGGTGTTCACATTGATCACCTCCGGCGCGCGGACCAGCACGTTCGGCTTGTGCTGCACTTCGGCGACGGCAAGGAAGGGGTCCCAGATCGACCAGGCGGAAACGCTGTCCGAAGCAAAGGCAGCCCCCGCATCGGCGGGCGAAAGATACACCGGCTCGATATCCGAGAATTGCAGCCCGTTCGCCTCCAGCGCCGCGACCAGCAGGTTGTGGGCGCTGGTGCCCTTGCCGACCGCGACCTTCTTGCCCTTCAGGTCGGCCACGGTCTTGATGCCGCTGTCTGCCTTGGCGATGATCGCCTCGCCCTGACCGTTGGCGGGCAAGGCCGCGACATAGACGATATTCGCCCCCGCCGCCTGTCCGAAGATCGGCGGCGCATCGCCCGTCCAGCCCACATGCACCGCGCCCACGTTCAGCGCCTCGACCAGCGGCGGGCCGGCGGCAAACTCCACCCACTCGACCCCGACGCCCTGATCTTTCAGCGCAGCCTCGACCACACCCTGCTGTTTCGCAATGACGGGAAGGTTGGTCTTTTGATAGCCGATCTTGAGGGTCTTGACCTGTTCGGACATCGCGGGAAGCCCCGAAGCCAGCGACAGGGCGAGGGCGCCAAAACCAAAGGCGCGGCGAGTGATCTTGAACATGGTCTTTCCTTTGCGGACTGGTTCCAGTGACCAGCATTCGCCGCATATTGCCCCGCGAGGTATATGACGAGTCAATGGGTCGTAATTTTGTGCGCATGGGCCACCCTGATCGGGTATTCATTCTAATATGTTGTTTAACATACATAAAAATTGATCGTCTGCGCCTGGGTGAAATGTGCGGATCGTCAGCCTTGGCGAGGAGAGGGTTTTATTCTCCAACCGGCACGAAATTAGATGCTCCTGTTTCACCATGAGGATCGCCGCTCTTGTCCAGTAAGAAGCCGGATCCCCCCGCTGAAGCTGTCGGTGTGGAAGTATCGTGGTTGCTTTGGTGGAATGGAGGCCTCTTGAGGATAGTGCTACTGCCCGGGAGTCCAATCCATCCCTTCAACGGGAAGTAGCCCGGCTTCCCGAACCGGACGGGCAAGAGTGCGCGCGCGACCACCGAAGCTGGGCGGCGGTTCGGGTGAGAGTTGCGACCAAGCCGTGCCCTCCATGCGATCCGGGCCAGAACCTTGCTTCTGGCCGAGAACGGATCTATATATCTTCCCTGATTGGGGAAACATTATGCCGGCAGAACTGACCATCAACGAAGCGGCCTATCTTGCGGGGGTGTCGACCAAGCTCATCGAGAAGTCGGTGGAGTCCGGAATCTTGCAGGCCGAGAAGGTGACCGATGTTCTGACCCGCCGGTTGACCCGCCGCTTGCCGCTGGCTGCGGTTCCATTTCTGTCGGCCATCAATGACGAGTGGCTCCGGGATCTTCCCGTCGCGCGCAAGCGGCGCATCTGGGCGATGGTCAGTCGCAGCCGTCTTGCTGTCGAGGCACGGCTCGCCGAAGTACGCCTCAACGAGACCATCACCCTCGACCTGGAGGGCATGGCTGGCACGCGCACACGTTTCGCTTACGCCTACCGCGCGGCCCGCGATGCGTACCTCATCGCCGACGATGATATCCTGGGCGGAACGCCGGTCATCCGTGGCACCCGTCTGACAGTCTATTCAGTCCTTGGGCGTCTCGAAGGAGGCGATACGGTCGCAGACCTGGTCGAGGATTACCCCGACGTTCCGGAAGCCGCTTTTCTGGCTGCGGCAACCTATGCCAGGACCCACCCGCTGCGTGGGCGCCCGTCCGGGCGGCCATGGGTGCCGGACGCCGCCATCCGGCACTGAGGGATGCAGTTCTTCATCGACGAATGCATCTCGCCGCAGGTGGCGGCGCGGCAATCCGGACCATGTGGTTCTGCGCAATGCAATTGCTGAAGACCAGATCATCGTTACCGAGAATGCCCGTGACTTCCGCGGCCTGGTCGGGCGAGAAGAACTGCACTCGGGCCTTCTGATTTTGCCCTGTGTATCGCGGCATCGTTGCTTGCAGCTTCTTGAGGCGGCCATCGCGTTTCTGGAGAGCGAGGCGGCTCGCGCCGATGAAATCCCGGCCGATCATATGGTCAATCGGGTGATTGAGGTGGATGCCACAGGGCAATGCCGGATCTATAGACTTCCGGACATTGATTGAGACGGCGCTTCGTCGACCGTGTCTTCACCTGTTCCCGTCGATCCATTTCGTCATGAGCCCCTTGTCGCGGAAGCACTCAGCCGATCCAAATTGCTGCTCCTCGGCGCAAGCGAAATGAGCCAACAGCTTCGGCACCATGGCCCCCTTGCCTCAAACTGAGCAAAGAGTGTGTCCACGAAACATGAGACTATTCAGGCCATTGTGGCGCTGTCATCGTCCAGCAAAACTGGCCTGGCGTTTGGCAATAAACGCGCCCACGCCCTCGGCGAAATCCTGTGTAAGGGTGCAGGAGGTGAACCCCCGCCGCTCGGCCTCCAAATGGGCCGAGAGATCGAGATCGCTGTCCATCAGGGTCTTGAAATGACCGAAAGCCTGGGTCGGACCGTCGGCCACCCGCCGCGCGAGATCCTCGACAATCGCCGCCAGCTCACTTTCGGCTGCGGTCCGGTCCACCAGCCGCAAGGCCAGCGCCTCGGTTGCCGACAGGCTGCGCCCGGTCAGCATCATCTCGAATGCCGCCCCCCGACCGATGCGCCGCGGCAGAAACCAACTCAGTCCGCAGTCCGGCGAGGCGCCGATCCGGTCATAGGCGATCATGAAGCGCGCGTTTTCCGCGGCGACCACCAGATCCCCCGAAATCGCCAGTGACAGGCCGGCGCCCGCAGCCGTCCCGTGAACCGCCGTGATCACCGGGGCGGCCACCTGCCGCAGCGCCAGAATAGCCGGGTTCAGCGCATCCAGCAGATCATGGATCACGCTGGCGGCAGCCCCGATCCCCTGCGCGGTGAAACCGGCCACGTCACCCCCGGCGGCAAAGGCCCGGCCCGCGCCGGACAGCACGATCACCCGCAATCCGGGTGTCGCGGTCAGCTGCCGCACCGCCGCCAGAAAGGCCCGGGCGGTCGGCACGTCCAGGGCATTCAGAACCTCGGGGCGATTCAGGGTCAGACGGCCGATGCCCGTGGTCGCGTCAAAATCGGTCTTAACAAGTGTCATGTCGCCCTCAGATCAGTTCAACGGCCACGGCAGTGGCCTCTCCGCCACCGATGCAGATCGCGGCCACACCGCGTCTGCCACCCCTTTTTTGCAACGCATTCAGCAGTGTCACCACGATCCGCGCGCCCGAGGCCCCGATCGGATGGCCAAGCGCGCAGGCCCCGCCCAGAACGTTGATCCTTTCATGCGGGATGTTCAGTTCGCGCATCGCCACCATCGGCACGACGGCAAAGGCCTCGTTCACCTCGAACAGATCGACGCTGGCCATGTCCCAGCCACAGCGGTCCAGCAGACGGCGGATCGCGGGGACGGGTGCGGACGGGAACAGTCCCGGTTCTTGCGCGACCGATGCGTGGCTGCGGATATAGGCCATGGGGATCAGCCCGCGCCGCGCTGCCTCGGACTGCCGCATCACCACAAGCGCCGCCGCCCCGTCCGATATCGAGGAGGAGTTCGCCGCAGTCACCGTGCCACCCTGCCGAAAGGCAGGTCGCAGGGATGGTATCTTTTCCGGGCGGGATTGGGAGGGTTGCTGATCACGGGTGATCTGGCGGCTTTCGCGCCCGGACCGGGCCTCGATCTGCACGATTTCCGCGGCTGAGATGCCCTTTTCCTCGGCCGCCAGCGCGCGCGACAGCGAGGCGAGCGCAAAGGCATCCTGCTCTTCGCGGCCGAACCCGTAGGTCTCGGCGCAGTCCTCGGCAAAAGTGCCCATCAGGCGGCCCGTGTCATAGACATCCTCCAGCCCGTCGAGGAACATGTGATCCTTGATCTCTCCATGCCCCATGCGGAAACCGCCCCGTGCCTTTGCCAGCAGATAGGGCGCGTTCGACATGCTTTCCATTCCGCCGGCCACGATGATACTGGCCGAGCCGGCAAGGATCTGGTCATGCGCCAGCATCAGCGCCTGCATCCCCGAGCCGCACATCTTGTTCAGCGTGGTGCACACAGTGCCAAGCGACAGCCCCGCCTTCAATGCGGCTTGACGCGCGGGCGCCTGTCCCTGCCCCGCCCCCAGGACGCATCCCATCAGGACGGTATCGGGATCCTCGGGTGCAAGCCCGGCAGCCGTCACGGCGGCCGTTATCGCAGCTGCGCCCATATCGCTGGCGGAAAGGCCGGCAAGATCGCCCATCAGCCCGCCCAGAGGCGTGCGCTTTGCGGCGACAATCACAATCGGATCGGTGGTCATGAGATATGCTCCTCAGGCTGCAAGGGAGCGGGCGATGACGATGCGCTGGATGTCGCTGGTGCCTTCATAGATCTGGGTGACGCGCACATCGCGCCAGATCCTTTCAACCGGGCATTCGCGACTGTATCCATACCCGCCAAAGGTCTGGATCGCCGCCGATGCAACCTTTTCCGCCATTTCAGAGGCGAATAGCTTTGCCATCGACGCCGCCTGAAGCGCCGGCTGGCCCGCGTCTTTCAAGCTGGCCGCGTGCAGCACCATCTGTCGCCCCGCCTCGACGCCGGTTGCCATATCGGCCAGCCGAAACGCCACGGCCTGATGGTCGATCAGCCGCTTGCCCATGCTTTGGCGTTCCTGCGCATAGGCCAAGGCGGCTTCCAGCGCGGCGCGGGCCATCCCGACGGATTGGGCGGCGATCCCGATCCGGCCGCCTTCAAGGTTCGACAGGGCGATGCCATAGCCCTGTCCCTCGTCGCCCAGAAGATTTTCAGCGGGGATTTCCACGCCCTCCAGCGCAATCTGTGCGGTGTCGGACAGATGCTGACCCGCCTTGTTTTCTGTCGAGATTACGGTCCAGCCCGGCGTATCCGTCGGCACGATGAACGCCGAGATCCCCTTCTTTCCCGCACCCGGATCCGTGACCGCAAAGACGATGGCAATATCGGCGTTGCGGCCCGATGTGATGAACTGCTTCACCCCGTCAAGCCGCCAGCCATCCCCGGTCCGAATGGCACGGGTGCGCAGCGCCGAAGCATCGGACCCGGCCTGCGGTTCTGTCAGGCAGAACGCCCCCAAAGCCTGGCCCCGCGCCATCGGCTGCAGGAACTTCTCACGCAGCGCATCATTCCCAAAGCGCAGGATGGGCGCGCAACCCACAGAGTTATGGACCGACATGATGGTTGAAACCGCGCCGTTCCCCGCCGCAATCTCTTCCAGAGCCGCGGCATAGGCCACCATGCCGGTCGGGGTGCCGCCCCATTCCTCGGGCACCAGCATCCCCAGAAAGCCAAGCGCGCCCATCTCGTCGATCACATCGCGCGGGAAATGGCCGGTCTCGTCCCAATGGCCGGAATTGGGGATCAGCCGCGCCGCGGCAAAGCGCCGGGCGGTGTCACGGATCATGATCTGATCTTCGTTCAGAAGCATCGGGTTTCCTTGCAGATATGTTTTCCGATACGGGGGCCTCAAGGGTGCAGGGTTGCTACCGCGCCCCTGTATTCCGCCTCCAGTCGCGCGCACAGGTCTGCCGTGGCGGGAATGTCGTCAAAGGCGGCAACGCCCTGGCCTGCGGACCAGACGGTTTTCCAGGCCTTTGCCTCGTTTTGCATGTCAAGCGCGCCATGTGCGACGAGATTGGTCGGATCAAGCCCCGCCTTCAGCATAGAGGGCCGCAGGAAATTGGCCGCCACGCCCGATACCGCGGGCGTGTAGAAAATATCCGCACTGCGGGCGGCGGCGGTCATTTCCTTCTGCGCGGCGCTGACCAGCGACTCCTTCGTCACCAGAAAGCGGGTGCCCATATAGGCCATATCCGCCCCCATGGCGCGGGCGGCGGCGACATCGGCCCCGGTCGAGATGCAGCCCGACAGCGCAATGGTCCCGGCAAAGACAGAACGAATTTCGGCGACCAAAGCAAAGGGGTTGAGCGTGCCGGCATGGCCGCCCGCCCCGGCGCAGACGGCGATGATGCCATCCACCCCGGCCTCGGCGGCCTTCTCTGCATGGCGACGGTTGATCACGTCGTGGAACACCAGGCCGCCATAGGAATGGACGGCATCGACCACATCGCGGACCGCCCCCAGCGAGGTGATCACAAGCGGCACCTTGTGGTGCACGACCGCATCCAGATCGGCCCGGAGTCTGGGGTTGGAGTTGTGGACGATCAGGTTCACGCCAAAGGGCGCGGCATTGGGGGCGTTCGCCAGCCGCCCGGCGATCTCGTCAAGCCAGGCCACGAGCCCATTCGTGCTGCGCTGGTTCAGCGCGGGAAAGGTGCCGACCATCCCGGCGCGGCAGGTTTCGACCACCAGATCCGGGCCGGAGGTCAGAAACATCGGGGCCGCGATCACCGGCAGGCGAAGGCCCGAAAACAGGGCGGGCAGTGGCATGGCAGAGTCCTTGTGGGATGGAAGAAACCGGGCGGCGCAGACCGCTACCCGGCAGCTTTCCGGCTTAGAACCGATAGGTATAGCCGGCGTGGATGATCACCGGATCAAGGTCGATTTTCGCGCTGACCGGCGCGCCGCCAAGGCCGGGCACATAGGGGGCAACAGTGCCTGTCACCGTCGAATCGACGAAAAGCTTCTGGGCAGAAAAGAAAACCCCCTGATGATCATCTATCATGTAGTCAAAGCCGATACGCAGAACCGGGCCGAAAGCGTTCTTGGCCTTGAGGTTTTCGATGTCGCCGGACTTTTCATCCAGTATCATCGTGTAGGTTGCGCCAACCCCGACAAAAGGCTGGAACTTGCCGGTTTGATTGAAGTGGTAGTTTGCGGCCAAGATGAACGGCGCATACTGGATCTTGCCCGGGTTGAGGCCCGTGACGCTGCCGGAGCCGGTGATCGCACTGGTGGGGGGGATGCCCCCGAGGCCGATCACCGAAATGTTGGGCGTGATGAAATAGCCCAGGCCCACGGCAAGCGTGCCTTCGCTGCTGACCTTGCTGCCTGCGCCCGGAACCCCTGTTCCCGCGACTGAAAGCGAGGTGCTTTCATTGAAGGAAATCCCTGCGGGACCCGCCTGAATATACCAGCTTCCCCGCTCTTCCGCATGGGCGGTCGAGATCGCAGCGACAGCGATTGTGGATGCTATGGCGATGATTTTCATGCTTTCTCCTCCCCTGGTGGTCCTGTTATGCGGCGACGGGCTTGCGGCGCAGCGTGATGGTGCGCGGGTTGGTGAACTCCGCCAGTCCACCGCGCCCGTTCTCCTGTCCGATGCCCGATTGCTTGTGCCCGCCAAAGGCCGCAAAGGGGGAGAGGGCCAGCGCCTCGTTGATCCAGACGCTGCCCGCCTCGATCTGCCGCGCGATGCGGCGGGCGCGCTCTTCGTCGGCCGTCCAGATCGTGCAGGCGAGCCCATATTCCGAGGCATTGGCGCGGGCGACGACCTCGTCCTCCGACGAAAACCGGATCAGCGGCAGGATCGGGCCGAACTGTTCCTCCTGCACGATACGGCTGTCTTCTGGCGGGTTGTCGACGAGGGTGACGGGCAGGAAATAGCCCTGATCGGGCGCGGATCCGGCTTGGATAACCGCTGCACCTGCGGCCTGGGTTTCCGCCAGCAGTGCCTTCAGCCGGTCGAACTGCGGGCGGTTCTGCACCGGCCCGAGCACGGATCCCTGATCCGAACCCGGCCCCATCGGAACCTGCGCCGCGATCGCCTTCAGCGCGGTAAGGAAATCGTCGTAGATCGCCTCATGGACATAAGCGCGCTTGGTGGCGACACAGATCTGGCCCGAATTCGTGAACGCCGACCAGAACACCTGCTCGGCTGCCTGCGCCACATCGACATCGGGGAAGATCAGCGCCGGATCGTTCCCGCCCAGTTCCAGCGTGATGCGCTTCAGCGTGGGGGCGGCACTTTGCATCACCCGGCGCCCGGTGGCGGTCGACCCGGTAAAGCTGATCTTGCCAAACCCCGGATGTGCCGTCATCAGCGGTCCCAGCGCATCGCCGCCGGTGATGATGTTGACTACGCCCGCCGGCAGGATGTCGCGCAGAATCCTGCCGATGCGCAGCACCGTCAGGGGCGTGAAGGGCGAGGGTTTCAGCACGATGGTATTGCCGGTCAGGATCGCCGGGATGATCTTCCACATCGAAAGCAGCACGGGGAAATTCCAGGGCGAGATCGCGCCGACGACGCCGATCGGCACGCGTTCGACCTGAACCAGATGGTCGGGCGTGTCCTCGATGGTCTCGACCGGCAGATCGAGCGATGCCGTCGCGCCGCACCATTGCGCCGAAGCGCCGATTTCAAACATCGCCTGCGCATGGGGTTTGCCCTGTTCGCGGGTCAAGGACCGGGCCAGCTCTTCCGCATGGGCGCCAATCTCCTCGCCGATGCGCAGGACGGCCATCTTGCGGTCCTTCCAGGGCGTTGCGGCCCAGGCGGGGAAAGCGGCGCGGGCGGCGACGATGGCCGCGTCAAGCTCGGCCGCGCCCGCATCTGGAACGGTGGCGAAAGGTTGGCCGGTGGCGGGGTCCGTCACCTCGATCCGGCCTGTGGCATCGGCATCGCGGCCCGCGATGGTCATGGGGTGGTGCAGCATGTTTCCTCCCTGCCGCTTATGTTTCTGGCGTGGTTCAGAAGGTCAGCACGGCCTTGATGACGCGGCCGTGGTGGGCGTCGTCGATGGCGGTGGCGATCTGGTCAAAGGGGTAGTGGCGCACCAGTTTCCCGACCGGCAGCCGCCCGGCGGCGTGATGGGCCAGAAGCTCTGGCAGGAAACTGGCGGGGTCGCTGTCGCCCTCGATGATGCCGATGACGCGGAACCCTGCCGAAATCACCGGCACGATCGGCAGCGGCAGCACCGCATCAAGCGATCCGGGAACACCCACCAGCCCCAACGCGCCATGCGGTGCCAGCATGCCGATGGCCGCACCGATAGCTGCCATGTTACCCGAGGTGTCCAGCACATTCGCCACGCCCGCCGGGCAGATCGCCCGCACAGCCGCAGTCGTATCGGTGCCAATGGGGTCGATCACCCGCGTCGCGCCCAGTTCCTGCGCCAGCTTGCGGCGTTCGGCGTTCGGCTCGATCAGGATGATCTCGCGGCAATTGGCGATCCGCGCGGCCATGATGGCCGAAAGCCCGACAGCGCCTCCGCCCATCACCACGATATCAGAGCCGGGTCGCGCCTTGAGTGAGCGCAGCACAGCCCCGGCGCCGGTCTGTATGCCGCAGCCCAGGGGGGCGAGAATGGTCTCATCGGCGCGGGCGTCGATTTTCAGCACATTGCGGCGGTTCGCCACGGCATGGCTGCCGAAGGAAGACTGCCCGAAGAACCGTGTGGACAGCGCCGCGCCATTCTGCCGCCGGGCCGTGACCTTGCCGGTCACATCCGCGACGGCAAAATTCAGGGGCAGGAAGCTGTGGCAATAGGACGGCTCGCCCGCCGCGCAGCAGGGGCAGGCGCCGCAGCTGTCAAACGTCAGCAGAACCTTGTCGCCGGGCGCAAGGTCGCTCACCCCCGGCCCGACGGAATGAATGACGCCCGCGCCCTCATGCCCGAGCACAAGGGGGAAGGGGCTGTTCATGGCGCCCGACGCAAAGATCAGATCGGTGTGACAGATCCCCGCCGCGGTGATCTGCACCATGACCTGACCGGGGCCGGGCGGCTCCAGCTGAATCGTCTCGATTGTCCAGGGCCCGCTCGGGGCCTCCAGCACGGCGGCCTGTGCCTGCATGATGCAGCTCCTCCCTCTCCATCCCGGGCATGATGGGGCGGGGCGGCTGGGCGCACACCGTTCCAAAGTATGGGGACTGCGGCAGGGGCCGGGCCACGCACCGGGCGCGGCTTTACCGCCTTTCCCGTCCTTTCGGATGGGGTGGCGGGGATGGTGAAGAGCCACACTGGCCCCGAGGACGGCGCAGGACGCCGGGACCATGCCGCTGATGGAGGGTTGGCGACAGGGGTCCAGAAAGGGAGGACACCATGTTCGACTATGCGAAGTATTATCTGAACCCTGCGGTGATGCTGGCCTCGATCTGGGGCATCTGGGCGGGCGGCAATTACACCTGGCTTGGGTTTGGCATTCTTGTGGGGATCCTGATCCTCGATTCGATGCTGCCGCCCGATCATTCTGTGCGCGATCAGCGGTTCCCGTGGATCTATGATCTGGCCGCAACGCTGGCGCTGCTGGCCGGATTTACCCAGATCTTTCTGTATGCCTGGCTGATCGGGCAGGGGCATTTCACCACAAACAGCGCGGGCATCGGTGCCTTTGTCACCATGATGTTCACCCAGTTCGTCATTGCAGCCCCGGCGCTGCACGAGATGTTTCACCGCGAGCAGCTGTTCCAGCGCTGGCTGGGGCGCATCGGAATGGTCATGATCTTCGACCCCTGGCGCGAGATCACGCATGTCGTGACCCATCACATCCATACCGCCACGCCCGACGACCCCGACTATGCCCGGCGGGGCGAGAACCTCTATCGCCATCTGGCACTGACATTCTGGGGCCAGTTCCGCGAGAGCTATCATCTGGAGCGGCAGATGTGGACCAAGCGCGAGCGCGTCTGGTTCGATCCGCGCAACGCCTGGGTCTGGCGCGTGGGCATCCTGATCGTTTTCGCGGCCCTGCTTTTTGCCATCGGCGGGATGAAGGGGATGCTCCTGTCGATCGCGATCTGCCTGCTCGGCCCGCGCCTGCTGCTGGAGATCTTCAACTATACCCAGCATTACGGTCTTGTCACCGGCACGCCCGGCCGCTTTGAGCCGCGCCACACCTGGAACCACCTGACGCCTTTCGTCCGCGTTCTGGCGCTCGAGATCACCAACCATGCCGGCCACCACGAGGACAGCTATCGCCCGTTCTATGCGCTGGTGCCCGATCGCAGCGGGCCGAAGCAGCCGCCGTTCCTGATCTGTGTGCTGCTGGCGCTGGTGCCGCCGCTGTGGTTCGCGATGATCCGCCCGCGTCTGGCCAAGTGGGACCGCACCTATGCAACGCCGCAGGAACGCGAGCTGGCCGAGGTCGAGAATGAGCGCGCCGGCTGGGGCCGGATCAATGCGGAGCCCGAGCTCGCCCGCGACCGCTTCGTCGCCGTGCCGTGAGGAGGGGGGGATGCTGGACAAACCGAACGATACCGCCAGCGGCTGCCGCATCACCGTGCGCAACGGGGCCGAGACAACCACTTTCGCCATGGAGCGCAACGATCTGCTGCTGATGGGCGCATTGGAAAAGGGCATCAACTGGCCGCATTCATGCCGGGTCGGCACCTGCGGGCGCTGCAAGACGAAGCTGACCTGCGGCAAGATCAGCCCGCTCGTCGATTTCGCGCTATCGCCACTGACCAACCGCGATCTGAAGTCGGGCTATGTGCTGGCGTGCCAGTCCAAGGTGCGCGGCGATCTGGAGGTCGAGGTCGGCCTGCTGGATCACCGGGTGCTGCTGCCGCGGTCGATCCCCGGCACCATCACCGGCTGGCGGATGCTGTCGGGCGAGGTGATCGATCTGACCATCACGCTGGAACAGCCGTTGATCTATGAGGCCGGGCAATATGCGGCGCTGGCGCTGGCGGGAAGTTTCGTGCGGCGGTCGTTTTCCTTTGCCGGCCCGCCGTCCGGCCCCGAGGGCACGCGGCAGATCAGCTTTCTGATCCGGCACCTGCCCGGGGGGCGGTTTTCCGGCTGGCTGGCGCGGCAGGACCGGACGGGCATGCGCATCTGGGTCGAGGCGCCTTTCGGGCAGATGGGTCTCGACGATGCGCCGCGCGATGCGCTTTGCATTGCCGGCGGCACCGGGATCGCGCCGATCCTGTCCATCGCGGCAGAGCGGCTGGCCCGCCTGCCGGACAACCGCATCACCATCGTTTTCGGTGTGCGGCAGGCCAGGGATCTGTTCGTGATGGATCGTCTTGCAGAGTTGCAGGCAAGCGGACGGGTCAGGGTGATCCCGATCCTGTCGCACGAGCCCGAAGGGTCGGGCTGGAGCGGCGCGCGCGGGTGGGTGACGGATGCGCTGACCCCGGATCTGGGGGTCGATTTCGCGCAGGCCAGCGCTTTTGTCTGCGGGTCGCTGCCGATGGTCGAGGCGGTCGAGGAGCGGCTGATGGCCCTGGGCGCCGACCTGCGCCGGATCCATGCAGACAAGTTCCAGCCCTCGGGCCTGTAAGGCCGGGACGGGCGGCACCCGGGGCATCCCCTCCCCAACCCGGTGCCCCGGGTGACATTTTCAGGAGATCAGGAATGGCTGACGTTTATATCTACGATCATGTCCGCACGCCGCGCGGGCGCGGCAAGCCCGACGGCGCCCTGCATGAGGTGACGCCCGTCGCGCTGGCCGCAACGGTGCTCTCGGCGCTGCGCGACCGATCGGCGCTTGATACGACGCGGGTGGACGATGTGGTCATGGGCATTGTCAGCCCCGTGGGCGAGCAGGGGCAGGTTCTGCCGCGGGTCGCGGCGCTGACGGCGGGCTATGACCAGTCGGTCGCCGGGGTCCAGCTGAACCGGTTCTGCGGTTCGGGGCTGGAGGCGGTCAACACGGCCACGGGCAAGATCGCAGCCGGCGGGGCGGAACTTGTGGTGGCGGGCGGTGTCGAATCCATGTCGCGCGTGCCGATCTTTTCAGATGGCGGCGCCTGGACCTGCGATCCGTCCGTGGCGGCCGCGACCTATTTCGTGCCGCAGGGGGTTTCGGCGGATCTGATCGCCTCGAAATGGGGATTCTCGCGTGAAAGGCTGGATGCCTTTGCCGCCCGCTCGCATGCGCTGGCGCATCGGGCGTGGGAGGAGGGGCGGTTCGACCGTTCGGTCACGCCGGTCCATGACATGCTGGGCGGCACACTGCTGGCGCGGGACGAGAATGTACGACCGGGCACCACGGTGGAAAGCCTTGGCGCGCTGAAGCCGTCCTTCGCCGATATGGGCCGCAAGGGCGGCTTTGACCGGATCGCCGCGCAGCGTTATCCCGAGGTCGAGACCATCGACCACCGCCACCATGCGGGCAATTCCTCGGCCATCGTCGATGGCGCCGTGGCGATGCTGCTCGGCTCTGCCGAGGCCGGGAAAGCGGCCGGGCTGAAGCCCCGCGCGCGGATCCGCGCCTTTGCCGAGATCGGGTCGGAGCCGACGATCATGCTGACCGCGCCCGCGGATGCCGCGCGCAAGGCGCTGGCCCGCGCCGGGATGCAGCCGGGCGATATCGACCTTTACGAAGTCAACGAGGCTTTCGCCGCCGTGCCGCTGCTGTTTGCCGATCTGCTTGGCGTGGACGAGGACCGGATCAACCCCAACGGCGGCTCTATCGCCATGGGGCATCCGCTGGGCGCGACAGGGGCGATCATCCTCGGCACGGCGCTCGACGAGCTGGAGCGCACCGGCGGCACAACCGCGCTGGCCACGCTTTGCATCGGTGCCGGAATGGGCATTGCCACCATCATCGAAAGGGTCTGAGCATGGCCGGACAGATCATCACCACCGGAAAACGCGGCGCCATTGCCGTGCTGACCATCGACATGGCCGACCGCGCCATGAATGTGCTGAACGATGCCTCGATGGCGGCGCTGGATGCGGCGGTCTCGGATGCGCTGGCCGATGCGGCGGTGGCGGGCATCGTCATCACCTCGGGCAAGCCCGCCTTCGTGGCCGGGGCGGACCTGACTGTGATGGAGGGATTTGCCGCAAGGAACGCCCGACCCGAACAGGTGCTGGACTGGGTTGCGCGCCTGAACACGGTGTTTCGCCGCATCGAGACCGGCGGCAAGCCGGTCGTGGGCGCGGCGACGGGCACGGCGCTCGGCGGCGGGCTGGAGCTTCTGCTGGCCTGCCATTACCGCGTCGCGGTTGATGATCCCAAGGCCCGCTTTGGCCTGCCCGAAGTGGGTCTGGGCCTGCTGCCTGGCCTTGGCGGCACGCAGCGCCTGCCGCGGCTGATCGGCATCGCGGCGGCCTTGCCGGTCTTGCTGGAAGGCCGCCCCGTTGACGCGCAAACGGCGCTGAAGGCCGGTGTGCTGAACGAGGTCGTGCCGGCCGGGGGGCTGGTCGATGCCGCCATCGCCGCGCTGGAGGCTGGCCGTGTCCCCAGCCAGCAGCCCTGGGATGTGAAGGGGTTCCGCGTGCCGGGCGGCGGCCCGATGCAGCTCAAGGTGGCCGAGACGTTCGTGGCCGCCAATGCCCGCATCAATGCGGCGCGCAAGGAAGGCGTCGAGGCGCCTTTGGCCATCCTGCGCGCGGTGTTCGAGGGCGCGAACCTGCCCTTTGAAAAAGGGCTGGCCATCGAAAACCGGCATTTCGTGCGCCTTGTGCAGGGGAATTCGGCCCAGAACATGATCCGCACCGGGTTCTTCGCCCGTCAGGCTGCCGACAAGCTGGCGCGCCGTCCGGCCGGAATCGCGCCGCGCCCGATGCAGCGCATCGGTGTGCTGGGCGTGGGGCTGATGGGCTCGGGCATCGCGCAGGTGTCGGCCGAGGCGGGCTATCAGGTGGTGATGGTCGACCGCAGCCCCGAGATCGCCGCCGCTGCTGTCGCCCGTATCGGCGATGGCCTGCAGGCCGATGTCGCCAAGGGCCGCCGCAGCGTTACATCGGCGCAGAGCATCCTGTCACGCCTGAGCGCTGGCACCGCTCATGCCGATTTCGCCGATTGCGACATGGTGGTCGAGGCGGTGCTTGAGGACACCGAGGTCAAGCGCGCCGCGATCCGCAGCGTCGAGGCCGTGCTGAAGCCAGATGCGATCTTTGCCACAAATACCTCGGCCCTGCCGATCGACAGCCTCGCCCCCGCGAGCATCCGCGCGGATCGGCTGATCGGGCTGCACTTCTTCTCGCCGGTGCCGAAGATGGCGCTGGTCGAGGTGATCCGCGGCAGCGCCACCACCGACGAGACGCTGGCCTGGTCGCTGGATTATGTGAAGGCAATCCGCAAGACGCCGATCGTGGTGAATGACGGCTATGGGTTTTACACCACGCGCTGCGTCGATGCCTATGTGCGCGAGGGGCTGCATCTTGTGGCCGATGGGGTCGATCCGGTGCTGATCGAGCGAGCGGGCGAAGCCATCGGTATGCCGGTCGGGCCGCTGACGCTGATGGACGAGGTCGGTATCGATGTGATGGAACATATCGCACATTTCTTCCGCGAGAACGAGGCGGGCGATTGGGCCGACGACCGCCATGCGGTGAATGTGCTGATCGAGCGTCTGGTTGCCGCCGGGCGCAAGGGCCGCAAGGCTGGCACGGGCATGTTTGCCTATACCGAGGGCGCAAAGCATCTGGACCGGCCGTTCATCCGCACATTGGTGATCAAGCCGCAGGCCGAGCCGATCGGGTTTGACGAGATTGCCGAGCGGCTTTTTTACACCCAGTTGGTCGAGGCGCGGCGCTGCGAGGCCGATGGCGTTATCACCGACCGCGCCGAGGCCGATCTGGGCGCTGTTCTGGGCTGGGCCTTCCCGATCTGGAAAGGCGGGCCGCTGCAAGCGATCGAGGATATCGGACCAGAGGCCTTTGCCCGCAATTGCGCCGCGCTGGTCGCGCGCGCGGGCGCGCGCTTTGCCCTGCCGCCCGCGTCTGGCGCGGCGCGACAGGCAGCCGAATAGATCGGGTCAGGGAGGAGAGGAACCATGCCGGATCATCTGACGGCAATGCAGATCGCCTTTGGTCTTTGCGCGCTCGGCGCAGCGGGAGGCGTGCTGATTTCGGGGCTACAGCTTGTCGGGGCGGGGCGGATCACCGTGCCGCTCGGGCGGCTGCACGGGATCGCCGGGCTGTTGGGAATGGCGCTGCTGTTCGCGATCAATCTGCGCGGCGAGGCGACGACTCCGGGCGCGGCCTGGGCGGGGCTGGTCGTGCTGGTGCTGGGCGCACTTGGCGGCCTTGTCCTGCTGCGCACGCTGTTCGACGGGCGACCGCCGCTGTGGCTGGCGCTCGGGCATGGAGCGGTGGGTGTGGCGGGGCTGTGGCTGCTCTGGCCGCTGGTTCAGGGATGAAACGACCAATGCTGAAAAGGGAGGAACAGATGAACACGCATGTGCAGATGCCGTCTTTGGACGCAGACTTTACCCGGTCAGCCGATGGTTTCGCGCTGCAATTCACCCAAGGGTTGCACCGCGCCCTGCAAACCACGCCCGACGCTGTGGCGACTGTTTATGAAGGGCGGCGGCAAAGCTTTCGCGTGCTGGCCGACCGTGTGGCGCGGATCGCGGGCGGCTTGTCTGGGCTTGGGGTGCGTCCGGGCGACCGGGTGGCGATGCTGTCGATGAATTCGGACCGCTATCTGGAATATTACCTCGCCTGCCCGTGGATGGGGGCGCTTGTCGTGCCGATCAACTTTCGCTGGAGCGTGGAGGAGGTCATCCATGGGCTGAATGATTGCGCGGCCTCGGTGCTGTTTCTGGGCGACGGCTTTGGCCAGCATCTGCCCGCGATCCGCGCGGCCTGTCCGACGGTCCGGCAGGTGGTGTTCTGCGGCGATGGCGATCTGCCCGAAGGGTGTCTGGCGCTGGACCGGCTGGTTGCCGGCAGCGACCCCGTGGCCGATGCGATGCGCGGCGGGGATCAGACGTTCGGCATCTTTTACACCGGTGGCACCACCGGCAAACCCAAGGGCGTGGTGCTGAGCCATGCCAATATCCTCAGCTCGGCCCTGGGTATCATGGTCGAGGGCAATTTTGCCAATGATCCGGTCGGCCTGCACGCCGCGCCGATGTTCCATCTGGCCGACATGATGGGCACGGCCTGTCTTTTGCTGCGCGGCGGGCGGCATGTGATGCTGGCGGCCTATCGCCCCGATGTCGTCAGCGCGCTTGTGGCCGAAGAGCGGATCACCGATCTGCTGTTGGTGCCGGTGATGATGCAGGCGTTGATCGAGCATCCAGGCTTTGCCGAAGCCGATACCAGCAGCCTGCGGGCGATCCTCTACGGCGCGTCGCCCGCCTCGGAATCTCTGTTGGCCAAGGCGACGGGCATCCTGCCCGATGTGCTGTTCGGGCAGGTCTATGGCATGACCGAAACGGCCGCGACCAATTCCATGCTGCGTCCCGCCGATCATCGGCGCGAGGCGGGCAAGCCGCGGATGCGTTCGGCCGGGCGCAGCTTCCTGCATGTGCGGTTGCGCATCGCGCTGGCCGATGGCACAGACGCCGCCATCGGTGAGGTGGGCGAGATCCTGGTGCGCGGGCCGATGGTGATGCAGGGCTACTACAACAAGCCCGAGGCGACCGCCGAGGCGCTGGCGGGCGGCTGGCTGCACACCGGCGATCTGGGCTATATGGACGAGGGTGGCTATGTGTTCATCGTCGACCGGTCGAAGGACATGATCCTGTCCGGCGGCGAGAACATCTTTTCGCTGGAGGTGGAGAATGCCGTCGCCGCGCATCCGGCAGTGCAGGCCGTGGGGGTCATCGGGGTGCCCTGCGACCACTGGGGCGAGCGGGTGCATGCCTTCGTCGTGCTGCGCCCCGGCGGCCAGCTGACACTGGAGGAGCTGGACGCCCATTGCCGGACCCGCATTGCCGGATACAAGGTGCCGCGCGGGCTGGATCTGGTGGACAGTCTGCCGATGTCCTCGGCGGGCAAGCTGCTCAAGACCGAGTTGAGGCGCCTTCATGCCGCACAGATGACGGGCGGCTGACACCCGGTGCAAGCGGGGGTGCCCGTCTGCCGGCAGGATGGTCCGGTGAAATGATTTTGGTCCGGGCATCGGGCGGCATAGACTGATGCCCGGACCATGAGACAGCGACCGCGGTCGGGGAGGACGCGCGTGACAGATCAACCAGGCCGGGCGCAGCGTCCGGGTCTTTCTGGCCATTTCAGCCCACCCGCCTATGGGTTTCGGCCAGTGGAGACGCGGGTCTATCGCTCGCTGATCGCGGGGCCTGCGCAGCGGGTGACGGCGCTTGTCGCGCCGACCGGCTTTGGCAAGACGGTTCTGATGACGCAGATCCACGCCCGCCATCACGCCCTGGCGCGTTGCCTTTGGCTGGGGTTGGACGATCTGCCGATCGACCTGCCCGGCCTGCTGACGCAGTTCGAGGATATGCTGGGCCTGGCGCATCCGGGCGACACGGCGCCTATGATGGTGGATCTGCGCGCCGACAACCCGGCGCGGATCCACGCGATTCTTGGCGCGCTGATGCCCGGCGTGGACGGACCGCAGGAGGGTGGCCAGACGATCCTGTTTCTCGACAACCTCAATTCCTGCGATGACCCGGATCTGCGGCTGTTGATCGACGCCCTGGTGTTTCGTGCGCCGCGGGGAGTGCGGCTGTTCATGACCTCGACCCGTGCCATCCCCTTTGACAGCACGCAGGCGATGCTGGAGCTGAAGCTGCGTCGCATCGGCCCGATGGAGCTGAGCTTTGATCAGGAAGACACGCTGGCGCTTCTGGCCCAGGCAGGAGTGGACGGACTGCCCGATGAGGTGATTGCCCATCTGGTGGCGCGATCCGAGGGCTGGCCCGCCGCGATCCGGCTGATGCAGATCCTGTTTCTGGGCCCCGATGGCGGGCCTGATGCCGCGCGTTTCGACGAGCCGGGCGCGATGGAGGGCGACATCGCTGCGCTGCTGTCGCGCAAGCTGATGCACAGCTTCCCCGACAATCTGAAGCAGTTCCTCATGCAGATCTCGGTTTTGCGCCGTTTCTCGGCCGAACTGGCCGAGGCCGCGACAGGTAATCCCGAGGCACGGTTCTGGATCGACCATCTTGTCGAACGCAATGTGTTGATTGTGCCGGTCTCGGCCGATCGAAGCTGGTGGCGGTTCCATATGCTGTTCCGTGAATTTCTGGTGCGCGAGGCCGCGCGACTTCTGCCCGATGCCAGCCGACGCGATGTGGCCTTACGCGCCGCCGAATGGCTGGCGGCCAAGGGCGAGCCCGAGCAGGCGCTGGACATGGCGCTGATCGCGCGGGACGCGAGGCTGACGCGTGATCTGCTGGAGCGGCTTGCGCGGCCGATGGTGCGCGACCGGGGCGACCTGTCGGGCTTTCTGTCGCTGGTGGCGCGAAGCACGGCGGCGGGGATCGCGCCCGGGCCGGATGCCATGTTCTGGCAGGCCTGGGCGATGGCCTTTTCACGCGACTATGCCGGCGCGCGGACGGCGCTGCGCGCTCTGCGCCAGGAGGTCGGGCAGGACGGCGACGACGCGATGCAGCGCCGCGTCGCGCTGATCGAGATCATCGTCGATTTCCATCTGGATGACCTGGCGGCGGTGCTGCGCAAGGCGCCCCTGTGGCTGGAGGCCGACGTTGGCCCCGAGATTCCCGACGGGAGGCGGTTCTTTGGCCGGGCGGCGGTGGCGGCGGGCCATGCGCTGGCGCTGGCCGCCAGTCACGATTTCCCCCGCGCCAACAGGGCGGTGCGGATGGTGCAGGATGCCATCACCCGCACGGATTCCAATTATGGCAAGGTTTGGAGCGCACTTGTCGGGGCGACTGTCGAAGTGGCGCAGGGCAACCCACAGGCCGCGCAGGACTGGATCGCCCTTGTCGCGGGCGAGGCGCGAGACGAACTGGGCGCAGATTCCGGCATCGTCACCGTGCTTCACCTTGTCGAGGGACGGATCGCCGCAGACATGGGTGATCATGCCCGCGCCGGGACACTGATCCGGGATTCGTTGGCGCGGGCGGCGGGCAATGCGGTGCTCGACATCTGCTGGCAAGCGATGGAGGTTGCGGCGGAAAGGGTGGGCGGGCCTGAGGAGATCGCACCGCTGAACGTGTTGCGCGGCCATGCGCACCGCTTTGGCGACCGGCTGACCTGCCTTCTGGATCTGGCCGAGTTGCGCGGCCTGACGCGGCGAGGAGAGATGGATCTGGCCGCAGAACTCGCCGCCCGGATCGGGTCGGCTCTGCCCGACGAGGCACCGATGCAGCGAGCCTTTCGTGATCTTGTCATGGCGGAGCTGCTGCTGGCGCAGGGCCGTCTGCCGCAAGCCGAGGCGCTGGCGCAAGTCGCAATTGCAAGCGCCGAATCCGAGGGGCGACGCAGCATGATGGTCGAGCTACGGCTGCTGCAGGCCGAGATCGCGCTGCGCGCAGGAAATGGTGCCGGGGCCACTGCGGCGGCTGGCCGGGCGATCCACGTCGCGGCGAGGACCGGTTTGATGCGCCCATTTCAAATGCGCGGTCGCCAGATAGCGCCGCTTCTGGCCGGTCTCAAGGCCAGGCAGCTTGGTCTGACGCAGGAACACGAGATCGCCTTTCTGCGCCGCTTGGCCGGTGATGAGCGAGAGGCGCGTTCGGATGCCGCTTTGCTGGAAATGCTGACCCCGCGCGAACTGGACCTGCTGCATCAACTGGCCGCCGGACGCAGCAACGCACAGATCGGTGAGCGGCTGGATTTGACGCTGCCGACGGTGAAATGGCATCTGGCGAACATCTATTCCAAGCTTGATGTCGGCAACCGCAGTGCGGCTCTCGCCCGCGCCCGTTCGCTCGGACTTGTCGCATGACGAAATTCGCCCAGTTCACCGCTCCCGCACATGATCGCTGGTTCGAGGATTATGTACCCGGCTCGGTCTATCTCTTTGGAGAGGTCGAGGTGACCGAAGCCGAGATCATCGCCTTTGCGATGCGCTATGACCCGCAGCCGATGCATTTCGACCCCGACGCGGCGTTGAACGGCCCCTACAAGGGACTGATTGCGCCGGGCTGGCTGACGATGGGATTGATGATGCGTTTGTTGGTCCTGCATTATGTCTCGACCTGTGCGGCTTTGGCCTCTCCCGCCTTTGACGATGTGCGCTGGTTTCGGCCCCTGAGGCCGAGTGACCGCCTGTCGTTGCGCGTGACGATAGAAAGTGCCCGCGTATCTCAAACAAAACCCGACAGCGGCACCTCAAAGCGCATGTTACTGTCAGGGTGGGTTGGCTCTGCTTGATGAGTTGGAATCTCTGGCTACGGGATCGGACACCTCATCTGGTGGTTGGGAGGGCTTGCAAGAGGCGAAGAAGAGGAAAGGTGTAGCGATCCGGCATCTCATCACCCAAGTTCGGGCCGGTAATTTGCGGCTCAGGCGAGCGCGGGCAATCGCAGGATACAATGGGTTCCAGTATCAGTCGCTGAGGTGAACGCCTTGGCTGCCCGCCTTGAGCAAACCCTGCCATATGCCCCCGCCTTCACAGGGACGACATCCGCCGCAGCCTTCGGGCGGAAGGTGGGAATCCGGGATGGCGGTCACTTCCTCGCGCTGATCCAAGCTGGCCATGTGATCGCACAGGCTGTCCTGAATCCCAGGACCCACCTGACGCAGTTCCGGATGTCAGAGGAGGACATGGCCGCGTTTCACAAGAGATTCCTCACGACCACGACGATGGAGGATGAGTTCGGGATTCACCGGAACAGGATTCTCGCGATCCTTCGGTCCGCCGGAGCACAACAGTTCACATTGGACGGACAACCGGTAGGTCCAATCTGGCTGCGCGGTGATGTGGAAGCTACCCTTACATCGCATGCGGAGTCGCGCGCAGCGGATACGACGTTCGCCTCCAGGCCTCATTAGATCATATAATTTTTAATTGATTACAGTATGTTGAGCGGATTTCGCAGAGGGACCAGTCGATTTTTCTTGACGGGCGTGTGCATGCTTATGCCTCAAACGTGCATACTTATGCTACATTGACGGCGTTTACAATCAGTTGGCGACCCCGGGAGGACTTGAACCCCCAACCCCAGACTTAGAAGGTCCGTGCTCTATCCAGTTGAGCTACGGGGCCGTGTTTCTTCTGATAGCGGTTCGGAAAACGGTTCGCAACGCCGCCTGTCCCGCCTAGTGTGTTGTTCCCCCACCCGTTTTCCGGCCCAGAGCGGGGACTTAGAAGGCGGCTGCTCTATCCAGCTGAGCTACGGGACCTGTGGCCCTGTTTTGCGCGAGGCGGGCGTCTCATGCAAGGGTGCGTGTCATGAAAACGCTCATCGGATCTTCGTGATAGCCCTCGAATGGCGGGCATTCGGTGAAGCCCGCCGCCAGATAAAGCCCGCGCGCCGGGGCAAAGCTGTCCTGCGAGCCCGTTTCGAGGCTCAGCCGGGTGAACCCGTCGTCGGCGGCATTGGCCACCAGATGATCCAGCATGGCCCGCGCCAGACCCCTTCCGCGCAGTTCGGACAGGATATGCATCGACTTGATCTCGGCATGTGCTGCGTCGATGCGTTTGTAGGCGCCCATGCCGACCGGGCGCCCCTCGTCGCGCATGACGAAAAAGGCGATGCCCGGCTGCGCCAGTTGGCCCGCATCCATCATGTGGATGCTTTCCGGCGGGGTATCGGCGTGCATCGCCTGTGTATGCCGAGCCATCAGCGGTGCCAGATCGTCGCCGAGCGGGCTTTCGCGGGTGATGCGGACGGTCATTGTGCCGCCGCGCCGCCCATGAGGTCGGTGCCGTTGACCTTGAGGCTGCCGGGCGTCGAGGCGTCGATTTCCCAGACGAGGGTGCCGTTCTCGTCGCGGGCAAGACCCATGGCCATGGCCAGCGGCATCAAGGCCTGATTGCGGACCTCCTCGGGGGCCTTGGCAAGTTCTTCCTGCACCTTGTCCAGCCCTTGCGCGGTGACGCGCGCGGTTCCGGTCGGCACAAGGCCGGGGCCTGCGATCATCCTGCCTTCATACCCCAGGGTGTAAAGCGGCCCGGCCGCCTGGCCGGGGGCAAGCGTGATATTGACGGTGCCTTTCGGCAGGATCAGCTGGCCCAGCTGCTGGTCCAGAGAGGGATCGACCGGCTCCGGCTTGTTCAGGTCAAAGGATTTGAGCACCAGCTGCGCCGGGGCGGCAAGGTCAAAGCCGGAAACCGTCATATCCAGCCCGATCTCGGTCGGAACAAGCTGCGCGGCCCAGTCGGGGGCAAGGCCGGGGGGGATCGCCACGCCTTTTACCGTGATCGCTTCGCGGAAACGACCGTCGCTGACCACGCCGTTCGCGCCGATCGTGCCGGTCAGCCCGGTGGCGGTAAAGGCACCGATAGGGGTTTGCAGGACGATGTCGTTGACGGCCATGGTTCCGTCCAGGGTCTTGAACACCGGCAGGGCGCCGGTGACGAGGCCGCGCATTTCGTCCTGAGCGCCCGTGACAGCCTGTTTCGACGGATGGGCGACCAGCCAGCCGATCAGCCCCAGAACCTCGCGCGATTTCAGCGCCTCGATCTTCAGATCGCCCTCATAGCTGGCCGCCTGCATCTGCATCGCGGTCGGCGGGGCGTCGGGGGCGGTGGGAACCGAAACCGTCTGGCTGAGGCCCGTCGCCGTATAGCTGACCGCCGCATCCGTCCCGCCCGCCGCCCCGGCCTTGCCGGTGGAGGTGACGGTCATGCTGTCGGTATGCTGGACGCTGCGCGACAGTTCCTGCCCATCGGGATCGTAGCTGACCGTTTCGGCGCCAAAGCCGGTCAGGGTGACGGTCTGGCTGGCGAAACCGGGCAGGTTCTCGTCCCAGATGCCGTCCGAGACCATGCGGTCGACGCGATAGGTCGTCTCCATCACGTTCGGCGCGTCGATGGTCAGGGTAAAGGACTGGTCCTCGGTCACGCGCCAGGTGCCATCGCCATTGTCGGTCAGCGTATAGCTGAGGGGCGAGGCTTCGATCTTTCCGCCCTCCGCCGGCAAAAGCGCCGCCAGCGGCGCAAGGTCCAGCCTGACATCATAGGTTTCGCCCGCGGGGGTGACGGTCACGACGCCGGGCGTCTTGCCGAGATAGGTCTGGAACGAGGCAGTCAGCCGCGCCGCGCCCTCCTGCGTCGCGGGGGCGGCGAAGGCCCCCCCTGTCAGGGCAAGAAACGAAACGGTGCACAGCGCGGAACGAAGATACATGTCGACTCCCAGACGGGCAGGGGCGGCCCGGTAAAGATATTTCCGAAGGCGGGGCGCAGGCCGCGCCCATCATCCGCAAGGGCCTGCCGGCGCGCATGGATGCGATGCGACGGATCGGCCCCTGCCGGATGCGGTGCCATTGATGGGTCATGCCCCCCGGCAGGTCAAGCCGTCACATCGTGCCGCGATAATGCGCCAGGACAAAGACCCGGATCGCTGAGGCAAGGCCGGCATCCGTGCCCCGGCTTTCGTCGATCCGGGTGGCCAGTGCGTTCAGGCCCACGCCCGTTTCGGCCGCAATGTCGCGAAACGCCTGCCAGAACTCTTCCTCCAGCGTGACGCTGGTGCGGTGGCCTTTCAGGGTGAGAGAGTGCTTGACGGGGCGATGTGGCATGGGCGCAGCCTAAAGCGCGCCGGTGCCGCCCGCCACCCGGAGTTTTTGAAAACTCCGGGCCGGAGCCTTTGAAGGCTCCGCAGCGATTTCTTTGAAGAAATTGTGCGTGGTCCATACGCGACGGGCGCAGGAAAGGCGGAGCCTTTGAAGGCTCCGAACCGATTTCTTTGAAGAAATCGGTGCTATGCAACGCGGCGGATCGGTTCCCGGTTGCAGAAGATCACGAATTGCCCGGCGTTTTCGATGACCGGATAGCCGCGCCGCCTCATCTCGGCCAGAAAGGCCTCGCGTCCGACATAACGGTCGATGTCACGGACCTTGCGGCGGATCACGCCGCCTTCGCGGGCCGCCTGCGAGGAAAACAGGTGGATCAGCCAGGCCTCGGCATTCAGGTAGATCGGCATTCCCATCGCGGGCACCTCCGCCCGCAATCCTGCCCTGCGATGGTTAACGCGCGATTAATCCTGCCCTTCGTCCAGCCGCTTGCCGTCAAGCTCGGCCTTGGCGCGGGCGGCATCGGCCGCCTCGCGCGCCTTTTGCGCTTTGGTCCGTCCGTGCTTGACCGCATTCGCATCGGCCTCGGCCCGCGCCTCGCTGCGGGCCTTGTCCTTGCGAAAGCGGTTCAGGTTGACGACCTGGGCCATGGATCAGCCGTGCGGGCTGATCATGTCCTCGGGGCGGACGATGCGGTCGAAGGTCTCGCCATCGACATAGCCAAGGGCAATCGCCTCTTCCCGCAGGGTGGTGCCGTTCTTGTGCGCGGTCTTGGCGACCTTGGTGGCGGCATCATAGCCGATGGTGGGCGCCAGAGCCGTCACCAGCATCAGGCTTTCCTTCATCAGCTTTTCGATCCGCGCGGTGTTGGCCTGCGTGCCCACGACCATGTTGTCGGTGAACGACCCCGCCGCATCGCCGATCAGCTGCATGGATTGCAGCACGTTATAGGCCATCATCGGGTTATAGACGTTCAGCTCGAAATGGCCCTGCGATCCGGCGAAACCGATGGCGGCATCGTTGCCCATCACATGCGCGCAGACCATGGTCAGCGCCTCGGCCTGGGTGGGGTTCACCTTGCCCGGCATGATCGACGATCCCGGCTCGTTCTCGGGCAGGATCAACTCGCCCAGACCCGAGCGCGGGCCGGACCCCAGCAGGCGCAGGTCGTTGGCGATCTTGAACAGCGCCGCCGCCACCGTCTTCAGCGCGCCACTGAACATCACCATCGCGTCATGCGCGGCCAAGGCCTCGAACTTGTTGGGGGCGGTGACGAAGGGCAGGCCGGTGATCCGCGCGATTTCGGCGGCAATCCGGGTGTCCCAGCCGACACGGGTGTTCAGCCCGGTCCCGACGGCGGTGCCGCCCTGCGCCAGTTCATAGATGTCGGGCAGGCACATCTTCACCCGCGCGATGCCCTTGTCGACCTGCGTGGCATAGCCGGAAAATTCCTGGCCCAGCGTCAGCGGCGTCGCATCCTGCGTATGGGTGCGGCCGATCTTGATGATGTCCTTGAACTCGGCCGATTTGGCCCACAGCGCCCTGGACAGCTTTTCCAGACCGGGGATCAGCACGTCGCGGGCCTGCATCCCGATGGCGACATGCATCGCGGTGGGAAAGGTGTCGTTCGACGACTGGCCCATGTTCACATGGTCGTTCGGGTGGACCGGCTTTTTCGACCCCATCACGCCGCCCAGCATCTCGATCGCGCGGTTCGAGATCACCTCGTTCGCGTTCATGTTCGACTGCGTGCCCGAGCCGGTCTGCCACACCACGAGCGGAAAGTTGTCGTCGAACTTGCCCTCGATCACCTCTTGCGCGGCGGCGGCGATGGCATCGGCCAGATCGGCGGGCATGTCGCCCTGCGCCTTGTTCACCAGCGCGGCGGCCTTCTTGATCACGCCAAGCGCGCGGATGATCGGGACGGGCTGACGCTCCCAGCCGATGGGAAAGTTGATCACCGACCGCTGGGTCTGCGCGCCCCAGTATTTGTCGGCGGGCACGTCCAGCGGACCGAAGCTGTCGGTCTCGGTGCGGATGGCGGTCATATGGATGCTCCTTGATCGGGCCAAGATCGGGTCGGCGCCGTCTTAGGGCCGGCGCAGGACAAAATCAATCGGCATACCGTCGCATACTACGCGGGCGGCCTATTGTTTGCGGAACTTGTCCAGGCTGACGATCTGCGCGTCGTGCGAGGGCGGCGGATCGTCGTCGTCATCTTCCTCCTCGGCTTCGTCATCGGCGTCGTCGTCCTCCTCGGAATGGGTCTCGAACCGCAGCCCGAATTCGACCGAGGGGTCGACGAAGGTGCGCACCGAGTCGAAGGGGATGATCAGCGGCTCTGGCTGGTTGCCGAAGTTCAGCGTGACGGAAAAGCCTTCGTCGGTGACTTCAAGGTTCTCGAACCAGTGTTGAATCACCACCGTCATCTCTTGCGGATAGCGGGCGTGCAGCCAGTCCGCGATCTCGACCCCTTCGGCGGTGGTGTCGAAGGTGATGAAGAAATGGTGGTTTCCGGGCAGGCCGTTCTTCGCCACATCCTGAAGGACGGTCTGGATCAGGCCGCGCATCGCGCGGTGCATGAGGTTGCCGTAGTCGATGGACCTCGCCATTCCCGATCCTTCCATATGCTTGCGGGCCAGCATAGGGGATTCGCCCCCGAAGGAAAGAGGGCGGCGCACCCAAATGTCGGATGCGGGGGACGGGGCCTCAGGGCAGGGCGTCGGCCTGCTTGCGAAGCTCCACCAGGGCTTCGGCCAACCCGTCGGACGGCACGGTTATGGCAACGGGTTTTTCCTGGCCATAGGGAAAGAATTGCAGGTCGAATCCGTTCGCGGCGGCGGCCAGCGCCTGGGCATCCGCAACCCCGGCCCGCGTCATGGCGCGGCAGCCATCGGGAAAGCAGACCTCGAACGTCAGGGGGGTTGCCGTCGTCCCGTTGACGAAGCGCGCCCCTGCGTCCAGCGCAATACCCAGCGGCAGCGCCGCGCCGATGTTCAGATCCGGGGACCCCTTGGCGGCGGCGAACAGGATCGTCGCGACAGGACGTCCGCTGGTCGTATCCTGAAGCGTGCGCGAGGCCGTGCATACCGCGCCCTTGCACGAGATCGGCCAGGCAGGGGATTCGGCCTCTGCCGCGGCGGCGGACAGGGAAAGGCCGGCAAGGGTCAGCCACACGAAATAATGTCGCATCTCGATCTTCCTGAAAAAAAGACGGGCGAAGGTTCGCCCGTCTATCTGCTCTCAAATCGGCGCTGGTGTAAATCAGGCTTTGCGGCGACGGGTTGCGGCCAGGGCGCCCAGACCGGCGACCAGCAGGAAACCGGCGGCCGGAACCGGAACGGTCGAGGTCGGCGGGGGAACGATCACCGTGCCGCCCACGCCCTTGAAGGCAAAGATGTAGGTCGGGGTCACGGCACCCGCAGCGCTGAAGCCGTCCTGGTCGGGGTCGAGATAGGACCAGCCCAGCGAGTAGAGTTCCGCCCCCACCGAGCCGAGCGCTGCCAGCGCATCAGCCTTGTTAGCCGCGCCGCCATAGAAGATGTCGAAGGTATAGCTTTCGCCGGATTCCAGCGTGCCGAAGTCGAAGTCGAAGACCGAGCCGTGATCGGCCGGGCCGCAAGCGGTAAAGTCGGCCAGACCGCAGCCGGCGCGATCATAGACATCGCTGGTCAAAAGAGGGTTGGAAGAGGCAAAGCCGTTGTCCGACGAAGCCTTCAGCAGGGTGGTGGTCGCCGTGCCCTGGATTGTCACATATTCGTCGAAGGGCGTGGGCGAGGTGTCCCAGTCCATCGCGCGGCGATAGGTCACGTCGGACACGGCGGCCGCGCTGGTGTTGGTGATGGTCACGCTGACGCGATAGAGGTCGTCGGTCTTGTCCGACAGCGCAAAGCTGTGCGTCACGGTCACGCCGGTCCCGGTAATCTCGGTCACCGATGTCGCGGTCGTCGCGGTAGAGGTAAAGGAAACAAGCGACAGGCCAGCGGTGCCGGCGGCATTGTTGGCATAGCCCGCGGTCGAGCCATTGACCGACACGCCCCAGCCTTCGCACAGGCACCCGTGCGAGGTGGATTCATACTGAATGCCGGTATTCGGGTCGATCCAGCGTTCGCCGACGATTGTCTGGCCGGTCACATCGGCGACGCCGCCGCGGATGTTCAATTGGCCAAGGTCGTCGACGCCGAGTGAGACGTTGCCGTCGGTGATGATCGCTGCGGCACTTGCGGCATAGGGGCTGAGGAAAAGGGCCGATGCCACGACCAGTTTTCTGAACATGATTTCTCCGGTTCCAATAATGCCCCGCGGGGTGCAGGGGCGGCCTGAATTGCGCCTAAATTCTGCCGCTTTTTCTGAATTTCGCTCAAGGGAAATTGACAACTATTGCTGAAGATGCGTGCAGCGCGAGAACATTCCCGCCCTCACCGCGGCCTTTGTTTCCGGGTTGACAAAAATCGCTCGCTCAAAAGGCGAGTTTGGGGTGTGGAATTGTCTAAAATTGCGGCAATTCCGCCGGATTTCCGATGGCCAGCGCCCGACTCGGCCGCCTGCGCCCGCGTCAGACCATCACTTCCTTGGTGGCCGACAGCCTGATCTCGGGATAGTCGCGCTCGATCCGGTCAATGTCCCAGCGAAGCCGCGTCAGATAGACGATGTCGCCGTCGTGATCATAGGCGATATGGCCCTTGTTCACGTTCAGGAACTTTTCCATCTCGGCCTTCGGTCCCGTGACCCAGCGGGCCGAGGTGAACTGCGACGGCTCGAACCGGACGGGCAGGGAATATTCCTGCTCGATCCGGCTGGCCAGAACGTCGAATTGCAGCGCCCCCACGACACCCACCACGAAACCCGAACCGATCATCGGCTTGAACACCTTGGCCGCGCCTTCCTCGGCAAACTGCATCAGGGCCTTTTCCAGATGCTTGGCCTTCAACGGGTCGGTCGCCCGGATGTTTTGGAGAAGTTCGGGCGCAAAGGAGGGAATGCCGGTGAAATGCAGGCTTTCCCCCTCGGTCAGGGCGTCGCCGATGCGCAATTGCCCGTGGTTCGGGATGCCGATGATGTCGCCGCCCCAGGCCTCCTCGGCCAGTTCGCGGTCGGCGGCCAGGAACAGCACCGGGTTCGTCACCGCCATCGGCTTTTTCGTGCGGACGTGAAGCAGCTTCATCCCCCGCTCGAAATGGCCCGAGGCCAGGCGGACAAAGGCCACCCGGTCGCGGTGTTTGGGGTCCATGTTGGCCTGGACCTTGAACACGAATCCGGTGACGGCCTTTTCATCGGCACCGATCTGGCGTTCGACGGCCTTTTGCGGCTGCGGCTCGGGGCCGTATTCGCCCATGCCGTCCATCAGTTCCTTCACGCCGAAGGAGTTGATGGCAGAGCCGAACCAGATGGGCGTCATATGCCCTTCGAGGAACGACTGCCGGTCGAAGGCGGGCAGCAGTTCGCGCGCCATCTCCAGCTCCTCGCGCAGCTTTTCCAGCAGGTCGGCGGGAACGTGGTCGGCCAGTTTCGGATCGTCCAGCCCGGTGATCTTGATCGATTCCGCCACCTTGTTGCGGTCTGCGCGGTCCATGATCTCCAGCCGGTCGTGCAGAAGGTCATAGGCGCCGACGAAATCGCGCCCCATGCCGATGGGCCAGGAGGCCGGGGCCACGTCGATGGCCAGGTTCTGCTGGATCTCGTCGATGATCTCGAACGTGTCGCGGGATTCGCGGTCCATCTTGTTG
>JASGFG010000005.1:0-69390 GCA_047605605.1 Paracoccaceae bacterium | reverse complement strand
ATATACTGGCCGACCTGCGCCATTTCGGCGCGCAGATCCTCGACCTTCTCGCGGGATTTCTCCATCAGCGTCTGCCAGCCGCGCCCGGCCTTGGAGGCCATGCGGTCCAGCCAGGTCGGGTCCAGCTCGTAGCCCTGGTATTCGTCGATGAACTCGCGCCGGTTGATCCGCGCGGCATCGGCCAGCTTCACCATGCCCGAGTTGATCGACATGATCCGCTTGTTGATGCCATAGATCTGGTCGATCAGCGCCTCGATCCGGTTGTTGTGCAGGTGCAGCTCGTTCACCAGCACCACCATTTCCGAGCGCAGCTTCTGATACGCCGCCTCGTCCGCGGCCGAGAACCGTGTCTTCTCGGACAGGGTGGCCGACATGCGCAGGTCCTGCATCTCGGACAGCTTGTCATAGTCGCGCGCGATCAGTTCCAGGGTTTCCAGAACCTTGGGCTTCAGCGCCGCCTCCATCGCGGCCAGCGACATGTTGGAGGATTCGTCATCCTCGTCATCATCGTCGCCGCGCATGATCGGGTTGCCGTCGGCATCCAGCTCCGGCTCTGCGGTCGAGGTGCGGCGCGGCGCGGTGGAGGCGGTATCCATGTCCACCTCATCCAGACCTGGCCCCTCCATCTCCTCGTCGCCGTCCAGGCTGCGCCCGAAGGTCGCCTCCAGGTCGATCACGTCGCGCAGCAGGATGTCCTCGGACAGCAATTCGTCGCGCCAGATCGTGATGGCGTGGAAGGTCAGCGGGCTTTCGCACAGGCCCGCGATCATGGTGTTGCGACCGGCCTCGATCCGCTTGGCGATGGCGATCTCGCCCTCGCGCGACAAGAGTTCGACCGATCCCATCTCGCGCAGATACATGCGCACGGGGTCATCGGTGCGGTCCAGCGTTTCCGACGGACCGCCGACCACCGCCACCTCGCGCGAGCCCGACCCGGTTTCCACCAGTTCGCCCGCGGCGGGGGCCTCGCCCTCCTCGGCCTCTTCGTCCTCGATGACGTTGATGCCCATTTCGGACAACATCGACATCACATCCTCGATCTGCTCCGAGGACACCTGTTCGGGCGGCAGGACCGAGTTGAGCTGATCATAGGTGATATACCCACGCTCGCGCGCGTCGGCGATCATCTTCTTGACGGCCGCCTGGCTCATGTCCAGCGAGACATCGGCCTCTTGCTCTTCGGGTTTGCCGTCGTCGGTGTCTTTGATGGCCATGGGCTTCCTCTGGTCGTGCGAATCGGCTGGGTCCGATCCGAATCAATAGCGCGAATCACGGGGCGCGAAAGGGGCCTAACGGCCTTTCTTTACCCATATCTGCCCGTCGATCAGCTTTTGCAGGTGATCGGACAGGGCAGCCCGGTCTTCGCCCAGGTCGGTTGCATCTTCCTTAACCGCCCGGTCGGCACGGTGTCTTGCCTCTGCCGCCTTGCCCAGACGCCATGTCAGCCCTTCGTCCGCAAGGCCCGAAAGGTCTTCGACCGCATCCTCGACCTCGCGGCGGGTGCCACGCAGGGCTTCGAGTTTGGCCAGCCCTTCCGCAAGGCAAAGTCCGGCCAGTTCGCTGTCGTTGAGGTTGCGCACAGGCGGCGCCGACTGCACGTGGGGATGGCGGAACAGGGAATCAAGGGCCTGCGGCGCCTGCGCGCCGATCCGGTCGCGGATCGCCGCCGCATCCTCGTCGGCATGGGTCAGGATCAGCACCCGCAGGCGGGCGTGGTCGTCGGTCGTGACCTCCATCCGCTCCAACGCGGATTCAAAGCGGTGGATCAGGTCGGGGTGGGTGATGCAGGTGGCAAGGATCACCGCCTCGCGCACGGTTTCCGGCTGGTCCAGCGAGGCGAGAAGCGAACCACGCGTGGCCGCGACCGGCGGCTGGGGCAGGTCGCGGCGGCCCGCTGGCCCGGTCCATTTGCGCAGGAAGGCGGCGTTCTGGCGGGGCGCGGTGCCGAACAGATCGCCGCGCATCTGGCGGATCGCCTCGCCATAATGCTGGCGGATCGAGGGGTCGGCGATGCGGGCGATGGCTGCGCGCAGCCGTTTGTCCAGCGCGGCGCGGCGTTCGGGACTGTCGAAGACCTGCCCCTGCGTCTCGCGCCGCCACAGCAGGTTCACCATCGCCTCGGCCTTGTCCAGCACCGCCTGCATCGCGCCCGCGCCCCGCGCCTTGATCAGGTCGTCGGGGTCGAGGCCCGCGGGCAGAACCGCAAAGCGCAGCCCCTGCCCCGCCTCGATCATCGGCAGCGCCAGGTCGATCACCCGCAAGGCCGCGCGCTGCCCCGCCGCATCGCCGTCCAGCGAGATCACCGGCTCGGCCGCGATGCGCCACATCAGGCGAAGCTGATCCTCGGTGATGGCAGTGCCCAGGGGCGCGACGGTGGCGCGGAACCCGGCCTCGGACAGGGCGATCACGTCCATATAGCCTTCGGCGACGACCAGCGGCTGGCCCTTGCCCGCCGCCTCGCGCGCGGGGGCGTGGTTGAACAGGTTGCGGCCCTTGTCGAACAGGTCGGTTTCCGGGCCATTCAGGTATTTCGCCCGCGCATTCGGGTCCAGGCTGCGGCCGCCAAAGCTGATGGCGCGCCCCCGGCCATCGCGGATCGGAAAGATCAGCCGGTTGTGGAACCTGTCGTAAAGCCGGCCCGAGTCGGATTTCGCGATGACGCCCGAGGCGACCATCAGATCCTCTGAAACGCCCTTTTGGCGCAGCACCTCGACCAGGCCTTGGGCATTTTCCGGCGACCAGCCCAGGTCCCAGCGGTCCCAGGCCGCTTCGGGAAGGCGGCGCTTTTCGGCCAGATAGCGCCGCGCCGCCGCCCCGGCGCCGGTCTTGAGGTTCAGACGATAGAACTTCAGCGCCTCGTCCACCACCTGCGCCAGAAGGCTGCGGCGATCGGCCTTTTCCGCGGCGCGCGGGTCGCGGGCGGGCATCTGCATCCCGGCCTCGCGCGCGAGGAGCTCGACCGCCTCCATGAAACCCAGGTTTTCGCTTTCCTTGACGAAGGTCAGCGCATCGCCCTTCGCATGGCAGCCGAAGCAGTAGTAGAACCCCTTGCGGTCGTCGACGTGAAAGCTGGCCGACTTTTCCTGATGAAAGGGGCACGGCGCCCAGAAGTCGCCCTTGGCCAGGTTCGACTTGCGCATGTCCCATGTGACCTTGCGGCCCACGACGCTGGACAGCGTGACGCGGGTGCGCAATTCGTCAAGAAAGCCGGGCGGAAGACTCATGGCCCTGAATATGGGACGTCGGGCGCCCGAGGGGAAGCCGGAAAGGGGGGCTGTCTGCCCCCCTCTTGGCCGTTCCGGCCAATTCACCCCCCGAGGATATTTTCGCGAAGAGGATGGGCAGGTCAGCCAGGCAGGAGGTCGCGGGCGTCGAGGTGGCGAAGCACCTCCTCCAGTTCGTGCCAGGCGGTGCGCGCCATGCTGCGGAAAGTCACGATCAGAAAGCCTTCGGGCCGCCGGATCAGGATCATCGGCATGTGGTTCAGCCCCGACCGGGTGGCCGAGCCGGTCGGCAGCGCCGTCTCGCGCAGGTCGAGCGGGATCAGCCGCATCAGCGCCTGATCGGCGCGCGGGCCGGTCAGGGACAGGGCGACCCAGCCATCGGTCTGGTCGGTGACGGCGGCGGCGGAGGACAGGCCCTGCGGCACCGGGGCGCCGATCAGCGCCGCCTGCCCCCGGCCGGTCCAGACCAGCAGCGTATCGTCGGCGGTCGTCGCCGCATTCGGGCCGGGGAAGGTCAGGCCAAGCGGCTTCAGCGCCTTGGCCACGGCTTTTTCCTGGCCCGGAAACGGGGCGATCAGGGTGATCGGGCCGGGATCGGCCACCGAAAGCGTCAGTCCGGCGAGGGTGAGGGGCGCCGCCTCGATCGCGGGTTTGGCGAGCAGTTCAGGCACGGAGCTTTCCTCCCTCGGGGTCGTGGAACACGGGGTCCGAGACCTCGCACAGCGTGTCGATGCCGCGCAGGTGGTCGACCAGGCGGATGCGCTGGCCATGACGGGCGCGGCCGTTCTTCAGGAAGGCAAGGCCGATCCAGCGGCCCACCGTCGGCGACCAGCAGACCGAGGTGACATAGCCCTGATCCGTCTCGCGCCGGACCTCTGCGCCCGGCACGAAGAGATGCGCGCCCGAGGCCAGGCTGCCCGCGCCGATGGCCTTCAGCCCCACCAGTTGCTCACGCTCGGGGCCGGTCAGGCCGGGGCGGGTGGCGGCGGCCTTGCCGATGCAGTCCTTTTTCGCGCTGACCATCTTTTCCATGCCGATGTCGAAAGCGGTCACGCGGCCATGGATCTCGGCATGGGTGATGAAGCCCTTTTCGATGCGCAGGACGTTCAGCGCCTCCATCCCATAGGGGCCGCCGCCCATGGTTTCGGCCCGCGCCAGCAGATCGCGGAACAAGGCCTCGCCATAGCGGGTGGGAACCGCGATCTCATACCCTTCCTCGCCCGAGAACGAGATGCGGAACAGCCGCGCGGGAATGCCGTGGATCGTGACCGGACCGGCGGCCATGAACGGGAAATCGCCCAGGGGCGCATCCAGCACCGAATGCAGCAGCGCGCGGGCCTTGGGGCCGGCGATGCAGAACTGAGCCCAGGCCTCGGTGACAGAGGTAAAGCGGACCTGCCATCCCTTGCAGAACGCCTGATGGACGAAATCCAGATGCCGCATCACCAGACCGGCGGCGGCGGTGGTGGTGGTCATCAGGTAATGGCTGTCGCCAAGCCGCGAGGTGGTGCCGTCATCCAGCACATGCCCGTCCTCGCGCAGCATGAGACCGTATCGCGCGCGGCCCACCGGCAGGGTCGAGAAGGTGTTGGTATAGACCAAATCAAGGAATTTCCCCGCATCCGCCCCCTGAATGTCGATCTTGCCCAGGGTCGAGACATCGGCCACGCCGACCGCGCCCCGCACCATGGCGACCTCGCGGTCGCAGGCCTCGCGCCAGGTGGTCTCGCCCGGTCTGGGGAAATAGCTGGGCCGATACCAAAGGCCCGCCTCGATCATCGGGGCGTTGCGGTCGCGGCTGGCCTGGTCCGAGGTCAGGAAGCGTTGCGGGGCAAAGCCCTGCGCACGGCCCCCTGCCCCCATCGCGGCGATGGAAACGGGGGTGAAGGGCGGCCGGAAGGTGGTGGTCCCGGTTTCCGGGATCGCCCGGCCCGTCGCATCCGCCAGGATCGCCAGCGCCGCGACGTTGGAGTTCTTGCCCTGATCCGGCGCCATGCCTTGCGTCGTGTAACGCTTCATATGCTCGACGCTGGCGAAATTTTCCTGCGCGGCCAGCTTCACGTCCTTGACCGTCACGTCATTGGCAAGGTCCAGCCATTGCCGCGACCACAGGGTCGGCTTGACCGGCGGCACCGCCCAGAGCGGGTCGATCCCGCCCGCCGCATCGTCGGCCTCGGGCAGGGGCGCGTCGGTCACGCTGCGGCCCAGATCGGCAAGGACAGTGCGCGCGGCGACCTGACCGGCGGCAAGGCAGGCAGAGGTCGAATAGACCCCGGCCGCGGCCCCCGCCGGGATCAGGCCGGGCACGGCATCGGGCGCGGGAACGAAGGCCGCGATGGTTTCATCCCAGACCGGGCGGCCGTTCATATGGCAGGTCAGATGCACGGTCGGGTTCCAGCCGCCCGAGACGGCAAGGCAGTCGGCGGCAAGGACAAAGGTTTCCGACCCGCGCCTGACCTGCACCTCGGTCAGGCCATGACGCCCGCGGGTGCCGGTGACGACCGCGCCGTGATGGACGGGGAAGTTTTCGGCCACCGGGGCCGAGGGGCGGCTGTCGATCAGCGTGACCTCCACCCCCGCCGCGACCAGATCGCGCGCGGTGCGGCGGGCATCGTCGTTGTTGGCGAAGACCACGACCTTCTTGCCCGCCGCCACACCATAGCGGTTCAGATAGCTGCGCACGCCCGAGGCCAGCATGACGCCGGGCCGGTCGTTGTTTTCAAAGGCGATGGACCGCTCCAGCGCGCCCGCCGCCAGGACCGACCGCTTTGCCACGATCCGCCAGAAGCATTCGCGCGGCGCCCCGCTTTCGGGCTGGACGTGCAGCGCCACCCGCTCCAGCGCGCCGAAGGTGCCGTTGTCATAGGCGCCGGTCACGGTGGTGCGGGTCATCAGCCGGACGTTCGGCAGGCTGGCGAGTTCGGCCAGCGTGGCCGCCGCCCAGGCCGCGCCGGTCTGTCCGCCGACGGACAGGGTTTCGTCCAGCAGGCGCCCGCCCATCCGCGCCCCCTGCTCGGCCAGGATGACATCCGCCCCCGCCCGCGCCGCCGTCAGCGCCGCCATCAGACCCGTGGGGCCAGAGCCGATGACCAGCAGGTCGCAAAAGGCCCAGGCCTTTTCATAATCCGCCTCGTCATGCCGGCCCGACAGCTTGCCCAGCCCCGCCGCCCGACGGATCGCAGGTTCGTAAAGTTTCTCCCACAGGGCCCGCGGCCACATGAAGGTCTTGTAATAGAAACCGGCGCCAAAGAACGGCGCGGCCAGGTCGTTGACCGCCAGCGCATCGAACCGCAGCGAGGGCCAGCGGTTCTGGCTGCGTGCGGTCAGGCCGTCGTAGACCTCTTGCACGGTGGCGCGCACGTTTGGGGTCTGCTGCGCGCCCTCCAGCACCTCGACCAGGGCATTCGGCTCTTCCGGGCCGGCAGTCAGGATGCCGCGGGGGCGGTGATACTTGAAGCTGCGGCCGACCAGTTTCACCCCGTTCGCCAGCAGCGCCGAGGCCAGCGTATCACCCTTGAACCCACCGTAATCGGCGCCGTCAAAGCGAAAACCCAAGGTGGCGTGCCGGTCGATCAGACCCTTGCCTGCGATCCTCATTCGACCGCCTCCGCCACCAGTTTCACGTCGAGGATTTCATGCGTGACCGTGTTGCGCGTGACCAGCAGCCACGAGGTGCAGCCCTGGTCGTGATACCACAGGTCGCGCGTCACGCCCGCCGGGTTGTCGCGCAGATGCAGGTAATCGTCCCAGTCCCCCGCGGGGGCGTCGGGCGCGGGGCGGTGGAGATAATCCTCGGCGCCATAGTAATAGAACTCGCGCCGGTCGCGGGGGCCGCAGAGGGGGCAGGTCAGGCGCATGTCGATGCTCCGGTTCGGGCGGGGGAAGAAAGGGGCGCTGCCCCTCGGCCCATGCGGGCCTCACCCCGGGATATTTTCATCCAGAAAGAGGGGGGTCGGGAGGAAAGGGTCATGGCGCGGGCGGGCATCTGTCGATCCGGGCAAAGGGTTGGCCAAGCAGCGTGACCTCGACCCGGCCGCCGGCGGCGATGACGGCGGCGATTTCGGGCGTGGCGCAGGCAAAGGTCTGGGCGGTGGCCGGGTCGGGCGACGGGCCGCCCGCGGCGGGAATCGCGTCGAACAGCAGATCACCGCCGTCGCGGATCAGCGCGATGATGCGCAGCTGCTTCAGATCCTGCGGCAGGTGCACACCATCCTCGGCCGCCCTGGCCAGCATGTCCGCATCCCCCGCTGCGGCAAGGGTCGGGGCAATGGCAAGGATCAGGGCGACAAGGCGGGCGGTGTGCATGGGATCAGTGCAGGTTGTGCTGCGAGCCGGTGCCTTCCTCGTCGATGAGGTGGCCGGTGGCGAAACGGTCAAGGCGGAAGCGGCGGGCGACCTCGTGGCTTTGGCCGGTGGCCATCAGATGCGCCATGCACCAGCCGGATGCCGGCACGGCCTTGAATCCGCCGTAGTTCCAGCCGCAGTCGATGAACAGCCCGTCCACATGGGTCTTGTCGATGATGGGGCTGCCGTCGGGCGACATGTCCATGATGCCGCCCCAGCTGCGCAAGACCTTGGCGCGGCCGATCATCGGCATCAGGGTCATGCCCGCCTCCATCACATGTTCGACCATGGGCAGGTTCCCCCGCTGCGCATAGCTGGCGTAGAAGTCCAGATCGCCCCCGAACACCAGACCGCCCTTGTCGGACTGGCTGATGTAGAAATGCCCCATGCCAAAGCTGATCACATGGTCGATGCAAGGCTTCAGCCCCTCGGAGACGAAGGCCTGAAGGATATGGCTTTCGATCGGCAGGCGCATCCCGGCCATCGCCGCCACCTGCCCCGACCGGCCGGCGACGACGATGCCGACCTTTTTCGCCCGGATCGCGCCGCGGGTGGTCTGCACGCCGGTGACGCGGCCGTTCTCGATGTCGATGCCCGTCACCTCGCAGTTCTGGATCAGGTCGACGCCGCGCTGGTCGGCGCCGCGGGCATAGCCCCAGGCCACCGCATCATGCCGTGCCGTGCCACCACGCGGATGCAGCAGCCCGCCATAGATCGGGAACCGGGTCTGTTCAAAGTCGAGGTAAGGCAGCAGGTCGCGCACGCCGTCCCGGTCCAGCAGCACCGCATCGTCGCCCTGGTTGATCATCGCATTGCCGCGCCGGGCAAAGGCATCGCGCTGCCCGTCCGAATGGAACAGGTTGATCAGCCCGCGCTGGCTGTGCATGACGTTGTAGTTGAGTTCGGCCTCCAGCCCCTCCCACAGTTTCAGGCTGTGGGAATAGAACTCGGAATTTCCCGGCAGGAAATAGTTCGCCCGCACGATGGTGGTGTTGCGCCCGACGTTGCCGCCGCCCAGATAGCCCTTTTCCAGCACAGCGATGTTGGTCATCCCGTGGTTCCTGGCCAGGTAATAGGCGGTGGACAGCCCGTGCCCGCCGCCGCCGATGACGATCGCATCGTATTCGGCCTTGGGCGCCGGGCTGCGCCAGGCGGGGCCCCAGCCCTTGTTGCCGCGAAACGCCTCGGTGATGACTTTCCAGCCGGAATAGCGCATGTGGACCGCCCCTTCGTGTCGCCGGTGATCAAAGCCGGAACCGGGCGGATGTTCAATGCCCTCTGCGACGGGCCTTGCCTGCCTGCGACATCAGGTGTCGCGCGCGCAGCATCATGGCGGAAATTCCGTCGCTTTCCCGATCAACTGCCCGCGACCGGGGTCCCGGCCCCCCCGATCGGGCACCCCATCGCTGCGGCGATGACATCCATGTCGGCCTCGGAAACCCGAACCAGACCAAAACGGAAGGCATAGCCCCAGTTCCGCCGCCCCGCTGTCAGCTCCAACCGGTCCAGCAGCGGATGGATCGGCGCAGGATTCGCGTCGAACCAGTCGACATCCCGCCGGAACGCGGTGGATCCCGACGCCATGACGCCCTGATAGACCTCGCCCTGCCTTACCCGGCCGATGGCAGTAAAGGCGCGCAAGGGTGTATTGGTGCCATAGGTCTGCACCGAGGAATAATAGGCAATCCGGTCCCCCGGCGCGATCCGGCGCAGCGGCGCCGCCTTGCCGTGGTTCACCTGCATGAACCCGCCCGCGCGCCCGAGCACGACATGATCGGCCGAAGCCACGGCGATCCAGTCCGGCATTTCCGTCGATCCCCCCCCCGGGCACGGCCCCGATGGCGCAAGGCGGACCTCTACGCCAGCCCTGCTTCTACCCCCCATCCTCTCTGCATAAATATCCTCAGGGGGGTGAATTGGGCGCAGCCCAAGAGGGGGGCGCGAGCGCCCCCCTGCCCGGCCGCCCCTCAGTGCCCCGAGGTCATGGCCGGGCGCAAAGTCTCATACAGGAACCACACCCTCCGCTCGGTCGCGTCGATCCAGTTCTCGATCAGGCTGGCGGTGGCGACATCCTCGTGGTCGTCAGCCACCGTATGCGCCTCGCGCAGCGCCACGACATAGGCCTTGTTGTCCTCCATCAACTCGGCCAGCATGTCCGAAGGCTCGACATAATCGGCCTCGTTCGGTTTCACAGTGGTCATCTTCGCGACCTGGTTGACCGATTTCAGCGTCTGGCCGCCGATCTTGCGCACGCGTTCGGCGATGTCGTCGGTCGCACCCAGGATGTCGGCCGCATGGTCGTCCATCATCAGGTGATAGTCGCGGAAATGCGGCCCCGACATGTGCCAGTGGAAATTCTTGGTCTTGAAATACAGCGCATAGCTGTCGGCCAGCAGCCGGTTCAGAACGGCGGAGATGTCCTTGACCGCATTGTCGCCCAGATCGGTCGGCGTGGTCAGTCGCCCCCGCGCGGGCGACGGCGCGGATTTCGCAGCCGGAGTTTTGTCGGACGCGGATTTCTTTGCAGTCTTTGCCATCGGATGCTCCCTGCGGATGGGGCACGCCGCCAGGCGCGCCTAGAGGTTTCCCAACGCATCTGGGGCGCGGCGGGCCAAAGGCAAGCCCGCCGCGCCGCCCTGTCACAGCCCCTTGGACCGATAGGTATCGGCCACGCGGGAAATGGCGACGATATAGGCAGCCACCCGCAGGTCGGTCACGTCGTTGCGACCATGCCAGACCTCGCGCATCGACTGGTAAGCCGTCCGCATCGTGTCATCCAGACCCGACCGCACCAGAGCCAGTTCGTCCGAGCCGGTCAGGAACTTGTCCTTGAAGTTCGGCTTCAGCTCCCAGCCAAGGCCCTTGTCGTTGGACAGGCGTTCCAGCTCCTCGACCAGAAGGCGCGAGCGCGCCTCCTCGGCGCGGCGCTGCATCCGGCCGAACCGGATGTGTGACAGGTTCTTGACCCATTCAAAGTAAGAGACCGTCACGCCGCCGGCGTTGGCATACATGTCGGGGATGATCACCACGCCCTTGGCCCGCAGGATTTCATCCGCGCCAAAGGTGATGGGGCCGTTCGCCGCCTCGATGATCAGCGGCGCCTTGATCCGGTCGGCATTGCCCTTGTGGATCACGCCCTCCATCGCCGCCGGGATCAGGATGTCGCAGTCCTGTTCCAGAACGGATGCGCCGTTTTCCACGAATTGCGCGCCGGGAAAGCCCTTGACGCCGTGGTTGGCATCGACCCAGACCTTCAGCTCCTCAATGTTCAGGCCCGAGGCATCCACCACCGCGCCGTCGCGCTCGATCACGGCGACGATCTTCACCCCGTCCTCTTCCGACAGGAACTTGGCGGCGTGATAGCCGACATTGCCCAGCCCCTGCACCACGGCGGTCTTGCCGTCCAGCGTGCCGGACAGGCGGGCCAGCGCCACATCCTCCTTGTTGCGGAAGAACTCGCGCAGGGCATACTGCACGCCCCGGCCCGTCGCCTCGACCCGGCCCCGGATCCCGCCCGAGTTCAGCGGCTTGCCCGTGACGCAGGCCTTGGCGTTGATGTCGGTGGTGTTCATCCGGGCGTATTGGTCGACGATCCACGCCATCTCGCGCTCGCCCGTGCCCATGTCGGGGGCGGGCACGTTCTGCGCCGGGTGTATCAGGTCGCGCTTGATCAGCTCATAGGCGAACCGCCGGGTGATCTGTTCCAGCTCGTGCGCCTCCCATGCGCGGGGGTCGATGCACAGCCCGCCCTTGGACCCGCCAAAAGGCGTTTCCACCAGCGCGCATTTATAGGTCATCAGCGCAGCCAGCGCCTCGACCTCGTCCTGGTTGACGTTCATCGCATAGCGGATGCCGCCCTTGACCGGCTCCATATGTTCGGAATGAACAGAACGATACCCCACGAAGGTCTCAATCTTGCCGCGAAGTCTTACTCCAAATCGAACCGTATAGGTTGAGTTGCAGACGCGTATCTTCTGCTCAAGCCCCGGGCTGAGGTTCATCAGAGCCGCCGCCCGGTTGAACATCAGATCGACGGATTCACGGAAACTCGGCTCACCTGCGACACTCATGCCATTCCTCCCTGGCCTTCGGGCGCGAAATGCGGGCGCCCGGCTTCACCCTATCCCCGCCCGGCATGAAACCGCCACCCGTAAAATCCCGGTTTGCAGAAGGATGCCGGCCCGCGCGAGTTGATTCGCATTTTAACGCTTTTCGTGGTGTTGGCATGACATCCAAGGCGTGAAACTGCGGCCCGACTGTTCCATTGCGACAGACAAATGCCCCCGCGCGGCGTCAGTGTTTCGCCCGCTGTCGGATTTTGCGTGACGTTTCCGGCAGGCTGCCCGGATTTGCCACAATTTCGCCCCAACCCGCGCCCTACCTGCAACATGCAAAAGTTCGGCGTGGGTGCGGTCAATCCGTTGCCCGCTTCAGGGGACAGGCCATGAAACGAGTGAATGTTGAAGGTAAATACGCGGAGGGGCTGCCGCTGACCGACAAGAAGGGCAAGGCGCCACGCCGGGCCCGAAAGTTTGCGCAGGATCAGGACGGGGGCGTGGGCGGTCTGGGCTGGCTCAGCCTGACGATGTTCTTCTTCATGGTGCTGATGGGCGGCCTCGCGGTCGATCTGATGCGCTATGAATACACGCGCACCTCTCTCCAGCAGACGGCGGATACCAGCGCGCTGGCCGCTGCGGCGTGGAGCCAGAAGCTGGAAGCCGAAGATGTCGTCGAGGACTATTTCGACAAGGACAACAAGCTGCAATACCTGACCAAGGTCTATCCCGAAAGCGCGCTGAACTATACCCGCGTGACGGTTGAGGCCGAGCGGGTGCAGCCGACCTTCTTCATGCGGATGATGGGCTATGACACGCTGGACGTGCCTGCGGCCAGCGTCGCCGAACAGCGCATCACCAACGTCGAGATCGCGATGGTGCTGGACGTGTCCGGCTCGATGGCGGGCACAAAGATCGCCAACCTCAAGACCGCGGCGAAACAGTTCGTCAGCGACGTGCTGAGCAAGGACACCGAAAGCCGCGTGTCGGTCGCCATCGTGCCCTATAACGGGCAGATCAACCTGAACTCGGACCTGTTCGCGAAATACACCGTCAAGGCGAACTCGGACGGCACCTCGGGCGCGAACGGCACCACCAACTCCAACTGTTTCGACCTGCCGTCCAGCGTGTTCAGTTCCGCCTCGCTTTCGACCGGGACGGGGCTGCCGCAGACGGCCTATGCGGACACCTATTCTTCGACCAGCCAGAGCACCTCTTTCGTCGCGGCCACCGACACCAGCTCTGCGACGCCCGCCTCGGCCAACTACTGGTGCCCGGCGATTGCGGGCAACCAGGTCCGGCTGCCGAACAACAGCATCACCACCATGCAATCGCAGATCGACGGCCTGTCCGCCATCGGCGCGACCTCGATCAACGCCGGGATCAAATGGGGCCTCGCGCTGCTCGACCCCGGCTCGCGCACGATGTTCACGCAACTGCTGAACGCGGGCAAGATCCCCGCCGCATTCACCGGCCGGCCGTTCGACTATGACGACCCCGAGGCGATGAAGGTGATCGTCCTGATGACCGACGGCGAGAACTTTGCCGAAGAGCGGATGAACGACGGCTATCGCGGCTCGCAGCTTTCGCCGATCTACAAATCGACCAAAAGCGGCACGACCTATTATTCGATCTACCACTCGTCGAAATCGGGCACGAGCAAATACTGGCGCCCCGATACCGGCACCTGGGTGGCGGCCGCCTACAACGCGGGAACCACTCCTACCCAGATGAAATGGCAGGAAGTGTGGACCAGCATGCGTACCTCTTATGTCGCATGGCAGTTCTATGCCCGCGCGCTCGGCACGAGCTCCTCGACGCGGACCAGCTATTACAACAGCCAGATGGCGGCCTTCCGCACCCAGACCGACACCACCGCGATGGACACCCAGCTTCAGTCGATCTGCACGCTGGCGAAGGGCAAGAACGTCATCATCTTCGGCATCGCCTTCGAGGCGCCGACGAACGGGCAGACGCAGATCGCGAAATGCGCGCAGTCGCTGATCGAAAAGGCGTCGGATACCGCCAACGGCACCGATACGTCGAAATCGTCGGCGAACTACTTCCAGTCGACGAACGGAACGATCAGCTCTGACTTCAAGACCATCGCGTCCAACATCAGCCAGTTGAGGCTGACGCAATGATCAGGCGCCTGCGTAACCTTGCCCGGGCCTTTCTCGTCCGGGACGAGGGAACCGCATCGGTCGAGTTCGTGCTGTGCGTTCCCGTTGTGATGTTCATCTTCATGGCCTCGTTCGAAAGCGGGCTGGCCATGGTGCGGTCGATCCTGCTGGAGCGATCGGTTGACATGGTGATGCGCGAGCTTCGGCTCGGGCATTACGAAGCGCCCGTGACCAACCAGTTCCTCAAGGAGCAGATCTGCGGTCACGAGATGATGATGACGAACTGCGTCAAGCAGATGAAGATCGACATGCAGGCCATCAGCCGCACGACCTGGACGATGCCTACCGGCCAGGCCGCCTGCATCGACCGCACGACGGATGAAATCGACCCCGTGGTCCAGATGACCATCGGGCAGCAGAATGTCATCATGCTGGTGCGGGTCTGCGTCATTCAGGACGCGATCTTTCCGACAACGGGCATCGGCCGCCGCCTTCAGGTCGACGGCAGCGGCTATCGCGTGACTTCGATCAGCAGCTTTGTGAACGAACCGGGGTAAGATCATGCAGGCTGTTCGCAATTCCTCCTCCGCCCTCTGCCGCCACCTCGCCCGCTTTGCGCGCGACGAAAGCGGCGTGGTCGTTGTCGAAATGATGATCTATCTGCCGCTGCTGCTGTGGGCCTGGCTGGCGATGTTCGCCTTCTGGGACGCCTATCGGGAAATCAACATCGCGCAAAAGGCGACCTATTCGATTTCGGACATGCTGTCGCGCGAACAGACGGCGGTGAACGACACATATCGCAACGGCTTGCGCAACGTCTTTGCCTATATGAACGGCACGACCAACGACCATGTGAAGGTCCGTTTCACCAGCATCACCTACAAGGTGACGAACAAGGTGGGCGCCTTCAAGGTCGACTGGTCCTATTCGCCCGGCTCGGCCCTGCCCAAGCTGACGACGACGACGCTTCAGGCCCAGTTCAAGGACGACATCCCCATCATGTCGGACGGCGACTATGTGCTGATGATCGAAACGACCGTGGATTATGACCCGGTGATCGACGTGCCCTCCGTCACCTTCGACGAAATCTCGAATCGGGTGATCACCCGGCCCCGCTTCATGCGGGTGTGCGAATCCGGCCAGACCTGCACCTGACGGCCTTGTCCCGCATGGAAACCGCCTGCATGTTCCGTGCGGGCGGTTCTTCCGTTTGCGGGCGGCGCGCGATAGGCTGACCTGCCGGAACCGAGACTGTCATCATGCCCCTGCCCCGCTTTTTCCTTGTGCTGCCGCTGTTGCTGGGCTTGGCGGCCTGTGCCGACCCGCCCGCCGTTGCGCGCAAGGCGGCGGCGGCTGGGCCTGCCCCCTCGCTCTTGCCGATCGACAGCATTCTGGCGCAGGCGCAAGGCGGCACGATCACGGATCAGACCGGACAGGCGCTGGATGCCCGCGGACAGGCCCTGCGCGTGCGCGCGGCCGCCATCGCAGCCGACTAGCGCCGCGTTGCAAGCCCGCGCGCAAACCGCTAACACCCGGCGGAAACCTTGCACGGAGTTCGCCCTATGCCCGCCCCCTTGCGCCTCGGTCTTGCCGGTCTCGGGACGGTGGGCATCGGCGTCGTCAGGATCGTCCAGCGTCATGCGGATCTGATCGCCGCCCGGTCCGGCCGGGGCGTGGTTATCACCGCCGTGTCGGCGCGCGATCCGCGCAAGAACCGCGACGCCGATCTTTCGGCCTATGCCTGGGAAAGCGATCCCGTCGCACTCGCCCGCCGGGACGACGTGGATGTCCTGGTCGAGGTGATGGGCGGGCATGAAGGCGCCGCCAGGGCCGCGACCGAAGCCGCCCTTGCCGCGGGCAAGGATGTGGTGACGGCCAACAAGGCGCTTCTGGCCCATCACGGCCACGCCCTGGCGCTGGCTGCCGAATCCGCCGGCCGTGTGATCCGATTCGAGGCTGCCGTCGCCGGCGGCATCCCGGTGATCAAGGCCCTGACCGAAGGGCTGGCCGGCAACCAGCTGCGCCGCGTCATGGGCGTGATGAACGGCACCTGCAACTATATCCTGACCCGGATGCAGACCGCGGGCCTGCCCTATGAGGCGGTGTTCGAGGAGGCGCGGCAGCTCGGTTATCTGGAGGCGGACCCGAACCTTGACGTGGGCGGCATCGACGCAGGCCACAAACTGTCGCTGCTGGCCGCCATCGCCTTTGGCACGCAGGTCAGCTTTGACAAGGTAGAGCTTGAGGGCATCGGCAATGTCTCGATCGACGACATCCGCCTGGCCGACGACATGGGCTATCACATCAAGCTTCTGGGCGTGGCGCAGATGACCGGCCGCGGGCTGGAGCAGCGGATGACCCCTTGCCTCGTCCCGTCCGAAAGCCCGCTGGGCCAGTTGCAGGGCGGCACCAACATGGTGGTGCTGGAAGGCGACAGCGTGGGGCAGATCGTGCTGCGCGGCCCCGGCGCCGGCGAAGGGCCGACTGCCAGCGCCGTGATGGGCGATGTGATCGACCTTGCGCGCGGCCTGCGCCTGCCAACCTTTGGCCAGCCCGCGGCCACCTTGGCCCGGCCTGTTGCCGCCAGCGCCGCCGCCCCGGCCCGCTGGTATCTGCGCATGACGCTGCTGGACAAGCCCGGCGCGCTGGCCAAGATCGCCACCGCATTGGGCGAGGCGGGGATCTCCATCGACCAGATGCGCCAGATCAACCGCGAGGACGAAGAGGATGACGATGCCATCGTGCTGATCGTCACCCACAAGGCCGCGCCCTCGGACATCCAGCACGCCATGGCCAGCTTTGCCGCCACCGGCGTTCTGGTCGGCCGGCCGGTCGCGATCAGGATCGAGGAAGTCTAGCGCCGCAAGCTTCCCCGGCCCGGCCCCTTGCCCGCCAGGCCGGCCCGAACCTGCGCCCGCGCCCCTGCGATTTCGACACATACGGCCACCGTTAGCGACACCATGCTTGCCCCCCACGCCCCCGCAGGGCTAGGAGAAGGGCAACCTGTTGCAAAGGAACCGTTCATGTCCGACGCCATCGAATTCCAGGACCGTATGCTTTCCCTGGGCCTTGCCCGCGTTTCCGAGGCCGCGGCGCTTGCCTCGGCGGCGCTGATCGGGCGGGGCGACGAAAAGGCAGCCGACCAGGCCGCCGTCAATGCCATGCGCAACCAGCTGAACCTGCTGGACATCGCCGGCGTCGTGGTGATCGGCGAGGGCGAGCGGGACGAGGCGCCGATGCTGTTCATCGGGGAAGAGGTGGGCACGGGCAAAGGCCCCGCCGTCGACATCGCGCTGGACCCGCTGGAAGGCACGACGCTGACCGCCAAGGACATGCCGAACGCGCTGACCGTGATCGCCATGGCGCCGCGCGGAACGCTGCTTCATGCGCCCGACGTGTATATGGAGAAACTGGCCATCGGCCCCGGCTACAAGACCGGCACCGTCACCATGAACATGACGCCGTCCGAGCGTGTCTCGGCCCTGGCCGCGGCCAAGGGTGTCTCGACCGAGAACATCACCGTCTGCGTGCTGGAACGCCCCCGGCATGAGGATCTGATCAAGGAAATCCGGTCGACCGGCGCCTCGATCCGGCTGATCACCGATGGCGACGTGGCCGGCGTGATGCATTGCGCCGAACCGGAAAAGACCGGGATTGACATGTATATGGGCTCGGGCGGGGCGCCCGAGGGGGTGCTGGCGGCAGCGGCCCTGAAATGCATGGGCGGCCAGTTCTTCGGCAAGCTGCTGTTCCGCAACGAAGACGAGAAATCTCGCGCCCGCAAGGCCGGGATCACCAACTTCGACCGCGTCTATACGCGCGATGATCTGGTGCGCGGCGACGTGATCTTTGCGGCGACCGGGGTGACGAACGGGTCGCTCGTCAGCGGTATCCGGCGCGAGCCGGGCTGGGTGACGATGGAGACGATCCTGATGCGCTCCAAGACCGGGTCGGTGCGCCGCATCCAGTATCGCGCGCCGATCAGGTGACACCCGCAGGCGCCGCAGGCTGCGCCCGCCCTTTCGTCAGACAGCGATCCCTCGCCCCGCCGCACCCCCTGCGGCGGGGCAAGGGCCGTCGGGCAGGTCGACGCGCTTTTATCCGCCCCTTTACCGACACACCCCTGTCCGGGGCGGCTGGTAGTCCCGCACCGCGTGCCGGCGGAAAAAGTGGCCGCCCGACCCGGAATTGCCTTGGGCGCAAGGGGCATTGCCGCCCCGCACAGCCCCTCTGGCCTAGAATCAGTCAGGGATCCGGACGCCACCCCTTGCCATCAACCGAATCGCGCCCACCAGATATTGTCTCCTCCACAGGAACCCTTCGTGCTGCAATCCTGTGTCTGTTTCCGTTTCATCGAAAATTTGCGGAAAACCTGTCCAAAAGGTCATGTCGATCTTGTCAGCTAGCAGCGGGCCTGACTCTCGGGTTAGTTGAGTTCACGCAAGGACGGATTTCTGTTCTGGTTGAGTAAACAGTGCGCGGTTGAGTGTAGCGATTGTTCTCCGTCCTTGCGTAAATTCAGTCACGAGTGGAAGCGATGTTCCAGACATTACCGGCCGCCCGCTCGTTCGCCCGCGTCATGAGTAGAGTGTTATCGGTGATTTGGCAGGCCATACCCAGACTTGAGGCGGCGATCTTCCTGGCATTCATGATCGCCGCCTCGTTTTCCTGATCCCCCACAGTCAGGCGGAACAGCCTCACCCTGCCAGGCGGCAGAGACGCCGCCCTGACGCCGGAAATGCTGAACGGGGTGCGGCAAGACGCGAAACCGGGCGAAACGCGGCCAGAGACAGTCTTGCAAGATGCGCTGCATATGGTCGGGGCGAGAAGATTCGAAAATCGTATTTATTTTGCGATCTTATGTTTACTCGTTAAATTTCAATAACTTACGAAGGTCAATTTTTGCCGAAACTGGCAACTTGTGCAAAGACTGTGCAAAGTCTGTGCCCAAAATCACCCGCACGAAAGGCAATTGTGGAGTGCCCGCGTCAGCGGGAAATTCAGTTTCAAGCCGAATCGAAAGGTGGCCACGCAGCCCCTCCCTCATTCCTCACATTCCACCGGCCACAGATGCCGGGGCAGCGCCCTATCGGCCCGGTAAGTGGTCCCGTCCCCCATCAGAGTGACGCTGATACCCGCCTTGTGGTACGCGGCCAGAAGCGCAGCCGTGGGGGCAAGCAGGTTGTGATACATACCCCAAGGGCTGCCGGGGCGCTCGCGTTCGACATAGGCCATGGGTGCCTCCTTATCCGTTCGCGCCAAGCGCGGCCTGCCCACGGCGGGCAAGCTGGCTGCTGATCTGCTTTTCCGACCGCCGGAAGCTGTCAGCGTCCGGGGTGTTAATGGTGATGTACTGCGGGGCGTTGATGACCTGTCCAGCGCCCCCGGCGCTGTCGCTGCCGCCTGCGCCAGCCCGCCACGATCCACGCGGCAGGACATATTCGCCGGTCTGCAAGATCGCGGGCACCTCGTCGGACTTAAGCCCGACTGCGCCGCCATCGTGGTAACGGTCGGCGCTGTTGAACAAGGACGCCGGAACGGCGCGGGAAGAGGTCGCAGAACCTACAGGCCCGCCATCGTGGAAGATGCCGGGAAGGATCATGCCCACCAGACCGCCGATGCCGCCCACACCCGATGACCTGCCTCCCGGAACGTCCCTCGGTTTAATGTAGAGTTTGCTTCATCACGAAGGAGCAGACGAAATGAGGAAAAGCCGCTTCACCGAGGCGCAGATCATCGGAATGATCAAGGAACAGGAAGCCGGGATGGCGACGGCGGAGGTCTGTCGTCGGCATGGCCTGAGTCCGGCCACGTTCTACAAGCTCAAGGCCAAGTATGGCGGCATGGACGTATCCGATGCCCAGCGGCTGAAGACCCTTGAAGACGAGAACGGCAAGCTGAAGCGCCTTCTGGCGGACGCGATGCTGGACAACATCGTGCTCAAGGATTTGCTGGGAAAGCCCTGACGACACCGAAGGTGCGGCGGGAGGCGGTGCTGAGGGCGATGCGGGATCACGATATCTCGCAACGCCGGGCCTGCGTTCTGATCGGTGTCGATCCGAAGACGGTGCGGCGAGAGCGGCCGCCCGACAATCCGGATATCCGCAAAGCCATGCAGGAGATCGCGGCTGTGCGCCGCCGGTTCGGCTATCGGCGGATCGGTCTGTTGCTGGAGCGCAGAGGCATGCTGATGAACCCGAAGAAACTGTATCGGCTCTACCGCGAGGAAGGGTTGTCAGTCAGGCGGCGACGCGGCCGCAAACGGGCCCGTGGCATGCGCACACCGATGCCCCTGGCTCTGATTCCGAACCAACGCTGGTCGCTGGACTTTGTCGCCGACACGTTCGGGGCGTCGCGCAAGTTCCGGATCTTGGCAGTCATCGACGATTGCTGCCGAGAGAACCTGTGCCTGATCGCCGACACCAGCGTCTCGGGCGCCAGGGTGGCGCGTGAGCTGGATGCGTTGGTGCGGATATACGGCAAGCCGGCTTGCATCGTCAGCGACAACGGGACCGAGTTCACCAGCCGCGCTATCCTGAAGTGGGCCGAACAGAATAACGTCGCCTGGCACTACATCGATCCCGGCAAGCCGCAGCAGAACGCCTTCATCGAAAGCTTCAATGGCAGTCTGCGCGACGAGTTGTTGAACGAAGAGATCTTCGACACCCTCGATGATGCCCGCCGCAAGATCGCCCTTTGGCGCTACGACTACAACGCCGTCAGGCCGCACTCCTCGCTCGGAAACCTGACGCCGCTCGAAGCGCGCCGGACGCTTGCCCTACTTGAGGACACCGCACCCGCCGCGCTTGCCATGACACCAACCGCCAACTACCAATCTCAAACCAGCAGACTCTCGTTATGACCGAGGGACCGCCGGGGGGCAGGTCATTTTGAAACTGCATCACGCGCCCGGATTTGTATTTCCTGCCTGACGCTCAGGCGGGTTACACCATGTTCGCCAAGCTGGCTTCTGGTCAACCCCAACACAAGCTGGCAATGCTGGGCAAGTCCATCGCCGGGTCAGCCTGTCGCGGACTGGGGCCTGTCAGCCTTGGCCTGCGCCCGCGTCAGCGGGGTCGTCCAGTACATTCACCAGCGCCAAAGACGCCGCCAACGTGGCGATGGAGAAGCCGTGTCCATATCGCTTTTCGGTGGCGTCCAGCAGTTTGAAATCGCTGTCAGCGTCCCTACCCGCCAGCGCGAGGCGATGCTCCGGGTCCATTCCAGCCCCCCGCGCCAGATCGGTCCAGCCGTGTCGGAAGCTATGTGATCCCGCCCGATAGCCAGAAATCCCAACCTTCTGCAGGTCTGTTTTCTTGAAACGCTTACCGTAGGCTTCGGCAAGCCGCCCGTAGCTGTTTGGCGTCAACTCCACCAACTCCCCGCCCCAACGCTCTTGCGACAAAAACAGGAAGTCCGCCCCGGCCTCACGCCGCCGCCGGATGTAATCGGCAAAGCCCAACTCAATCAGCTTCGGGTGGATCGGTATCGTTCTGAAACTGTTCGAGGTCTTCACGCTCTGATCATCGCCCGCGTCGGTGATGTTGATACACAGATGACCCTCTTCAGTCGTGAAATCCTGCACCCGTGTTTGGCAATATTCTTCGATCCGCATCCCATGATGCGCCCCCAGCAGCGGCCCCCAATAATCAATCGTATCGTGATGCCGGGTTGCGGAGACGTGAGCGATGATCGCCCGCATATCATCGCGGCTGAACACGTATGGCTTGCGCTTGCGCTTCTCTGAAACTTTTTCCTGCGCCGCCGTGACAGTGTACCGCGACCACGGGTCCGGGCCGGGTCGAAGCTCTTCCTTGACCGAATAGCCCATCAACGATTTGAGGAAGACAATATTTTGATCACGGGTGCGCGGGCTGACGCGATGCAGGTTCGCCTTGTCAGCGGCCTTGACCACATCCCAGAAGGCCATGGCGGCCACCTCCCGTGGCGCAGCCTTGGGGAGCCGCAAAAAGTCCGCCGCGAAGTCTGCCAAATGCCGTCTGGTCAGATCGGCCAAGGCGACAGGCCCCGTATACTCCATGAAGCGCCGCACGGCGTATTCGTACTGCCCGCGCGTCTTGTTCTTGCGGGTTTCGGTATGGATGTAGCCCTTCTGCCCGCAGAAGCGCTCCATCGCACCCCGAAGAGTCATGGTTTGTACATCCGTATCAATTACTTTTGCGGCACTCAGTGCCTCACGAATAGCCGTGCCCTTGCGCTTACGCATTGCCGCTGACGCGGCCTGAGTCACTTCGGCCTCTTCTCTCTCGTCTGGGTCATACTCGTCACCGTACACATCCATCATGTCGAAGTCCGCGCCCCGTCCCGCCTCAAGAAACGCGGCTGTAACTTCTTGGCGGCGCATGTCGCGCCCCGCCTCAAAGACGCCACCCGCCTTGCGGATCAATTGCCGCTGATCGGGGGGCAGCGCAGCGACATTGGAGTCTGCTTCGGCCTTGACCGCTTCCTGACCGGCGGGCGACAGATCGCCAAAAACCCGCAGGCGGGCCGACACAGAGTCCAGCTTCGCCCCAAGCTCGTCAAGTTCGGTGAGCATCGACCGCGCCAGCCTTCGGGCTTGGTCCGGGTCTTTGGTTTTCATGCTGCCACGCTTGAATTCCGGCAGGCTGTAGGCCTCTCGCAGGCGCACCGGGATTCGCTTGTAGTAGTGCCACGTCTCGCCGATCAGACGCGCGCCTTCGATCTCGATGGACCCCACTTCTCGCCCCCTCTGTGCACGTTTTGTGCAAAGTCTGTGCAAAGTGAGGGGGTGCCCCCTGCCCTCGCAGAGCTTTGTTTTACAGGGATTTATGGTAATTCAGTGGGTTGCACATGGCAAGAAGATGGTCGGGGCGAGAAGATTCGAACTTCCGGCCTACGGTACCCAAAACCGTCGCGCTACCAGGCTGCGCTACGCCCCGACGCGGCCTTCCTAAACGGCTTTTCGCGCAATGGAAAGCGGTCAGTCGCAGGCCCAGGCCGCGGTCCGTGGCTCGATAACCGGGCTGCGCATTTCGGCGCCCTCGGGCATGTGCAGGCGAGCGGCCAGGCCGCCGTTGATCTCCAGCACGAACTTCACCCCCCCGCCGCCGTCGATGGGCGTCTCGTCATGCGGGATGGCATCGGGATGAATGCGGGTGATCCGCCCGGATGCGTCGGCAAACAGCATGTCCAGCGGGATCAGCGTGTCCTTCATCCAGAAACTGGCATGTTTGGCCTCGGGGAATACAAACAGCATTCCCGCCGAAGGCGCCAGTTCGGCCCGGAACATCAGACCGCGCTGCTGTGCCTCGGGGGTCTCGGCCAGTTCGACCTGGAACCGGGCCTTGCCGCCGGGCCAGCGGATGTCCACGACGTCGGGACGGCATTGCGCCGCAACGCTGCCCGCCAGACAGCAAAGGCTCAGGGCCATCAGGCCCGATCGCGCACCGCAGCTTCCCAAGAGACCACCTGAACCGCCATGCGGCCGCGCTTGCCCTCGATGATGCGCAGGCAGATCGCCTCGCCCGCCTGAAGATCGGCAAAGCCCGAAACCCGCAGCACTTCGATATGGATGAAGACGTCCTCGGCACGGCCAAAGACGTTCGCAAAGCCGAAACCCTTGGCCTTGTCGAACCACTTCACCCGCGCCGGTTCCAGCGGGCAGGCGGCGATTTCTTCCGCCGTCGTGACGCCGGCATCCTCGCCCAGCGGGATTGAAACGCCCGCGGGCGGTTCGATCATCAGCACTTCCACCGCCTGCGCGCCGCGCTGTGTCATCTGAACCCGGACAGAAATTCCAGCGCCATCGGCAACAGAACTTTGTCCGTAATTCCGCAGCACGTTCGCATGAAGCAGAATGTCCGCCGAAGATCCCTCGGCGACGATGAAACCGAACCCTTTGGCCGGATCAAACCATTTAACCCGGCCATGCACTTCCTGCATGGCCTTCGTTTCCTCTGTCATGTCCAGAGCCGTTTCCCCAGATTAGCCCTGCGCCAGAGATGACGTGATCACGCAGGATCTTGCAAGAGCAATTCTGCACGTTTGTGATCGAAACAATTCACGATGCGTGAATGTTAAGGGTTCAATCTATTGATACTCCACGGACTTTCCAGATTGTTGCGCTGCCACCGAAATCTGTCGTGCAACCGGAAGGCGCCATCCGCCCAGAACTCGATCTCCAGAGGGACGATGCGGAATCCACCCCAGAACGGCGGTCGTTTCGGCATTGGCCCATGCGCTGCCGTGACCTTTGCCACCTCGGCCAGCAGGCTGGCGCGAGAGGTCAGCGGTTGCGACTGGTGCGAGGCCCAGGCCCCCAGCCGCGACTTAAGGCTGCGGCTGGCGTAATAGGCATCGGCCTGCGGCCCCTCCTCACGCGTGACAAGCCCCCGCACCCGGATCTGGCGGCGCAGGGATTTCCAGTGCATCACAAAGGCGGCCTTGCCCGAATCCGCGATCTCCTGGCCCTTGCGGCTGTCGTAATTGGTGTAGAACACGAAGGCGCCGCCGCCCGGCCCCGTCGCCTCGATTTCCTTCAGCAACACCATCCGCACATTCGGCAGCCCGTCCGAATCAACCGTGGCGAGAGCGATGGCATTCGGATCGTTCGGCTCGGTTCGCTCCGCTTCGGCCAGCCAGCCTTGCGCCAGAACGAACGGATCCTGCCCCGCAAAGATCCCGCCCCTGTCGGCATTGCCATCCGCCATCTCCGCCCCCTGCCCGCCCTTTTCCCTGCCTGACCCGGCGTCAGGCGGCGCACTTGATGCAGGCGGCGGTATGGCCTACACGTCTGTGCTCACGAGCAGGATGGACGGCCAGAGGGGACCGAATGTCAACCGGACTTATGCAGGGCAAGCGCGGTCTCATCATGGGCCTTGCCAACGACAAATCCATCGCCTGGGGCATCGCACAGGCACTGGCCGCCCAAGGCGCGGAAATCGCCTTTTCCTATCAGGGCGATGCGCTGAAAAAGCGGGTGGAGCCGCTGATCAATTCCATCGGCATGGACGAGATGGTGGAATGCGACGTCGCCTCGGAAGAGTCGATCGACGCGCTGTTCGCCCGGCTGAAGGAGAAATGGGGCACCATCGACTTCCTGGTCCACGCCATCGGCTTTGCCGACAAGAACGAATTGCGCGGCCGCTATGTCGACACCTCGCGCGCGGGGTTCGCGCTGGCGATGGACATCTCGGTCTATTCCTTTACCGCCGTCTGCCGCCGCGCGGCGGCGATGATGCCCGCGGGGGGCAGCCTGCTGACGCTGACCTATTACGGCGCCGAAAAGGTCATGCCGCATTACAACGTCATGGGCGTGGCCAAGGCCGCGCTCGAGGCGTCGATCATGTATCTGGCCGAGGATCTGGGCAAGGATGGCATCCGCGTGAACGCGATTTCCGCCGGGCCGATCAAGACGCTGGCCGCATCGGGTATCGGCGATTTCCGCTATATCCTGAAATGGAACGAGCTGAACTCGCCGCTCCGCCGCAACGTGACGCAGGAAGAGGTGGGCAAGTCCGCGCTCTACCTGCTGTCGGACCTCGGGTCGGGCACCACGGGCGAGAACCTGCATGTCGACTGCGGCTATCACGTCGTGGGCATGAAATCGGTCGACGCGCCCGACATCGACGTGGTGACGGGGCGCAAGGACTAACCGCCGATGACGCTGACGGCCTTTCTCGCGGTTGCCTTCCTGCACCTGATGGCGGCGATCAGCCCCGGCCCTGCCGTGCTGATGGCCGCCCGCACCGGCGTGACCGAGGGGATGCGGACCGGGTTCTTCCTGGCCGCCGGGATCGGCGCCGGCGGCGTGGTCTGGGCGATGGCGGCGCTGTTCGGGCTGGCCGTGCTGTTTCAGGCCGCACCCGCCGCGCTTTGGGCCTTCAAGCTTGCGGGCGGGACCTATCTTCTGTGGATGGCGTGGAAGATGTGGCGCCATGCGGCCGAACCGCTGGACCTGTCAGCCTCGGGGCGGCCGCCGCGTTCGGCGGGGTCGGCCTTCCGGCTGGGCCTGTTCACGCAACTGGCGAACCCCAAGCCCGCGGTGCTGTTCTCGGCCATCTTCGTCGGCACCGTGCCGCAAGGGACGCCGCTGTGGGTCTATGCCGCGCTGCTGACCGTGGTGTTCCTGAACGAAACCGTGTGGAACACCGCCGTCGCCCGCGTCTTTTCCTTTGATCGGACCCGCGCGGGCTATATCAGCCTCAAAAGCCTGATCGACCGGACCTTCGGCGGGATGCTCGCGCTTCTCGGCCTGAAGATCGCCGCCACCTGAGGGGGAAGCCGATGAACGACCGCCTGCCGCATGAAAAGGGGTTCCATGTCAGCTGGGACCAGATCCACCGCGATGCCCGCGCCCTGGCCTGGCGGCTGGACGGCAAGGGACCGGGCGAAGGCGGAACCTGGAAGGCCGTGGTCGGCATCACCCGCGGCGGGCTGGTCCCCGCGATGATCGTCAGCCGCGAGCTGGACATCCGCATGGTCGACACGATCTCGGTCAAGTCCTATCACTCGGGCGGCGGCAAGGCCGACCAGCGGCGCGAGGCGCAGGTGATCAAATCGCCCGACCCCGTGCTGATGGGCGATGGCGCGGGCATCCTGGTCGTCGACGACCTGGTGGATTCCGGCAAGACGCTGGAACTGATCCGGCGCCTGTACCCCAAGGCGCATTTCGCCTGCGTCTATGCCAAGCCCGAGGGCGAGAAACAGGCAGACACCTATATCACCAGCGTCAGCCAGGACACCTGGATCTTCTTTCCCTGGGATATGGCGCTGCAATACGTCCAGCCGTTTCGCGGCACGGACTGATCCCCGCACCCTGCGACCGGCGTCGCAAGCCGGGGGTTTCACACCCCCGGACCCCCGTGGGATATTTATATCCAGAAAGAGGGGGGGATTCAGGAAGTATTAACCCTGGTTGCGCATACTCATGTCACGGTACAGGCGGGGACGCCGATGACCGTTCCGGGAAGAGGGCGCCTCGCGGCTGGAGCAATCCCCCGTCGAGGCGCTCCACCCTCCCTTCCCCCTCTTTCTGGACCCAAATATCCCGCGGGGGTCCGGGGGCGCGAAGCCCCCGGTCGCGTTTTCCGCGCGGATGCCGTTTCCCCCTCTGGCACTCGGCGCAAAAAGGCGCGACTGTCCGCGGATCACTCTGCCCGAGGCCACCGATGACCCTGCCCCTGAACCCCGCTATGGCCGCCACCTTTCCGCCCCCGGTGATGGAGGCGCGGCGCTGGTTGCAGGGGGCGCATTTCCCGCCGGATCGCCCGCTGATCAACGTCAGCCAGGCCGCCCCGGTGGAACCGCCGCCGCTGGCGCTGCGGCAGGCCATCGCAGACGCCGCGCTGCACAACGATGCCGCGCATCTCTACGGCCCGGTCCTGGGCCTGCCGGAACTGCGCGAGGAAATCGCCCTGCAATGGTCGGCGGCCTATGGCGGCGCGGTCGCCGCGTCGCAGGTGGCCATCACGCAGGGCTGCAACCAGGCGTTCACTGCGGTCATGGCCACGCTCGCCGGGGCCGGGGATGAGGTGATCCTGCCGACCCCGTGGTATTTCAATCACAAGATGTGGCTCGACATGCAGGGCGTCTCTGCCGTGCCCCTGCCCTGCGGCCCCGGCCTGATCCCCGAGGCCGAGGCGGCGGCGCGGTTGATCACGCCGCGCACGCGGGCGCTGGTGCTGGTCAGCCCGAACAACCCCGGCGGGGCGGAATATCCGGCCGAAACGCTGGCGGCATTCCGCGATCTGGCGCGGGCGCATGGGCTGGGCCTGATCGTGGATGAGACCTATCGCGATTTCGATGCCCGCGACGGCCGCCCGCATGACCTGTTCGCCGACCCCGACTGGCAGGATGTGCTGATCCAGCTTTATTCCTTTTCCAAGGCCTATCGCCTGACCGGGCATCGCGTCGGCGCCATCGTTGCCAGCGCGGCGCGGCTGGCCGAAGTGGAAAAGTTCCTCGACACCGTGGCGATCTGCCCCGGCCAACTGGGCCAGATCGGCGCGCTGTGGGGGATGCGAAACCTTGGCCAGTGGGTTGCGGGCGAACGGGCCGAGATCCTGAGCCGACGCCGCGCCATGGTGGCGGGCTTCGGTCGGCTGGAGGGCTGGCGGCTTCTGGGCTGCGGCGCCTATTTCGCCTATGCCGAACATCCCTTTGCCCTGCCTTCGGACGACTTCTGCAAGCGGCTGGTCCATGAGGCGGGCATCCTGATGCTGCCCGGCACCATGTTCCAGCCCGAAGGCTCGCCCGACGGACGGCGGCAGTTGCGCATTGCCTTTGCCAATATCGACACCGCCGACATCGGCCGGATGTTCGACAGGTTGCGCGGCCTGGGGTTCTGACCGCCCGAATCTTTTGACCACCCGAATCTTCGCGAGAACGCCTGTGCCGCCGCCTGCGCATCTTGCCCCGCAGGGCGGGCTTCTCTAGACAGGCGCGGACCCTTGACCCAACGAAAGCTGAAGCCATGGCGAAAACGACCGAGACCCCGCGCAAGAAGAAGAAGCCCGGCGAGATCGCGGTCTGGCTGCTGATGGCCTTTGTCATCCTGGGGCTGGGCGGGTTCGGCGTGCACAACTTTGGCGGCGGCAGCTCCGCGGTGGCCACCGTCGGCGGCAAGAAGATCACCGCCAACGACTATGCCCGCCAGTTGCAGCAGCAGCTGAACAAGCTGTCCCAGCAGTTCGGCCAGAACATCACCCTGGAACAGGCGCGCGCCTTCGGCATCGACCGGCAGGTCCTGTCCGGCCTGATCGACCTTTCGGCCCAGGATGCCGAGGCCGACAAGGTGGGCCTCTCGGTCGGCGATGGCGTCGTCGCCTCGGCCTTGCAGAAAATCCCTGCGTTTCAGGGCCCGACCGGCGGATTCAGCCGGGAAACCTATGCCTTCACCTTGCGCCAGAACAAGCTGACCGAGCCGCGCTTCGAGCAGCAACTTCGCGACGACATGTCCCGCCAGTTGCTGGTCGGTGCGGTCAAGGGCGGTTTTCAGGCGCCCGCCGCGCTGACCGATACGCTTTACGCCTGGATGGGCGAGCGTCGCGCGGTTTCGGTCCTGCGTCTGGGCGAAGCCGATCTGGCGGCGCCGATCGCCGCCCCGACGGATGACGAGCTGAAGGCCTGGTATGACGCGCATGTCGCCGACTATACCCGGCCCGCCGCCAAGAAGGTCGCTTATGCGGTCCTGACACCCGCCGATGTTCAGGACAAGGTTACGGTGGACGAGGCCGCGGTGAAGGCGCTTTATGACCAGCGCGCCGATCAGTATCAGGTACCGGAAAAACGGCTGGTCGAACGGCTGGTCTTTCCCGATCAGGCGGCGGCGGATGCCGCCAAGGCCAAGCTGGATGCCGGCACCTCGTTTGAGGATCTGGTCAGGGAACGCGGACTTTCCCTTCAGGACACCGATATGGGCGATGTCGCCAAGGCGGACCTGGGCGCTGCGGGCGAGGCGGTCTTTGCCCTGACCGAACCCGGCGTCGCAGGCCCGGTCATGTCGGATCTTGGCCCGGCGCTGTTCCGCGTGAATGCGATCCTTGATGCGCAGACGACGCCCTTCGATCAGGTCAAGGACGAGCTGACCGCCGAGTTACGCACCGATGCCGCCCGCAAGGAGATCGAGGGCAAGGTCGAGGCCATCGACGACGCCCTTGCCGGTGGCGCCACCCTGGCCGATCTGGCCAGGGAACAGGGGATGCGTTCGGGCAGCTTCGACTATGCGCCGGGGGCGGACGACAACGACCCGATCGCCGCCTCGCAGGCCTTCCGCACCGCCGCCGATGCCGCGCAGGAAGGCGACTTCCCCGAGGCCGTGACGCTGGAAGATGGCGGGGTCGCCGCCATCGAGGTGCAGGGCGCCGTGCCCCCCACCCCCCTTGCCTTCGACAAGGTGCGCGACAAAGTTGCCGCCGCCTGGAAGGCCGACGCCCTGTCGCGCGCGCTGGATGCCCGCGCGGCCGAGATCAGGACGGCGGTCGAGGGCGGCCAGCGCCTGGAAACCTTCGGGATCGTCGACGTGACCCCGCAACTGCCGCGCGAGGGCACCCTTCAGGGCGCCCCCGAGGGCGCGATGAAGACCGTCTTCGAGATGAAGGAGGGCGAGATCCGCGCCATCGAAGGCCCCGGCTTCACCGCGCTTGTGCGGGTCGACCGGGTGATCCCGGCCGCGCCCGAAGGGCCGGATGCCGATGCGCTGCGCGCCTCGATCAAGGCGCAGATCGACCAGGGGCTGTCGGACGATGCGATGCAGCTTTGGACCGGCGCGCTGGCCAATGACGCGGGGATCACCATCGACCAGCAGGCGATCGACGCCGTGAACGCGCAATTCAACTGAGGGCGGCATGGCACTTTTCCCCGACTTTGACACCTTCGAGCGCGGCTGGAAGGAAGGCCGCAATCAGGTGGTCTATGCCCGCCTTGCCGCCGATCTGGACACACCCGTCAGCCTGATGCTGAAACTGACCGAGGCGCGGACCGACACCTTCATGCTGGAATCCGTGACCGGCGGCGAGGTGCGGGGCCGTTACTCGATGATCGGGATGAAGCCCGACCTGATCTGGCAATGCGACGGCCTCCAGAGCCGCATCAACCGCGAGGCGCGGTTCGACGCCACCGCCTTTCAGCCGCTGGAGGGGCATCCCCTGACGACGCTGCGCGCGCTGATCGAGGAATGCCGGATCGACATGCCCGACGGGCTGCCCGCCGCCTCGGCCGGGCTGTTCGGCTATCTGGGCTATGACATGATCCGGCTGGTGGAACACCTGCCGGATGTGAACCCCGATACGCTGGGCGTGCCCGATGCGGTGCTGATGCGCCCCTCGGTCGTGGCCGTGCTGGACGGGGTTAAGGGCGAGGTCACGCTGGTCGCCCCCGCCTGGGCGGGGTCGGGCCTGTCGGCGCGCGCGGCCTATGCGCAGGCGGCCGAACGGGTGATGGATGCGCTGCGCGATCTGGACCGCGCGCCCCCTGCCGCGCATGATCTTGGCGAATCCGCGCCCGTGGGCGAGCAGATCTCGAACTTCAGCCACGAGGCCTACAAGGCCGCGGTGGAAAAGGCCAAGGACTACATCCGCGCCGGCGACATCTTTCAGGTGGTCCCCTCGCAACGCTGGTCGCAGTCGTTCGAGCTGCCGCCCTTTGCCTTTTACCGCAGTCTGCGGCGGACGAACCCCAGCCCGTTCATGTTCTTCTTCAACTTCGGCGGGTTCCAGGTGGTGGGCGCCAGCCCGGAAATCCTCGTGCGTCTGCGCGAGGGCGAAGTGACGATCCGCCCCATCGCCGGCACCCGCAAGCGTGGCGCCACCCCCGAAGAGGACAAGGCGCTGGAGGCGGACCTGCTGTCGGACAAGAAGGAACTGGCCGAACACCTGATGCTGCTGGATCTGGGGCGCAACGACGTGGGCCGGGTGGCGCAGGTCGGCACCGTCCATCCGACGGAAAAGTTCATCATCGAACGCTACAGCCACGTCATGCACATCGTCTCGAACGTGGTGGGCCGGATCGCGCCGGGCGAGGATGCGCTGTCCGCCCTGCTGGCGGGTTTGCCGGCAGGCACGGTTTCGGGCGCGCCCAAGGTCCGCGCCATGCAGATCATCGACGAGCTGGAGCCGGAAAAGCGCGGCGTCTATGGCGGCGGCGTCGGCTATTTCGCCGCGAATGGCGAGATGGACTTTTGCATCGCGCTGCGCACGGCCGTGCTGAAGGACCACAAGCTCTATATCCAGGCCGGAGGGGGCGTCGTCTATGACAGCGACCCCGAGGCGGAATATCAGGAAACCGTCAACAAGTCCCGTGCCCTGCGCCGCGCAGCCGAGGATGCGGGCATGTTCGCCCGCCGCGGCAACGGCTAAGCCGGATCTGGCCGCCTGAAAGGGCGGCCCTTTCGCATCGACGGTCAAAGATGCCAACCGTGCGCCCCGGGCAGGGCCGCAGTCCGGCGTGAAGACCCGCGGCCAAGCCGTCGGTCCTGGCGGCTGCCTCGCCCCGAAGGAAGGGGGGCGAGGCGATAGCCCCCCGGCCCTATTGCACCGTCATCACGGCTGTCAGCGGGGCCAGCGCGACCTGCGCCGCGCGCCCCTCGACCGTCCATTCCAGCAGCGCCGCCACCGTATCGGGCCGCGTTTCGCCAAGGACGGCCACGCGCCCCTCCTGCGCGGCCTTGAAGGCGGCACGGTCGAGATAGCGGCGGATCACCGGCGACTGCTCTCCCTCGCCGTCAAGCCGGCGGAAGATCAGGGCCGAGGGCACGTCTTCGCGCCGCGCCACCTGATCGGCGGCGTTCAGGCCCCGATCGAAGGTGACAAGGCCCCTGCCCTGCGCCTTGACCACCGGCACCACCTGGCTGGCCAGCGGCCGATCATCCTGAAACCCGCCCTGCGGCAGATCGGCAATCGCCACGGCTTCGGGCAGGACGGCGGCATTGGCCTGGAATGTCTGCTCCAGATCGGCGGCCGTGGCCCCTTGCGGAATGCCGGTGGCTAGCATCGCCACCTCCTGCCCGGCGGCGCGATAGATCGCCTCGGCCGCGGCGGCATCGGGGGCCTGCGGGTCGATCAGGAAGGTGACGGGGAACGGCAGCGACGCCAGCTTTTCCCGGTCGAGCTGCGGGCCGCCGGTGTCGATCAGCAGGATGGCGAAGGCGGGCTTCTTGTCAGGATTGTCGAAGTGCCGCGCATAAAGCGTGACCGGCGGCCGATCGTCCCCGGCCTGCGGCGCGGCATCGGGCGCCAGGGACTCCGGCGCGGCATCGCCAATCCGGGGCAAGCGCCCGGTAACCGGGGGCAGCGCCGGATCGGGCGCCAGCGTCTCGGGCAGGGCCGCGGACTCCAGTCCGGGTTTCGGCGCGGGCGCCGCCTCGGACGCAGGCACGGCCGGATCGGCGGCGGCGACGGGCGGTTCGGCCGGTTGTCCGGGTGCGATGGCCTCCGGCTCTACCGGGGCAATCTCGGCCGGGGCGACCGGCGCGGGGGCATCCGCGGCGGGGGCAAGCAATGCCTCGTCCTGCGGCGAAACTGGCGACGGAACGGGCGGCGGCTCGACAGCGGAGGGGCCTGCATCGTCCGACGGGGCCGCGGGCGGCAGCGCGCCCATGGCCGGCGAAAGCGCATCGTCGGGCGCAACCCCGGCACGCGGCGCGGTTTCCGGCTGCGGAGTGACCAGATCCCGCGGGGCCGGGTCGGGGCGCACAGGTGCCGCGGCATCGGGTGTGGCATCGATCTCGACGGCGGCTGCGGCAGGCGGCGCAACGATCGCCGGGGCCTCGACCGGGGGCGCCTCGGCGGTCGTCGCGGGGGTGCTTTCTGCCGGCGCGGGCGCCTCCGGCTTGATGGCGGCAGCCGGAGGCATCGGCGCCTCGGCGGTCGTTGCGGGGGTGTTTTCTGCCGGCGCGGGCGCCTCGGGCTCGACGGTGGCGGCCGGGGGCATCGGCGCCTCATCGGCAGGCGCCGGTGCCATGGAACCGGCCTGGTCGGGCGCAACCTCCGGCGTCGCCGGGGCAACGGCGGGCGCGGGTGTTTGCGTCGCCGTTCCCGCCGCCTCCGGCTTCGCGGGTGCGGGCGGTTCAACCTGCGGGGCGGAGTCTTCGGGCAATGCCTTTGCAACCGCAGGCTCCGGGTGCGGCGGCAGCGGCGCGATCTGCGAAATCACCCCCAGCCCCAGAACCCCGACGATGCCGCCCCACAGCACCCCACCCGCGAAACCCCGGCTCATGCCTGCCTCCGTAACCTGCTGGCGCTACTTGCCACCCCGCCCCTCTATAGCTTGGTGCGGGGCGGGCTTCACCTCCTAACCACAGCCGGTCCGCAACTTCCCGCCCTGCTGTCGCATCCCTGTCGCGCCCCAAATGGGATGATCGCGTGCCGCCTGCAAAACGGGCGTATGCCGAAATCGACGGCTTTTGCGCAGGGCCCGCGCCGAGTGACGCGACGGCAGGCTTTTGCCCCCCGGCGCGCGGCCGCCACGCAGCCCCGCAACCCGCTGGACAGGTTGGAAAACTCGTGCAAGGGTCCGGTCAGTCGCGGAAACTTTACCGCGCAAGAACAGATCCAAGGGAGGGGTCATATGGACAGACGTTCGTTTCTGACGAAGGCCGGACTGGGGGCTGCGGGTGCGGCAACGCTGGCGGCGCCGGCGATCGCGCAAAGCTCGCCGAAGGTAACGTGGCGGTTGACCTCGTCGTTCCCGAAATCGCTGGACACCATCTTTGGCGGCGCGGAGGTGCTGTCGAAAAATCTGTCCGAGGCGACGGACGGCAATTTCCAGATCCAGGTTTTCGCGGCGGGCGAAATCGTGCCCGGTCTGCAAGCCGCCGATGCCGTGACGCAAGGCACGGTCGAGGCCTGCCATACCGTCGGCTACTACTATTTCGGCAAGGATCCGACCTTTGCGCTGGCCGCGGCGGTGCCCTTCTCGCTGTCGGCGCGGGGGATCAACGCCTGGCACTATCACGGCGGTGGGATCGACCTGTATAACGAATTCCTGGCCCAGCATAACATCTATGCCCTGCCCGGCGGCAACACCGGCGTGCAGATGGGCGGCTGGTTCCGCAAGGAAATCAACACCGTCGACGACATGAAGGGCCTGAAGATGCGGGTCGGCGGCTTTGCTGGCCGCGTGATGGAACGCCTGGGCGTCGTGCCGCAGCAGATCGCGGGCGGCGACATCTATCCGGCGCTGGAAAAGGGCACCATCGACGCGGCCGAATGGGTCGGACCCTATGACGACGAAAAGCTCGGCTTCTTCAAGGTCGCGCCCTACTACTATTACCCCGGCTGGTGGGAAGGCGGCCCGACGGTCCACTTCTACTTCAACAAGGCGGCGTATGAAGGGCTGCCGAAGAACTATCAGTCGCTGCTGCACACCGCCTGTCAGGCGACCGATGCCGACATGCTGCAAAAATACGACTACAAGAACCCGACCGCCATCAAGTCGCTGGTGGCGCAGGGCACGCAGCTGCGCCCGTTCAGCCAGGAAATCCTGTCGGCCTGTTTCGACGCGGCGAATGCCACCTATGCCGACATGGAGGCGACCAACCCCGCCTTCAAGAAGATCTGGGAGTCGATCAAGGCCTTCCGCACCGAACACTATACCTGGGCGCAAGTGGCGGAATACAACTACGACACCTTCATGATGATCCAGCAGAACGCAGGCAAGCTGTAAGGCTTTCCCCCGTTCGACGGGTTCGCCCCGGTGCCGCAAGGTGCCGGGGCTTTTTCGTGCCCGTCGCGATGTGTCAGCAAAAAGGGGCGGCATCCCGCGGTGCCGCCCCTTTCGATTCCATGCGCTTTTGGTTCAGGGGGTCGCGGGCGCGGCAGGTGCCAGACCCGGCGGCGGCTGCAGACCGCCCCCCAGCCCGCCCGGCGCAGGCACCGCATTGCCGCCGGGGGCGGGGGCGGCAGTCCCGCCAAGGCCGCCGGGTTGGCCAAGACCACCGCCCAGACCACCGCCAAGACCGCCAACGCCCTGCACCTGGATCTTGACGGTCGACGGGTCGACCTTTGGCCCATGGTCCAGCCAGCCCGTCACCATCCCCGGCCAGAAGATCACGATCACCACCAAGAGCAACTGCATCCCCAGCCACGGGATCGCGCCCAGATAGATCTGCTTGGTCTTGACCTCTTTCGGCGCGATGGAGCGCAGATAGAACAGCGCAAAGCCGAATGGCGGGTGCATGAAGCTGGTCTGCATGTTGATGCACAGCAGCACCCCGAACCAGATCAGGTCGATCCCCAGCGATTGCGCCACCGGGGCCAGCATCGGCACCACGATGAAGGCGATCTCGAAGAAGTCGAGGAAGAAGGCCAGAAAGAAGATGAAGATGTTGACGAAGATCAGGAACCCGACCGGCCCGCCGGGCAGGTGCGACAGCAGATGCTCGATCCAGCGGCCGCCGTCCATGCCCTGGAACACCAGCGAAAACACGGTCGAGCCGATCAGGATGAACACCACCATCGCCGTCAGATGCGCGGTCGAGACCATCGCCTGATGGATCAGTGGCCAGGTCAGCCGCCGGTGCATCGCCGCCAGAACGATGGCGCCGACGACGCCCAGTGCCCCCGCCTCGGTCGGCGTGGCAAGGCCCATGAAGATCGTGCCCAGCACAAGGAAGATCAGAACGATGGACGGGATGATCCCCATCAGCACCTTCATCACCAGCGCCAGGTTCAGATCGCCCCGCACCTCTTTCGGCAGGGGCGGCATCATGTGCGGCTTGAGGATCGACAGAACGACGATATAGGCGAGGAAGATCAGCACCTGCGCGATCGACGGCCCCATCGCCCCCAGATACATGTCGCCGACCGACTTGCCCAGCTGGTCGGCCAGAACCACCAGCACGAGGCTGGGCGGGATCAGCTGGGTGATCGTGCCGGAGGCGGCGATCACGCCGGTCGCCAGCCGCTCGTTATACCCGTAACGCAGCATGATCGGCAGCGAGATCACCCCCATGGTGATGACCGAGGCCGCCACCGTGCCGGTGATCGCCCCCAGCACCGCGCCGACCAGGATCACCGCATAGGCCAGACCGCCGGGGATGCGGCCGAACAGCTTGCCCGTGCCTTCCAGCAGATCCTCGGCCAGCCCGCATCGTTCAAGGATTGCGCCCATGAAGGTGAAGAACGGAATGGCCAGCAGCAGGTCGTTCGAGACGATGCCGAAAAACCTGTGCGGCAGCGCGCCAAGGAAGGCTTCGTGAAAGTGGCCGGTAATGATCCCCAGCACCCCGAAGAACAGCCCGACCGCCCCCAGAGAAAAGGCGACCGGAAACCCGTAGAGCATGAAAAAGATCATGCAGGCGAACATCAGCGGCGGGAAAGGCCCGAATGCAAACATCTGGTCGGTCCCTTACTGAAGCGGTTTTTCGTAGGCGGTCTCCAGGCTGATCGAGCCGGTCAGCGCCGCGATGCGCTTGATCAGCTCGGACACGCCCTGCAACGCCAGCAGCCCGAACCCCGCCGAAATGATCAGCTTGATCGGCCAGCGGATCAGCCCGCCCGCGTTCGACGACATCTCGTGCTGCTGAAAGGACAGCCAGAAGATCGGCCATGAAAGATAAGCCGCAAAGATGGCGAAGGGCAGCAGGAAGAACAGGATGCCAAAGGTGTCGATCCACAGCCGCGCGCGGTCGCTGACCGAACCATAGATCAGGTCGACCCGCACATGTTCGTTGTTGCGCAGCGTATGGGCCGCCCCCATCATCACGATGAAGCCGAACATATACCACTGGATTTCCAGCCAGCCGTTCGAACTGTAGTTGAACGCATACCGGATCATCGCATTGCCGGCGCTGACCAGGCAGCACAGCAGGACCAGGTATTCCCCGATCTTGCCGAATACCGCGCTCAGCCGGTCTATACCCCGCGACAGGGCAAGCAAGGCCTGCATATAGTTCCCTCCCATATTTTCGCGCCGGTCTTGCGCCGGCTGCGGCAGAGGTCAACCTTTGTCGGTTTCCCACCCTTACGTCAATTCCGCTGGTTGATCGCCCGGCGCAGATTCACCCGCATCTTCCGTGACCTGTGCCGGTCAACCCGGCGAAACATGCCTGAAATTTCTGCACCTGCACGTTTCCGGGCAGTTCGGATCGCATGTCGCAAATTGACTTCCCCTGCGTCATCCGGCGGGGTTTGCGCCCTCGATTCGGGGCGGAAACCCACCCGCTTTCCAAGGTTGCCCCCCTGCCGCCGATGCGCCATAACCGAAACCAGACGCGGGCAGCAGGGCCGCCCGCAAGGGGACCGGCCATGCTGCTTCTGATCGACAACTACGACAGCTTCACCTACAACCTCGTCCATTATCTGGGCGAGCTTGGCGCCGATGTCGTGGTCAGGCGCAACGATGCGCTGGACGTGCAGCAGGCCATGGGGCTGAAGCCCGACATGATCGTCCTGTCCCCCGGTCCCTGCGATCCCGCGCAGGCGGGCATCTGCCTGCCGCTGATCCTGGCCGCGGCCGAGGCGGGCACGCCGCTTCTGGGCGTGTGCTTGGGCCATCAGGCGATTGGCGAGGCCTTCGGCGGCAAGGTCGTGCGCTGCAAGGAAATCGTGCATGGCAAGATGGGAACCATGTATCACGCGGGCAAGGGCGTGTTCCGCGGCCTGCCCTCGCCCTTTCTGGCCACGCGCTATCACAGCCTGATCGTCGACCGCGACACCCTGCCGCCCGAGCTGGAGGTCACGGCCTGGCTGGAGGATGGCACGATCATGGGCCTGCGCCATCGCAGGCATCTGATCGAGGGCGTGCAGTTTCACCCCGAAAGCATCGCTTCGGAACACGGGCACCAGTTGCTGAAGAATTTCCTTGAAGAAGCGAAAGGCCGAGTCCCGGCATGAGCGATGCTTTGAAACCCCTGATCGGCATCGCCGCCACCCGCCCGCTGACGCGGGCCGAGGCCGAGGTGGCCTTTGACGCCCTGTTCGAGGGCACCGCCACCCCGGCACAGATGGGCGGACTGCTGATGGCGCTGCGCACGCGGGGCGAGACGGTGGATGAATATGCCGCCGCCTCGACCGTGATGCGGTCGAAATGCAACCCCGTGAACGCGCCCGCCGGGGCCATCGACATCGTCGGAACCGGCGGCGACGGCAAGGGCACGCTGAACATCTCTACCGCCACCGCATTCGTGGTGGCGGGCGCGGGCGTCCCGGTGGCCAAGCACGGCAACCGCAACCTGTCGTCCAAATCCGGCGCGGCGGATGCGATGACGGAACTGGGCCTGAATGTCATGGTCGGCCCCGAGGTGGTGGAGCGTTGTCTCGAGGCCGCGGGCATCGGCTTCATGATGGCGCCGATGCACCATCCGGCGATGAAGCATGTCGGCCCGGTGCGGACCGAACTGGGCACGCGGACGATCTTCAACATCCTGGGACCGCTGACCAACCCCGCCGGGGTGAAGCGGCAGCTGACCGGCACCTTCTCGGACAGCCTGCTGCGGCCGATGGCGGAAACGCTGCGCGCCCTCGGGTCCGAAAAGGCCTGGCTGGTCCATGGCGGCGACGGCACCGACGAGATGTCGATCGCCGAGCCGACGAAGGTGGCGGAACTGGCGGACGGGCAGATCCGCGAATTCTCGGTCCACCCCGAGGATGCGGGCCTTGCCCCCCATCCCTTCGCGGCGATCATGGGCGGCAGCCCGGCCGAGAATGCGGCGGCCCTGCGGGCACTGATGGACGGTGCGCCGGGGGCCTATCGTGACGCGGTGTTGCTGAACGCCGCCGCTGCGCTGGTGGTGGCCGACCGGGCGGCGGATCTGAAACAGGGTGTCGAGATCGCCCGCGCCTCGATCGATTCCGGCGCGGCGCGGGCCAAGGTGGCGGCGCTGGTCGCCCTTACGCATGGAAAGGCGGCATGAGCACCATTCTCGACCGGATCAGGGATTACAAACTGGCCGATGTGGCCGCCCGCAAGGCCGCCCGCCCGTTGGCCGCGGTCGAGGATGCGGCCCGCGCCGCCCCCGCCCCGCGCGGCTTTGCCGCCGCGCTGCGCGAGGCGACGACCACAGGCTACGGCCTGATCGCCGAGATCAAGAAGGCCAGCCCGTCCAAGGGCCTGATCCGCGCCGATTTCGACCCGCCCGCCCTTGCCGCCGCCTATGAGGCAGGGGGCGCCACCTGCCTGTCCGTCCTGACCGACGGGCCGTCGTTTCAGGGGGCCGACGAATTCCTGACGGCGGCGCATGACGCGGTAAAGCTGCCCTGCCTGCGCAAGGATTTCATCTACGACCCCTATCAGATCGCCGAGGCGCGGGCGCTGTCGGCCGACTGCATCCTGCTGATCATGGCCTCGCTGGACGACACGCAGGCGGCCGAGCTGGAGGCCGCGGCCCTGGACTGGGACATGGATGTGCTGATCGAGGTGCATGACCAGCCGGAACTGGAACGCGCGGAAAAGCTGCGCTCGCCCCTGATCGGGATCAACAACCGCAACCTGCACACCTTCGAGGTGTCGCTGGACACCACGCGCCAGTTGGCGCGCCGCGTGCCCGAGGACCGGCTGATCGTGTCGGAAAGCGGGCTTTATACCCCGGCCGATCTGGCCGACATGGCGCAATACGGCGCCCGCTGCTTTCTGATCGGCGAGGCGCTGATGCGGCAGGCGGATGTGGCGGCGGCAACCCGTGCGCTGCTGGCGCAACCGCTGACCTCGCAGGGCGGGATGTGAGGGCCGCATGACCGGCGGCCTGACCCATTTCGACGCCGACGGCGCCGCGCGCATGGTTGACGTGACCGACAAGCCCGCGACCGACCGCATCGCTGTCGCCCGCGGGCAGATCGCCATGTCGCCCGAAACGCTGGCCCTGATCGCCGAGGGTCGCGCGGGCAAGGGCGACGTTCTGGGCGTGGCGCGGCTTGCCGGGATCATGGCGGCCAAGCGGACCTCGGATCTGATCCCGCTGTGCCATCCGCTCGCGCTGACCAAAGTGGCGGTGGACCTGACCTGCGACCCCGCGATCCCCGGCGTGGCGATCGAGGCGACGGTGCGCACCTCGGGCCAGACGGGGGTGGAGATGGAGGCGCTGACCGCCGTGTCGGTCGCCGCGCTGACCGTCTATGACATGGTCAAGGCCGTGCAGAAGGACATGGTGATCGGCGCCGTGCGTCTGGTCATGAAAGAGGGCGGCAAATCCGGCCGGTTCGACGCGACATGACCCTGCTGCCGGTGGAAGAGGCCCTGCGCCGTTGCCTTGCGCTTGCCCCGCCGCTGCCGGCGGAAACCGTGGCCCTGCGGCACGCGACGGGCCGGGTTCTGGCCGCGCCGGTTGCCGCGCGACGCGACCAGCCGCCCTTCGATGCCTCGGCCATGGACGGCTATGCGGTGGCGGGCGATCCCGCCGCCGGCTCGGTGCTGGACCTGATCGGCGAGGCCGGGGCCGGCCATGCCTTCGCGGGCCGCGTCGGCCCGGGCCAGGCGGTGCGCATCTTCACCGGCGCGCCGGTGCCCGCGGGCGCCACCCGCGTGATCATTCAGGAAAACACCCGCGCAGAAGGCGCCCGCGTCACCGTGACAGCGCAGGATGGCGCCACCAACATCCGCCAGCGGGGGCAGGATTTCCGCACCGGCGACACGGTTGCGCCCCGCCGCCTGCGCCCTGCCGATCTTGCCCTGCTGGCCGCGATGAACATCGCCGAGGTGCCGGTTGCCCGCCGCCCGACCGTCGCAATCCTTGCCACCGGGGACGAGTTGGTGATGCCGGGCGAAGACCCGCGCCCCGACCAGATCGTCGCCTCGAACGGCTTTGCCCTGGCCGCCATGGTCGAGGCCGAAGGGGCCGAGGCGCGGCTTCTGCCCATTGCCCGCGACACGGTTCCGGCGCTGGAATCCGCCTTTGCCCTGGCCGAGGGCGCGGATCTCATCCTGACCATCGGCGGCGCCTCGGTCGGCGATCACGATCTGGTCGGCCCGGTCGCGCAGCGGCTGGGGATGGAGGCGGCGTTCTGGAAGATCGCCCTGCGCCCCGGCAAGCCGCTGCTGGCCGGGCGGCTGCGCGGGGCGGCGCTGGTCGGGCTGCCGGGCAATCCGGTGTCCTCCATCGTCTGCACGATGCTGTTCGTCCTGCCGATGATCCGTGCGATGCAGGGCGTGCCCGATCCCGCCTCCCGCCCCCTGCGCGCGTCCCTGGGCTGCGGGATCGAGGCGAACGGCCCCCGCGCCCATTTCATGCGCGCGCGCCTCGCCCGGCTGGACGGCGCGGGCGACCTGCCGCGCATCACCCCGTTCGAGGGGCAGGATTCCGCCCTGCTTCGCCGCCTGACCGAGGCGGATGCGCTGTTGATCCGCCCGATGGGCGATCCGGCGCGCAAGGCGGGCGAAATCGTCGAATATCTGCCGATCTGACCGGGCCTTGCGCGGAAACGGTTGACACAAACCGGGAACACGGGCAGAACATTGTGTCAACTGCAGCCGAAAGGTGGGGCGATGCTGACACGCAAGCAACTGGAACTGCTGGATTTCATCAAGAGCCGGATGGACCGTGACGGCGTTCCGCCCTCGTTCGACGAGATGAAGGATGCGCTGGATCTGAAGTCGAAATCCGGCATCCACCGCCTGATCACCGCGCTGGAGGAACGCGGGTTCATCCGCCGCCTTGCGCATCGCGCCCGCGCGCTGGAAATCGTCAAGCTGCCCGAGGCGATGGAAAAACCCGGCTTCAGCCCCCGCGTGATCGAAGGCGACCGTCCCCCCACCCCCAGGGGCGCGATCCCGGTTCAGGCCGTTCATGCGCTGGAACTGCCGGTGATGGGCCGCATCGCCGCCGGTGTCCCGATTGAGGCGATCTCCGAGGTCTCGCATCACGTCGCCGTGCCCGGCTCGATGATCTCGGGGCGCGGCCAGCACTATGCGCTGGAGGTCAAGGGCGACTCGATGATCGAGGCCGGGATCAACGATGGCGACATCGTGGTGATCCGCGAACAGAACACCGCCGAGAACGGCGATATTGTCGTGGCGCTTGTCGAGGATGCCGAGGCGACGCTGAAACGGTTCCGCCGCAAGGGCAGCATGATCGCGCTGGAGGCGGCGAACCCCTCCTACGAGACGCGGGTGTTTCCCGATCATATGGTCAAGGTTCAGGGGCGTCTTGTCGGTCTGATCCGCAGCTATTGATCGGCCCGTCCCTGATGCGAGACCCGGCGCGCGCCTTCGCCCCCCTTGGCGATCGCCTGTAACCGACGGCTCGGCGGGGAGCGAGGCTTGGCATCTACGTCCCTCGCGACAGTTCTCGCCGAACGCGTTCCGGGGGAGGCTATTGCGAAGGGAAGTGTCGGGCCGGGTTCACGCCAGTGCCCTGGCCCCGGTTCTTGCCAAGGGTCGTGCCTTCGCTCCGGTGATGACGTGATCAGGTTTCGCGACATCGCCCGACAGTGGAAGCACGGCAGCGATAACGGGATAAGGCAGGGCTGGCGCCATATCCGCGTCTACGGGTGGGGTGCAGCAAGATTGCCGCGCTCTCGCTCAACCACGCCCGCAAGTGGCCGATGAAAAGGGTTGCTTGCGGTAATATCGGCGCATCCCCCAGCCTCGGCCGGACCTTTGGGTTGCGGGCGCCGGCAGGCCCGGCCCCCGCAACCCGGAAACCTGTGTCGGCACCGCCCTTTGCGGCGCGCGGCGAGCAGGCCGACGCCACAGGGCGCATGGGGAAACGTGCCTCGAACGGCCAATGCCACGGCCAGAGCCGGAATACCTTTCGGCTGCGGGAAACACGCCCCGGATTGCGGAGAGGTGCCAACACGGCGCGCGGCAGCTCCCGCCCCCTTCCATGCCGAAATTCCGCGGCAGAGTCGGCTCGGCCCGATTGCTCCGGCCGACAATAATCAGCCGTTTCAGCCGGAACAGGACGCCCCCTATTCCTCCTGCTTGCAGCCGCCCAGCAGGACCGTCTCCTCGCCCGTCTCGCCATTGTGCCAGTAAAGCGTCGCCTCCGGCCCCTTGGTCCACCAGACATAATGCGATCCGTCCGAGGGCCAGCCATAGCGCGCGCCCGAGGCCGATTTCTCGACGATCAGGGAAATCTGCTGCCCTTCGACGTTGATCACGGCCGAGGCATCGTCATGCGAATTCACATAGGTCGCCGGAACCTCCACCCCGCGGTCGCACAGATAGCGCATGGGGATCACTTCCATCTTCTCCTGCGCAAGGGCGGGAAGCGCAAGCGTAGTGGCGACGACGGCAAGGCACAGGGATTTCATGACTTTTCCTTTCCTGAAACGGGACACGGCAGCACCTCTGCCACCCTAGCGCAGAAGGCGGGCCAGACGAGTTTCCCCGGCGATCAATCCTCGGCGATCAGTCCAGCGCGGCCAGACGTTCCTCGACCGCGGCCGCCATGGCCTCGACCCGCGCCGCAAGTTCGGCATAGCTTTCGGTCACGATGGCGGGCACCACGGGAACCTCGACCTTGCCCGGCGACTGGCCTTCCAGCTCCGCGACGCGCGCGCGCAGCTGGCGCAGCTCATCCTCCTGCCCGGCCGCGCGATCGGCCAGCATCAGCCCCGCCATCAGCAGCATCCGCGACTCGGGCAGACGGCCCATCTGCGACAGGATCGGCGCCGCTTCGGCATCCAGAATCGCGGCGGCGCTGCGCAGGAAATGCTCCTCTCCCGGCTGGCACGAGACGGTAAAGGACCGCCCGCCGACGTTGATCGTGACATCAGGCATCCGCACGCCCCCCCCTGACCGCCTCGGCCTCTGCGACAAGGGGGGCGAGTTCGGCAAGTATTCCGTCCATTTCCGCAACCTCGGCCGCACGGGTCGCGCGCAGGGCCTCCAGTTCGGCCAGCATCGCGCGGTTGATCTGTTGCGGGTCGGCGACCTGCCCGGCAGCAGCCTCGCGATGGATGCGCAGCTGTTCGCGCAGTTGCACCACCACCCGATGCAGGCGCTGAACCTCGATCCCCTGTTCGTCCAGACGGCGCGTCAGGTGTTCGGTCTGGTCCTGAATCGCAAGACGGGCCTCGGCCTCGCGCTCTCTCACCGCGCGCAAGCGTTCGGCCAGTTGGGCATTGGCCTGCTGTTCCTCCTCCAGCCGAGCGGCAAGGAAACCGGCATCACCCGCATCGGCCGATGCGGGGCCCGCCCAGCCCAGAGCGTCGATCCCGCGCGACAGACGATCCAGCGCGGCGGTGATGCGGCGTTCCAGTCCCGCGATCTGCTCCATGCGCCTCACCCTCCTCTGGCCGGTTGCCGTTCTGCTGCGGCGTCCTGCATGGTGCGAATCGCGCACCCTGCCGTCAACCCCCATCCTAGCCGCAAAGGCGGACAGCCGCCCTCCCCTTTCCGTGCTTTCGGGCACCCGCCGCCTTGATCTTGCCGCCTGCGGTGATAAGAGCCTGCTAGCCCTAACATGAGGAGCCCGGATATGGATATCGAGACCCTGCGCGCCCGTCATCCCGACCACTGGCGGCAGGCCGCCGCGATCCGCGTGCTGACGCTGGATGCCGTCGCCGCCGCGAATTCGGGCCATTCGGGGATGCCGATGGGCATGGCCGACGTGGCGACGGTGCTGTTCGACAAGCATCTGAAGTTCGACCCCGCCGCGCCGCGCTGGCCCGACCGCGACCGCTTCATCCTGTCGGCCGGGCATGGGTCCATGCTGATCTATGCGCTGCTTTACCTCACCGGCTATGCCGATGTGACGCTGGACCAGATCAAGAACTTCCGCCAATGGGGCGCAATCACCGCGGGCCACCCGGAATACGGCCATGTCGCGGGGGTGGAAACCACCACCGGCCCGCTGGGTCAGGGCATTTCCAACTCGGTCGGTTTCGCCATCGCCGAGGAGAGCTTGCGCGCCCGCTGGGGTGCCAAGGTGCAGGATCACCACACCTGGGTGATCGCGGGCGACGGCTGCCTGATGGAAGGTGTTTCGCAAGAGGCGATCGGCCTGGCGGGCAAGCTGCAACTGTCGCGGCTGATCGTGCTGTGGGACAACAACGGCATCACCATCGACGGCAAGGTTTCCCTTTCGGACGTGACCGACCAGAAGGCGCGTTTCGCGGCCAGCGGTTGGGACGTGTTCGAGTGCGACGGCCATGACCCCGAAGACATCGACCGCGCCCTGACCGCCGCCAAGGCCTCGCCCCGCCCGGCGCTGGTCGCCTGCAAGACGCATATCGCGCTCGGTTCTTCCGCGCAGGACACGTCCAAGGGCCACGGCGCGCTGACCGACGCCAAGCTGATCGCCGATACCCGCGCGGTGTATGGCTGGACCGACGGCCCCTTCGTCATCCCCGCCGACATCAAATCCGCATGGGAGGCCAAGGGCAAGCGCGGTGCCGCGGCGCGGGCCGAATGGGATGCCCGCATCGCGAAACTGTCGCCGCAGAAGCAGGCCGAATTTGCCCGCATCTTCGCGCTGGACGCGCCGGCGAAGCTGTCCTCGATCATCCGCGCGGTGAAGAAGAAGGCGTCGGAAGAGGCACCGAAACTCGCCACCCGTGCGGCATCCGAAAAGGTGCTGGCGGCAGTGAACCCGGTGATGCAGGAAACTATCGGCGGATCGGCCGACCTGACCGGATCGAACAATACCAAGACCCCCGATCTGGGCGTGTTCTCGGTCGAGGATCGCAAGGGCCGTTACATCTATTACGGCATCCGCGAACACGGCATGGCGGCGGCGATGAACGGCATGGTTTTGCATGGCGGCGCAAGGCCTTACGGCGGGACCTTCATGTGCTTTACCGACTATGCCCGCCCCGCGATGCGGCTGTCGGCGCTGATGGGCGTGCCGACCGTCTATGTCATGACGCATGACAGCATCGGTCTGGGCGAGGATGGCCCGACCCACCAGCCGGTCGAGCATCTGGCGATTTCCCGCGCGACGCCGAACACTTACGTGTTCCGCCCCGCCGATCTGGTCGAAACCGCCGAGGCGTGGGAGATCGCGCTGTCGTCCAAGACCACGCCTTCGGTGCTGGCCCTGTCGCGGCAGAACCTGCCCACGGTGCGCAAGTCGCACACCGGGCAGAACCTGACCGCCCGCGGCGCCTATGTTCTGGCCGAGGCGACGGGCAAGCGGCAGGTCATCCTGATCGCCACCGGGTCCGAGGTCGAAATCGCCCTGAAAGCCCGCGAGGCGCTGGAGGCCGAGGGGATCGGCACCCGCGTCGTGTCCATGCCGTCGATGGAGCTGTTCGCCCAGCAGGACGAGGCTTACCGCAAGAAGGTCCTGCCCGCAGGCCCCGTCCGCGTCGCCATCGAGGCGGGCGTGCGCGCCGGTGGCTGGGACCGCTGGCTTCTGGGCGAGCGCGGGCGCGAGGCGAAGGCCGGTTTCATCGGGATGAAGGGCTTTGGCGCCTCGGCCCCGGCGGAACGGCTTTACAAGGAATTCGGCATCACCGCCGAAAACACCGTCGCCACGGCGAAATCGCTGCTGTAATCGCGCGCCAACCCCCGGCCGGGCGTTTCAGGTCGCCATAACATCGGGCCGCGCGGCACAGCGCGGCCTTTTTCCTGTCGGGAAAGACCCTGTGATGAGCCAACCGCACCCCCTGCGCCGCATCCTGCACGGTTTCGGCCCGGTCCTGCCGCCCGCGCATCCCGCCGATCTGCTGCGCGCGGGCGGCGGGGCGGTGGCGGCGCTGGTCCTGCTGGGGCTGGTGGTCTGGCTGGCGGGCGATGCCGCGCATCTGCGGCTGATCGCGCCCTTCGGGGCCAGCGCGGTGCTGCTCTTCGCCCTGCCGAACAGCCCGCTGGCGCAGCCATGGTCGGCACTGGTCGGCAATACCGTCTCGGCGCTGGTGGCCTTGGCGGTCATGGCCGTCCTGCCCGCCGGGCCATGGGGTCCGGGCATCGCGGTCGGCGCGGCCATCGCCGGGATGCTGCTGGTGCGCGCGCTCCATCCGCCGGGGGGCGCGGTGGCGCTGCTGGTGGCACTGGACCCGGCGGCCCATGCCAGCTGGAGCCTGGCGCTGGCCCCGGTCGCGGCGGGAACGGCGGCGCTGATCGGGCTGGCGCTGCTGTGGCATCTGGTGACGGGACGGGTCTATCCGTTCCGCCAGCCCGCAGAACGGCCCGCGCCTTCGGCCCGGATCGGGGTGGAAGCAGACGATCTGGCGCAGATTCTGGACCGCTACCGTCAGGCGGCGAACCTTGGCGTCGCCGACCTTGCGCGCCTTGTCGGCGCGGCAGAGCAGGCCGCGGCGGGCCACCGGCTGGACCTGACCTGCGCAGACATCATGTCGAGCGATCTGGTGACGGTGCGCCCCGACACGCCGCTGCAGGAGGCGGCGGCGATCTTCCGCGCGCGCGGCTTCCATTCGCTGCCCGTGACCGATGGTGGTGAATTGCGGGGCGTGATCTTTCAGTTGAACCTGATCCGCACCGATGGCCTTGCGCATCACCGGGCGGCCGAAGTGATGACGACCGCCGTGCCCCATGTCTCCCCGGAAACGCCGGCAGGCGCCGTGGTGGCGCTGCTGTCCGACGGCGGAGTCGAGGGCGTGCCGGTCATGCAGGGGCGTCAGATCGTCGGCATCGTCACGCGCAGCGACCTGATTTCCGCCCTTTCCCGCCAACTGGCGCGCAAGACCACGCCGAATTGATCCCCGGACCTCAGCGCTCCGGCTCTTTCGCCTCGGGCGGGATCGGCACGTCGACGCTTTGCTGTTGATCGGGGAAAAGCTGTCCGTCGCCCTGATCGGTCAGACCCGGCATTTCGCCCTGATTTTCCACATCGACCAGCGTGTTGATGCGCGGGCGGGTGGATTCCGCCACGCTCATCCGCCCGGCCTCGGGGTTTTCCGAAATCTCCAGCAGATCCCTCGCGCGTTCGCGGAAAAGCTCTGCCCCGCCATCGGGGCGCCCCGCCTCCTCCCACATCTTCTGCGCCCGCGCCTGCACGCGCCTGTCGAACGCATCGAAATCCCTGGGTTTCATCGCCAACTCTCCCCCTGTCCTGACTCCGGCGGGCCGGATACCCGGCAAAACGCCCGCGACATGTGAACGGTTCCGCCCGCCCCCTGCTTGCCCCCTTCATCTTGGCCCAAATACCCTGCGGGGTGGTCCGGAGGGGTGCAAAACCCCTCCGGGGCCGGCCAGGGGGCACAAGCCCCACCGCGAAAGCACCACAGGCAGAACGATCATTCGTTCTTGCCTGCCTTCTTTTCCCACCGGCCCGAGTCCTCGGACCAGTATTGTGCGGGCAGGCCCAGTCCGGTCAACCGCGTCCACTGGCCGCGCGCATGGTTCAGCGCGGCGGGATCGGCGCCGTCGAACAGCACCCAGACGCGTTCCATCGCCCGCGCCTCGTCCTGATCCACCTCGGCCCCGTCCATCAGCATCAGCGCGACCGCCCCGTTCGCGGCCGCGCCGGTGCCGATCAGGATCGGCTGTTCCGCATCCTGCGGACCGCCCTCCACCCCATGCGGCAGAAAGCCGTCCTCCGGCTCCACCCACAGGCGCATGTCCAGACGCTCCAGCGCCGCCTTGTCGGTGCCGCGCACCATGACCCGCATCCCGCGATCCGCCGCGCGGGACAGAAGGGTCGCCGCCGTTTCCTGGGCGGTCGAACGGGTCAGGTGATAGAACAGGATCATTTCGCCTCGAACCTGTCGCGGATCAGGCGGTTCAGCGCCATCACCCCCCAACCCGTCGCCCCCTTCGGCGCCAGCGTGGACTCGGCCTTCAGCAGCGCCGTCCCCGCGATGTCCAGATGCACCCAGGGCGTTTCTTTCTTGACGAAGCGCCGCAGGAAATGCGCCGCGGTGATCGACCCGCCATCGCGCCCGCAAGAGTTCACCATATCCGCCACCCGGCTTTTCAGCTTGGCGTCATAGCCCTCGCCCATCGGCAGGCGCCACGCCCCTTCCCCCTCGGCACCCGCAGCCTTCAGGAAGGCATCGCACAGCGCATCGTCGTTGGAAAAGACGCCGGTATTCTCGTGCCCCAGGGCCACGATCACCGCGCCGGTCAAGGTGGCAAGGTCGATCAGTCCCACCGGCTGGAACCGTTCCTGCGCATACCAGAGCACATCGGCCAGAACCAGCCGCCCCTCGGCATCGGTGTTGATCACCTCGATCGTGTCGCCCTTCATCGAACGCACCACGTCGCCCGGCCGCTGCGCCCGCCCGTCGGGCATGTTTTCCACCAGCCCGACCAGCCCCACGACATGCGCCCGCGCCTTGCGCAGCGCCAGGGCGCGCATCACGCCCGCGACGGTCGCGGCGCCGCCCATGTCCATCGTCATGTCTTCCATCCCGGCGGCGGGTTTCAGCGAAATGCCCCCGGTGTCGAAGCAGACGCCCTTGCCGACAAGGGCGAAGGGCGCGCCCTCGCCCCCCTTCCACTGCATGACGACGACCTTGGACGGGCTTTCCGACCCCTGCCCCACGCCCAGAAGCGCCCGCATCCCCAGTGCCGCCAGATCGGCCTCTTCAAGGATCTCGACCTCGATCCCCAGTTCCTGCATCGCGGCAAGGCGGGCGGCGAAATCGTCGGTGGTCAGGATGTTCGCCGGCTCGTTCACCAGATCGCGGGTGAAGAACACGCCTTCGGCCACGGCAGCGCCGGGGGCGGCGGCGGCGGCCACCGCCTCGGGGTTGGCGACCTGCATCGTCACCGGCCCGGCTTCGGTCTTTTCGCCGGTCTGGTGCGCGGTAAAGCCATAGGCCCGCAGCGCAAGACCGAATGCGATCTCGGCGGCCTGCCCCTGCCCCTCGGCCATGACCAGCGTGGCCTTGGGCGACAGCGCGCGGCCGATGGCGGCGCCGGCCTTGCGCGCTTCTGCCACCGTGGCCTTCTTCGGCAAGCGGATCACCTGCACCGCATCCGCCGCAAGGCCCGAGGGGAAGGCCAGATCCGCCCCCTCGCCCGGTTTCAGCTTTGCAAAGGCCTCCGACTCCAGAAACCGGGCCAGCGCGCCCCGCGTCAGCCGGTCGATTCGCCGCGCGGCCAGCGAATAGGCGCCGCCATCGTGAAAGACGGCGATCCGCCCCGATGCTTGGGCAAGCGTGTCGAGCGTGACGGGCTGGAACTGGATGGCTGTGGGGTGGGACATGGCATTCTCCGGCAAGGCAGGCGAAGGTTCGCGCGCGAGGCTAGTCTTGCGGGCCGCGATCCGCCAGATGCCAGTTTCCCCCGGCGGCGATTTCCGCTAGCTTCGCGCGCAACAGGCATCGCCGGATCAACCGGCCAGACGGAAAGGGGCAGCGGGTGGCGAAGTTCGACAGATACATGCTGTCGCAACTGCTGGCGCTGTTCGGCTTTTTCTCTCTGGTGCTGGTGGCGGTCTACTGGGTCAACCGGGCGGTCGGGCTGTTCGACCAGTTGCTGGGCGACGGGCAGTCGGCGCTGGTCTTCCTTGAGTTTTCGCTGCTGACGCTGCCAAACGTCATCCGGCTGGTCCTGCCGATTTCGGCCTTTGCCGCGGCCGTCTACGTCGCCAACCGCCTCAGCCAGGACAGCGAGCTGGTGGTGATGCAGGCCACCGGATTTTCCTCGTTCCGGCTGGCGCGGCCGGTGCTGATGTTCGGGCTGGTCGCGGCGGTGATGATGGCGATCCTGATGAACGTGCTGGTGCCCGAAAGCCGCGCCCGGCTGGCCGAACGAACGGCCGAGGTGCAGGAAAACCTGACCGCCCGCTTTCTGCGCGACGGCCAGTTCATGCACCCGTCCAGCAATGTGACACTTTATATCCGCGAGATTTCGCGGAACGGCGAATTGCACGACATGTTCCTGTCGGACGACCGCAACCTGAACGAGCGCGTGACCTATACCGCCCGGCGCGCGCTGTTCGTGCGGGGCGACACCGGGCCGAAGTTGATCATGTTCAACGGCATGGCCCAGACGCTGGACCGAAATGCGCGGCGGCTGTCGGTCACGCGCTTTGCCGATTTCACCTATGACCTGTCGCCGTTCCTGACCGGATCGGCGCGCAAGGGCCGCACCCTGGACGAGCTTTCCACGGTCGAGCTTCTGTCGGCCACCCAGCCGCTTCAGGATGAAACCGGGGAAAACCGCGCCGCCTTTCTGCAAGAGGCGCATTCCCGCATCGCCCAGCCCTTCCTCGCCGCCGCCGCCGCGCTGATCGGATTTTCCGCCCTGCTTCTGGGCGGGTTCAGCCGGTTCGGCCTGTGGCGGCAGATCGGGATCGCGGTGGTGATGCTGATCGTGGTACAGGGGATCAACACCTCGACCGGGGCGGCGGCCTTGCGCGACGCCACGCGCTGGCCGCTGGTCTATGCGGCGCCGGTGGTGGGGATGGCGATGGCGGTGGCGATGCTGTGGCTGTCGCAACGGCCCCGGCACATCCGGCGCGGGGCGGGGGCTGCGGCATGATCCTGCACCGCTATATCGCGATGAAGTTCCTGCGGATCACGCTGATGGTGTTCCTGATCTTCTTCGGGATCATGCTGCTGATCGACGTGATCGACCAGCTGCGCCGCTTTTCGGATGCGGACATCGGCTTTGGCGACGCGCTGATCCTTTCGGCGGTGAACGTGCCGAAGACGCTTTACACCATCCTGCCGCTGGTGGTGATCCTGTCGGCGATCACGCTGTTCATCGGGCTGGCCCGCACCTCCGAACTGGTGGTGATCCGCGCGGCGGGGCGGTCGGGGCTGCGGTTCCTGCTGGCGCCGGTGGGGGCGGCGGTGGCGGTCGGGGCTTTTGCGGTGGCGGTGCTGAACCCGATCGTCGCAGGCACGCAAAAGGAATATGACAAGCTCTGGTCCGAATACACCCGCGGCGGGCAAAGCATCCTGTCGGTCACCGATGGCGGCTTGTGGTTGCGCCAGGGGGGCGAAGACGGGCAGACCGTCATCCAGGCCAGTCGCGCGAACCTGGACGGGACCGAGCTGTTCGGGGCGACCTTCCTGTCCTTCGGCGCCGACGGCACGCCGCAAACACGGGTCGAGGCCAATCATGCCGCGCTCGATTCGGGGGTCTGGCGGCTGACCGGGACCAAGCGGTGGGATCTGACGCAGGACAATCCCGAACGCAGCGCCGAGGCGCAGGCCGGCGACAGCACCTTGCCGACCGACCTGACGCGCGATTCGATCCGCGACGGGTTCGGCACGCCTTCGGCGATTCCGTTCTGGGACCTGCCGCGCTATATTGCCGGGCTGGAGCGGGCGGGCTTTTCCGCCCGGTCGCACCGCGTCTGGTTCCAGATGGAACTGGCGCAACCGCTGCTGCTGGCGGCGATGGTGCTGCTGGCGGGGGGGTTCACGATGCGCCATGTCCGGTCGGGCAATACCGGCACCATGGTGCTGTTGTCGCTGCTGGCGGGGTTCGCGATCTTTTTCCTGCGCAACTTCGCGCAGGTCCTGGGCGAAAACGGGCAGATCCCGGTGGCGATGGCCGCCTGGATCCCGCCCGTCGCCGCCGCAATGGCCGCCATGGGCCTTCTTCTGCATCTGGAGGACGGCTGATGCGCCCCCTCGCCCATGCCCTGACGGCATTGTTCCTGGCCCTTGCCGCCCCGGCCGCGGCACAAGAGCGCGCCTCGATGGTGGCCGATACGGTCGCCATCAACGGCGACGACACGCTGACCGCGACCGGCCATGTCGAGGTGTTCTACAAGGGCCGCCGCCTGACCGCCTCGCGCATCGACTATGACCGCAAGGCCGACAGCCTGAAGATCGCCGGCCCCATCGTCCTGACCGATACGGCGGGCGAAACCGTGGTTCTGGCCGATCAGGCGGCGCTGGACGCCGATCTGGCGAATGGCGTCATGACCGGCGTGCGGATGGTCATGGACCGCCAGCTGCAACTGGCTGCGGCCGAGATGCAGCGGATCGACGGGCGCTATACCCAGCTGTCGCGCACCGTCGCCTCGTCCTGCAAGGTCTGCGCGGGCAATCCCGCGCCGCTTTGGGAAATCCGCGCGCGCAAGGTCGTTCATGACGAACTTGCCCAGCAGATCTATTTCACCGACGCCCAGTTCCGCATCGCCGGCCTCCCGGTGTTCTGGGTGCCGCGTCTGCGGATGCCCGACCCGAACCTGGACCGCTCCAGCGGCTTTCTGCGGCCGGAACTGCGCACGACCACGGGTTTGGGGACCGGGCTGAAGCTGCCCTATTTCGTCACCCTGGGGCGCAGCGCCGACGTGACGCTGACCCCCTATGTCTCGACCAAGAACGGCCGGACGCTGGAACTGCGCTATCGCCAGGCCTTCCGCACCGGCGAGATCGAGCTGAACGGCGCCGTTTCGCATGACGAACTGCTGCCGGGCGAGACGCGGGGCTATCTGACCGCCGACGGACACTTTGCCCTGCCCTATGGCTTCACGCTGAAATTCCATGGCGAGACGGTCAGCGACGACGCCTATCTTTACGACTATGGCCTGCCCGAGGAAGACCGGCTGGAAAGCGTGATCGAGGCGACGCGGGTGCGGCGCAACGAATATATCTCGGCGCGGCTGGTCGGGGTGCAGTCGATCCGCGAGGGCGAATCGAACTCGACCATCCCGTCGCTGATCGGGGATTTCACCTTTCACCGGCGCTTCTCGGGCGGGCCGCTGGGGGGCGAGGCCGGCTTGCAGTTCCAGAGCCACAGTGCCAACCGCACTTCGGAAGAGGAACTGGACCTGAACGGCGACGGCATCGCCGACGGGCGCGACGTGGCGCGGATGACGGTCAAGGGCGACTGGCGGCGGAACTGGGTCACGGATCCCGGCATCGTCGCCACCCTGATGGGCGCGGTCTCGGCCGATCTCTACGACATCAACCAGGATGCGGAATATGGCGGCACCGAAACCCGCCTGCACGGCGTGGCGGGGGTCGAGCTTCGCTGGCCCTGGGTCAAGGCCGGCACCGACGGGGCCAGCCATGTGATCGAGCCGGTGCTGCAACTGGTCACGTCGCACGGCGGCGACGGCCGCATCCCGAACGAGGATTCCACGCTGGTGGAATTCGACGAAAGCAACCTGTTCGCGATGAACCGCTTTCCCGGCTCGGACGCGATCGAGCAGGGGTCCTGGGCCAGCCTGGGCCTGTCCTACACCCGCTATGACCCCACAGGCTGGTCGCTGAGCTTTGCCGGCGGCCGGGTGATCCGCAGCAGCGACCTCGACCAGTTCAGCGCCGCCTCGGGGCTGGACGGGAAACGGTCGGACTGGCTGCTGGCCTGGCAACTGGGCCTGCCGGACGGTCTTTCGCTGACGAACCGCGTGCTGTTCGACGACGACCTCAAGGTGACGAAGGGCGAATGGCGCATGGATGTGGCGCGCGACCGCTACAGCCTGTCGTCGGGCTATGTCTATCTGATCGCCGACCCGGACGAGGACCGGCCCGAACAGACATCCGAGCTGCAACTGGATGCCAGCTATGACCTGAACCCGAACTGGACGGCCAGCGCCATGACCCGCTATGACTTTGACGCCGACCGGGCGACACGGGCGGGGGTGGGGCTGGTCTGGCGGAACGAATGCGTGCAGGTGGATCTTTCGCTCTCGCGTCGGTTCGCATCCTCGACTAGTGTGCAACCGACCACCAGTTTCGGCCTTTCGGTGCAACTGGCGGGCTTTGGCGGCGGCAGCAAGGCCGGACCCGCCGGGGCCTGTCGCGGATAGGCGGAACGAAGGACAAGAAACGGAAAGAAGCAGGCGATGAACAGGTTTGCGGCAGGATTTCCCGGTTTCACCCGCGCGGCGGCCGTCGCGCTGATGCTGGGCGCGGGCGCGGCGCCTGCCCTGTTCGGTGCGCCCGCGGCGGCGCAGGGCGGGCAGTTCTCGCCCGTGGTCTATGTCAACGGCAAGGCCGTCACCCAGTATGAGGTGGATCAGCGCCTGCGGTTCCTGACCATGCTGCGCCAGCCCGGCGATCTGCAGAAAGACGCGTTGCAGGGCGTCATCGACGACCGGCTGCGCGTCTGGGCCGCCGCCCAGGTCGGGTTGAAGCTGACGCCCGACGACGTGAAGAAGGGCATGGAGGAATTCGCCAGCCGGGCGAACCTGTCGGCCGAGAACTTCGTCAAGGCGCTGAACCAGGGCGGCGTGTCGGCGGAAACCTTCCGCGATTTCGTCACCGCGCAGATCACCTGGCGCGAGTTGATCCGGGCGAAATACGCCCCCACCGTCAAGATCACCGATGTCGAGGTCGACCGCGCGCTTGCCGCGCTGGATCACAAGCCCGCGGTGCGGGTGCTGCTGTCGGAACTGGTGATCCCGGTCGAGGGCGACCCCGATGACGAGATGGCGCAGGCCAACCAGATCCGCGCGGGCATCCATACCGAGGCGGCCTTTGCCGCCGCCGCACAGCGCTATTCGGCGGCACAGACCGCGGGACGGGGCGGCAAGCTGGACTGGATGCCGGTGGCGAACCTGCCGCCCGACCTGCAACGCCAGGTGCTGGGCCTTGCGCCCGGTCAGGTGACGCCGCCGATCGCGGTTCCGAATGCGGTCGTCCTGCTTCAGATGCGCGCCATCGCCGATGCCGAGGGCGGCACCTCGGGCGAGCAGACGGTGGATTACGCGCGGGTCACCATCGCCGACGGGCCGGATGCGCCCGCGCAGATCGCCCGCATCCGGGCCGAGGTCGATACCTGCAACGATCTTTACGCCGTGATGCAGGGCGTCCAGCGCGAGACGAAGCCGCTGGGTCAGGTGCCAAAGGACATCGCGCTGGAACTGGCGCGGCTTGACCCCGGCGAAAGCTCTACCGCGCTGCGGAGCGGCGGGGCGCGGGTGTTCCTGATGCTCTGCGCGCGCAATCCGGTGGCCAAGGACTCCCCCTCGCGCGAGGAGGTGCGGGGCCAGCTGGTCGGGCAGCGCCTGTCGAAGCTGGCCGATATCTATATGGAACAGCTCCGCTCCGAGGCGCTGATCCGTCAGCCGTGAAGCCCGTCCTTCTGACCTGCGGCGAACCTGCCGGGATCGGCCCCGAACTGGCCGTCGCGGCGCGGGAACGGCTGGGGGCGGCGCTGCCCTTTGTCTGGATCGGCGATCCGCGCCACCTGCCCGCCGGAACGCGGGTGGCCGAGGTCGCCTCGCCCGCCGAAGCGGCGCAGGTGCCCCCCGAGGCGCTGCCGGTGCTGCGCCACGACTTTGCCGCGGCCGCGGTGCCCGGCCGTCCCGACCCCGCCAATGCCGCGGGCGTGATCGAGGTGATCGCCCGCGCCGTGCATCTGGTGCAGGCGGGCGAAGCGGCTGCGGTCTGCACCCTGCCGATCCACAAGAAGGCGCTGAAGGACGGGGCCGGTTTCCCCTATCCCGGCCATACGGAATATCTGGCGGCCCTGGCGGGGGTGGACCGGGTGGTGATGATGCTGGCCTGCGACGAGTTGCGCGTGGTGCCCGCGACCATCCACATCCCGCTGGCCGATGTGCCCGCCGCCCTGACCGCCGATGTGCTGGAACAGACGATCCGCATCACCCATGCCGGGCTGATCCGCGATTTCGGCATCGCGGCCCCGCGTATCGCGGTGGCGGGGCTGAACCCCCATGCGGGCGAAGGCGGCGCGATGGGGGGCGAGGAACTGGCGATGATCGCCCCGCTGCTGGCGCGGCTGACGGCCGAAGGCATGGACCTGCGCGGCCCCCTGCCCGCCGACACGATGTTCCACGCCGCCGCGAGGGCGGGTTACGACGCGGCGGTCTGCATGTATCACGATCAGGCGCTGATCCCGATCAAGACCATCGACTTTGCCGGGGGCGTGAACGTGACGCTGGGGCTGCCCTTCGTGCGCACCTCGCCCGACCATGGCACGGCCTTCGATATCGCGGGGCGCGGGGTGGCGGACCCGTCCTCGACCCTGGCCGCGCTGCGGATGGCGGCCCGGATGGGGGCGGGGCGGTGAGCGGGGCCGGCGTTGCAGTGGGGGTTTCACACCCCCACACCCCCGTGGAGTATTTTTCAAAGGGAAAGAGGGGGCGGGATGGCCGCGATTGACGGGTTGCCCCCCCTGCGCGAGGTGATCCGCGCGCATGATCTGGTGGCGAAAAAACAGCTGGGGCAGAACTTTCTGCTGGACCTGAACCTGACCGCCAAGATCGCGCGGGCGGCGGGGGATCTGACCGGGTCGGATGTGCTGGAGGTGGGTCCGGGTCCGGGCGGGCTGACGCGCGGGCTGTTGGCCGAAGGGGCGCGGCGGGTGCTGGCGATCGAAAAGGACGCCCGCTGTCTGCCCGCGCTGGCCGAGATCGCCGCCGCCTATCCCGGCCGGCTGGAGGTGATCAATGCCGATGCGCTGACGGTCGATGCCGCCGCGCATCTGACCGCGCCGATCCGCATCGTGGCGAACCTGCCCTATAACGTGGGGACGGAACTGCTGGTCGGCTGGCTGACGCCGAAGGTCTGGCCGCCGTTCTGGGAAAGCCTGACGCTGATGTTCCAGAAAGAGGTGGCCGAGCGGATCGTGGCGCGGCCCGGGTCCAAGGCCTATGGGCGGCTGGCGCTGCTGGCGCAATGGCGGTGCGAGGCGCGGGTGGTGATGACCCTGCCGCCCGAAGCCTTCACCCCCGCGCCCAAGGTGCATTCGGCGGTGGTCCATCTGACCGCCCTGCCCGCGCCGCGCTTTCCCTGCGACGGGGCTGTGTTGTCGCGGCTGACGGCAGCGGCCTTCAACCAGCGGCGCAAGATGCTGCGCGCTTCGCTGCGCGGGATCGTGCCGGACATCGAGGACCGGCTGCGCGCCGTGGGGATCGAGCCGACCGCGCGGGCCGAGGAGATCCCGCTGGAAGGGTTCTGCGCCCTGGCGCGGGAACTGGCGGCGGGCTGAAACGGCCGGAAGACCACGGCCTTGCGGGCATCCACGCGGATCACGACACCGGGGATCAGGGGCGGCACCTGGCCCAAGGCGCGCGCGGTTCCGGCCCCGGCCGGCAAGGTGCTGGGGAAAGGCTGGCCTCTGGCTCCCGCTTTCGGGGCGGTGCGAAAGGGGAACGGACCCGCGCGCCCGTGTCCCGCAGCCTGTATCAAATTGGTAATGCGCGTTGCAGGGCGCCCCCCGCGCGCGTGCCCCGCAACCAGCCCGAAACCCCGCGCGACGTGAATGAGAAACTGGACGCGGGCATGTGTCACGCCATTCCGGCGATGCCCCCCTGCGCCTGCGGGATGTGGCGCCGCTGAAAGGCTTGCCGGCACGCCTTCACGCTGTGCTTGCGCGAAGCGAACCTCGGCTGTCAGGCGGCGGAACGTGCTGCTGCCTTCACCCCCTGCGCGCTCGGGATGCGAAACCGCGTTGCAGGGCGTCCACAGCACCGGCCCGACCCAGCTGCCCCGACGGGGCGAGGGATCACGCGCCGGTTCTTGCCACCGAAGTGCATCTTTACGCGCGCCCGGCGGCCCATGGGCCTCGCCGCACGCCAGCGATTGCCTGAACTGGCCGCGCAGGTCCGAAAAGACCCCGAAAAGACAAGGGGCGGCCCGGAAGGACCGCCCTCTTGAAAACGGGAGCAGCCTTGCGGCGTTATTCCGCCGCCTCGCGCGGATCGCCGCCTTCCTGCGGAGCCGCTTCGGCCTTGGGTTTGCGCGGACCGCGCGGGCGGCGAGGGCCTTTGCCCGGCTCATCGGCCGCTTCGGCGGAAGCGGGGGCTTGGGCAGCCGCCTCCGGGGCGGGCTTGGGCTGGCGGCGGGGTTGCTGGGTGCGGGGGGCGCGGGCCGGACGGTCGGCCGTCCCCGCCTCGGGCGCCGCGACGGGGACGGGCTCGCGTGCCTCGGGCGTTTCGACCAGGCCCGCATCCTCGTCACCCGTAAGGTCAATCACCTCGACCCCGGCGGGCACCGGCGGTTCCTCGTGGCGAGGATCGGGCGCCCGGAACTCGGTCCGGGGCTGTTCATTGCGGTCAGCGCGGAAATCGGCCCGCTGTTCGCGGTTCTCGCGCCCGTCGCGATCACGCTCGCGGCTGTTGTCGCGGTCGCGCTGCTGAGGATGGCCGTTGCCATTGCCGTTCTGCTGGCCGCCGTTGCCGCCATTCTGCTGGCCGCCATTCTGGCCATTGCCGCCGTTCTGCTGCCAGTTCTGCTGGCGGGCCTCCTGTTCGGCCTGCATCTCGCGCTGCGCCTCGCCCAGCATCCGGGTGTAATGCTCGGCATGTTGCAGGAAGTTCTCGGCGGCGACACGGTCGTTAGACAGCTGCGCGTCACGGGCGAGAATCTGGTATTTCTCGATGATCTGCTGGGGCGTTCCGCGCACCTTGCCCTCGGGTCCCGAGGAATCGAAGACCCGGTTGACGATGTTGCCGAGGGTGCGCGGGCGGTTCTGCTTCGAACGCGAGCGGGACTTGGAAGATCTCATCTTGTCCTTTGATCCGGTAGCCGCCTGTCCTGAACCCGCGACGCATCAGGCGTCTGAAAATCGGCGGGGCGGAGCAGGGTCGGGTCTGGAGCGAGGGGAGTGGCGTTTGAAGCCGCCGCTTCCCGCGTCGCCTGACTTGTGTGTAACCATGCGCGCCGCCCCAATACAAGCCGATTCTGGCGGCATCGGGCGGCAAAAGGCCATTTTCCGGGGGAAAACGGCCGATGCGGGCGAATTCCCTCACCCCCTGCGGCAGTCTGCCGCAACCACGCGGGGCCTTCCGTCAAGATCGGGCAGGATGCGCGGATTTTCAAGACCCGCCGCCGAAAGCAGCGCGGCGACCGCATCGCCCTGCGTCGGGCCTACCTCGACCATCAGCCGCCCGCCGGGGGCCAGATGGGCCCCCGCCCCCGCCGCGATGGCGCGATAGGCGTCCAGGCCGTCGCCGCCCGGGGTCAGGGCCAGATGCGGTTCCCAGTCGCGCACCTCGGGGGACAGCGACGCCATCTCCTCCTCCGCGATATAGGGGGGGTTCGACACGATCAGGTCGAACCGGCCGGGAATGGCGTCGAACCAGTCCGACCGCAGGAATTCCGCCCGCCCCATCACCCCCAGCAACCGGGCATTGCCGCGCGCGACGGCCAGGGCCTCGGCCGACAGATCGGCGCCAAGGCCGGTAGCGTCGGGGCTTTCGGCCAGAAGCGTGATCAGGATCGCCCCCGATCCGGTGCCAAGGTCCAGCACGCGGGAAAACGGCCGCGACAGCGCGTGGTCGATCAGGATCTCGGTCTCGGGGCGGGGGTCCAGCACGTCGGGCGTGACGCAGAAGCTGCGCCCCCAGAACAGCCGCTGGCCGATGATCTGCGCCACCGGCTGGCGCCGTTCGCGCGCGGCGACATGGGCGGCAAAGGCGGCCGCCTGCGGATCGGTCAGCGGATCGGAGAGGTGCAGCGTCAGCCGGTCGGGCGTCAGCCCCGCCGCATGGGCCATCAGCGCGCGGGCATCGCGCGCGGGATCGTCGACCCCCGCCGCCCGCAGGCGCGGGATGGCGGCGCGCAGGGCCTCGGTCACAGTGGTGGGGCGCGGCGGGCTCATGCCTCCATCTCGGCCAGCTTTTCGGCCTGATCATGGGCGATCAGCGGCTCGATCACCGGGTCGAGATCGCCCGCCATGATCTGCGGCAGCGCATAGAGCGTCAGGTTGATCCGGTGGTCGGTCATCCGCCCCTGCGGGAAGTTGTAGGTGCGGATGCGCTCGCTGCGGTCGCCCGAGCCGACCTGAGACTTGCGGTCGGCGGCGCGCGCACTGGCGGCGCGGTCGCGCTCCATCTCGTAAAGACGGGCGCGCAGGACCTGCATGGCAATGGCCCGGTTCTGGTGCTGGGACTTTTCCGAACTGGTCACGACGATGCCCGTCGGGATGTGGGTGATGCGGACCGCCGAGTCGGTGGTGTTCACATGCTGCCCCCCCGCGCCCGAGGATCGCATCGTGTCGATGCGGATGTCGGCGGCGGGGATGTCGATGTCGACCTCTTCGGCCTCCGGCAGGACGGCCACGGTCGCGGCCGAGGTATGGATGCGCCCGCCCGCCTCGGTCTCGGGCACGCGCTGCACGCGATGCACGCCGGATTCGTATTTCAGCCGGGCAAAGACCCCCTCGCCCTGCACATGCGCGGTCAACTCGCGGATGCCGCCAAGATCCGAGAACTGCTGTTCCAGGATCTCGAACCGCCAGCCCTTGCCCTCGGCATAGCGCCGATACATCGACAGAAGATCGGCGGCGAACAGCGCGGCCTCCTCGCCCCCGGTGCCGGGGCGGATCTCCAAGATCGCGGGGCGCGCGTCGGCGGCATCCTTGGGCAACAGCGCAAGGCGCAGCGCCTGCTCCATCTCGGGGATGCGGGCGCGCAGGGCCGGGATCTCGTCCTCGGCCAGGGCCCGCATCTCGGGGTCGGCCAGCATCGCCTCGGCCTCGGCCAGGTCGGACAGGGCACGGCGATAGGCGGCGATCTCCTCCACCACCGGCTTCAGCTCAGAATATTCGCGCGACAGTGCCGCGATCTCGGCCGGGCTGGCGCCATCGGCAAGCTTCGCCTCGAGGAACTCGAAACGGCGGGTGATCTGGTCGAGGGTGTCGAGAGGAACCATGGATGGCGGTTTCCCCCAAGGCCCCTGCCGGGTCAAGGGGCCGCTGCCCCCTCTTGTCCCGTGCTGGGCCAATACTCCCGCCGGAGGCATGATCCGAGCCGGTTGGCGCCGCAGGGCGCCAGAGGCGAGAAAGGCGGAACGAGGCTGCGCCTGCGCAGCCTCACCTTTGGCTTCACCGCTGCCGTCTGGCCCAGTGGTAAAGGCAGATCAGCTCATAGGCGACATGCGCCCCGGCAATGGCCGTTGCCCCGGTCGTGTCATAGGGGGGCGAAACCTCGACCACATCCCCCCCGACAAGGTTGATCCCCGCCAGATCGCGCAGCATCGCCGCCGCCTGCCAGGACTGCAGACCGCCCCAGACCGGGGTGCCGGTGCCGGGCGCAAAGGCCGGGTCCATCGCGTCGATGTCGAAGGTCAGGTAAACCGGCCTGTCGCCGACGATCGCCTTGGCCACCTCGACCGCATGGGCCACGCCCTTTTCATGCACCTCGCGCGCGTCGATGACGTGGAGGCCCAGGTAATCCTCGGTCGTGGTGCGGATCCCGATCTGGACCGACCGCGCCGGGTCGACATAGCCCTGCTTCACCGCCTTGTACATCATCGTGCCGTGGTCGATCCGGCCCAGGTCGTCATCCGGCCAAAGGTCGGAATGCGCGTCGAAGTGGATGACGCCCAGGGGGCCGAACTTCTCGGCATAGGCTTTCAGGATCGGAAAGGTGATGTAATGATCGCCCCCCAGCGTCACCGTGCCCGCCCCCGCCGCCAGGATCTTGCGGATATGGGCCGTCAGGGTTTGAGGGAAATCGGCGGTTTTCGCATAGTCGAAGGCCAGATCGCCGTAGTCGACGATGCTCAGATCCTCCAGCGGGTTGGTGGGCCAGCCATAGGGCGGGTCATAGGGTTGCAGGGTCGAGGCCTCGCGGATCGCGCGCGGCCCGAACCGGGTGCCGGCGCGATGCGTCACCGCCTGGTCGAACGGCACGCCGGTGACGACAAGATCCACCCCCGCCAGATCCTTAGTGTAGGTCCGCCTCAGGAAAGAGGTCGCGCCCGCGAAGGCGTTCTCGAAGGCAAGCCCCTTCAGGCTCTTGCGGGTAAAGGCGGCGTCGATTTCATGCTTGGCGTCTTCCAGGGCCATGACAGTCCTCGTCGGGGAAGGCAGGCGTCGTTCGGGGCCGGAGACGCCAGCGATCCGGGCGGCGGCAGGCAATCAGACCGGGCCGCCCCTGTCAAGCCGGCGCCAGGGCGCCGCGAAAGACGCCCGCGCCCCGCACACCCCCTTGACCGGCGGGCAGACCGCATTCGCCCCAAAGGGGGGGGGTTGCACCTCTGCCGGTTGCGCCTATGTTGCCGGGACATCCGCCCCCGATCCGCGGGGGCGCGTAAGCGTTCACGTCAATCAACGCGCCAGAACCGGACCCCTCTCCGGTCGCGGCGCGCTGCGCAGTGTCCAGCCGCCGCCAGACCCGGACGGAACAGACAAAGGACAATGTGATGACCGATATGCCCGCCGACACCCCCCGCCAGAACCGCCTTCGCCACGAAATCCGCCGCCGAAACCTGACCGTAACGGCGGCAGAGCATGTCACCCCGTCCATGCTGCGCCTTACCCTGTCCGGGCCGGAGCTGGAGGGGTTCCCCTCTGCCTCGCCCGGCGACCACATCAAGATGGTGGTGCCCGATGGCGCGGGCGGACAGGCGATGCGCGACTATACGCCCCGCCGTTTCGACCCCCGGACGAACAGCCTGATCATCGACTTCGCCCTGCACGACGCCGGCCCCGCGACGATCTGGGCGGTGAATGCCAGGGTGGGCGATCCGGCGCAGATCGCCGGCCCCAAGGGATCGAACGTGATCGAGGGCGTCGAAAACTGGCTTCTGATCGGAGACGAGACCGCCCTGCCCTCCATCGGACGGCGGGTCGAGGAACTGGCCCCCGGCATCCCCGTGACCACGCTGGTCGCCGTGCCCGGCCCGGCCGACGAACAACAGATCGCCACCGCCGCACGGCACCGCGCTCTTTGGGTGCATCGCGCCGATCCCACCGATGGCCGCGACTTGCAACGGGCGCTTGCGGCAATCGAAATTCCGCCCCGCACCTTCGTCTGGATCGCGGCCGAGGCCACTGTCGCCCGCGCCCTGCGCGACAGCGTTCTGGGGCGCGGCCATCCCCCCGCCTGGACCAAGGCCGCGGGCTATTGGGTTGCCGGACAGGCCGACGCCAGCGCCAAGGATCTGTGATCGCGGGCCGGACACTGGGCAAGGGGGCGCAGAGGGCAGCCGGCGCCTGCGTGGCGCCCTAACCAGCCACGGCCTTCGCCAGCCGGTTCAGCCTGGCCCGCTTCAACAGGGATTTCAGGCTGACCGGCACGCCCGCCATCCGCGTCGCATCCTCGCGGACCCGCGACAGGATCGCGCCCATGGCCTCCGGCTCGGCGGACCACATCTCCCACAGGAAGCCGTCCGGGTCGCGGCGCTCCACCCCTTCGGCGGCAAGGACATGCCGGGGGAAATCCTGCGCGTTGAAGGTCACGATCGCATCCGCGCCGCTGGCAACCGCAACGGCAAGAACATGGATGTCGTTCTCGTCCGGCAGATGCAGGCGCGCCTCAAGCCCCGGCTGCGGGCGGATCGTCGCCGCGGGAAAGGCCGCGCGCATCGCCTGCGCCTCCAGCCGGGCCTGCGCATCCGACCCGTTGCCCAGCCTGGCGCTCGCCCGCGCCCATTCCTCAAGAATGCGGTCCGACCAGACCGGCACATAAAGCCCCGCCCGCGCCGCCGACAAAAGGATCGCCCTCAGCACCGGCGGATAGATCACGCAGGCGTCCAGAACGGCCTTCGACATCGCCTGCCCCCTCCCTTCATCTTGGCCCAAATACCCTGCGGGGTGGTCCGGAGGGGTGCAAAACCCCTCCGGGGGCCGGGCAGAAAGCAACGGTCGACAAACCAGCCCCTAGTCCAGCCGAAAGAAGATCGCCTTCAGATACGAGGATTCCGCCAGTTGCGGCAGCACCGGATGGTCCGGTCCGGCGAATCCGGTGTGCAGGATCTGCCCGCGCCGCCCGCCGCGCCCGATGCCGCGGGCCGAGGCATTGCGGAACGCCCCCAGATCCGCCGCATGGGAACAGGAACACAGCACCAGATAGCCCCCCGGCGCCACCAGCGGCGCAGCCAGCCGGGCAATCCGTTCATAGGCGCGCAGGCCCGCCTCCAGCGCCGGTTTCGAGGGCGCAAAGGCCGGCGGGTCGCAGATCACCAGATCGAACCGCGCGCCTTCCTGCCCCAGCTGCTCCAGCACCTCGAAGGCATCGCCCTGCCGCGTCGCGAATCCCGCGCCAAATCCCGAAGCCCCGGCCCCCTTCGCCGCCAGCGACAGCGCCGCGGCCGAGGCATCGACCGCCAGCGCGCTTTCCGCCCCGCCCGCGAGCGCCGCCAGGGCGAACCCGCCCACATGGGAAAACACGTCCAGCACCCGTGCGCCCCGCGCCAGCCGCGCGGCAAAGGCGTGGTTCGGCCGCTGGTCATAGAAGAGGCCGGTCTTCTGTCCGCCGGTCAGGTCCGCCAGATAGGTCGCGCCATTCATCGGCACCGGCACCGGGCCATCGACCCCTCCGCGCAGGATGCCGCCTTCCTCGTCCAGCCCCTCCAGCCCGCGCGCCCGCCCCGATCCGTTCTTGATCACGGTCGAGACGCCCGTGACCTCGCACAGCGCCTGAACCAGCGCCTCCAGATGCGCCTCGGCCCAGGCGGCATTCGGCTGGATCACCGCCGCATCGCCAAAGCGGTCGACGATCACGCCGGGCAGGCCATCGGCCTCGGCATGGATCAGGCGATAGAAGGGCGCGTCGAACAGCCGCTCGCGCAGCGCCAGCGCGCGGGCCAGCCGCCCCGCGAACCAGTCGCGGCAGATCGCCGCCTCGGGGTCGCGGTCCAGCATCCGGGCGATGATCTTCGACCGGGGGTTGACCGTAACCAGCCCCAGAGGCCGCCGCTCGGCATCCTCCAGCACCGCCAGCGTGCCAGGGGTCATCGCCTGCGTGCGCCGGTCGGTCACCAGTTCGTCGGCATAGACCCAGGGAAAGCCGTGACGGATGGCGCGCGCCTCGGCCTTGGGGCGCAGGCGGACCGTCGGAACGGAGCGGGCGGGGATCGGATCTTGGTCGGATGCGTCGGTCATGCGCATCCGATAGCCCATCCCGCCCGGAACGGAAAGCCACGCCGTTTGCACCCTTTTGCGCCGTTGCCTATCCCGCATCCGCCGTGCCAGACTGCCGCCACGCCCGACTGCCTGCGCGCATTCTGCGGCCGGCATGGGTTGTTAGCGCTAACACAACCTGCTAGATTGCCGCTGTCCCAGCCCGAGGAGCCGCCCGGATGCCGCTTCATGCCACGATCGCCCGCGTCACCGACCGTATCCGCGAAAGATCGCTTTCCAGCCGCAGCACCTATCTGGACCGGATGGCGCGCGCCGTTTCGGCGGGCCCCGCGCGGGGGCATCTGGCCTGCGGCAACCAGGCACATGCCTATGCCGCCATGGGCGAGGACAAGCCCGCGCTGGCCGCCGGGCGGATGCCCAACATCGGCATCGTCACCGCCTATAACGACATGTTGTCGGCCCACCAGCCCTATGAGGATTTTCCCCGCCTGATCCGCGCCGCCGCCCGCAAGGCCGGGGCGACCGCACAGGTGGCCGGCGGCGTTCCGGCCATGTGCGACGGGGTGACGCAAGGCCAGGCGGGGATGGAACTGTCGCTTTTCTCGCGCGATGTGATCGCGCTGGCCGCGGGTGTCGCGCTCAGCCACAACACCTTTGACGCCGCTCTTTACCTCGGCGTCTGCGACAAGATCGTCCCCGGCCTGATCATCGCCGCCGCGACCTTCGGCCATGTGCCTTCGGTCTTCGTCCCCGCGGGGCCGATGACCAGCGGTATTCCCAATGACGAAAAGGCCAAGGTCCGCAACGCCTATGCCGAAGGCAAGGCCACCCGGACCGAGCTGATGGCCAGCGAGATGGCCAGCTATCACGGCCCCGGCACCTGCACCTTCTACGGCACCGCGAACACCAACCAGATGTTGATGGAGTTCATGGGCCTGCACCTGCCCGGCGCCAGCTTCGTCAATCCCAACACCCCGCTGCGCGAGGCGCTGACCGCCGCCGCCGTCACGCGCGCGGCGGAAATCACCAGTCTTGGCAATGACTTCCGCCCGGTTGGTGAGATTCTGGATGAACGCGCCTTCGTCAACGGCCTTGTCGGGCTGATGGCGACGGGCGGGTCGACCAACCTTGTGCTGCATCTGCCGGCGATGGCGCGGGCGGCGGGGGTGATCCTCGACCTGCAGGACTTCTCCGACCTCTCGGAAGTGGTGCCGCTGATGGCCAAGGTCTATCCCAACGGGCTGGCCGACGTGAACCATTTCCACGCGGCCGGCGGGCTGGCCTACATGATCGGCGATCTGCTGGATGCGGGGCTTCTGCACGCCGATGCCCGCACCGTGGCGGGCGACGGGCTGAACCTCTACCGCTTCGAGCCAAAGCTGAAGGACGGCGCGCTGGTCTGGGAAGACGGCCCGGGCGCAAGCCTGAACGACAAGATCCTGCGCCCCGCCACAGCCCCCTTCCAGCCGACCGGCGGGCTGAAGCAATTGTCCGGCAACCTTGGCCGCGGCGTCATCAAGGTCTCTGCCGTCGCGCCCGAGCGTCATGTGATCGAGGCCCCCGCCCGCGTGTTCAGCGATCAGGAACAGGTCAAGGCCGCCTTCAAGGCGGGCGAGTTCACCGCCGACACCGTGGTTGTCGTCCGATTCCAGGGCCCGCAGGCGAACGGAATGCCCGAACTGCACTCGCTGACCCCGGTGCTGTCGGTGCTTCAGGACCGCGGGCTGAAGGTCGCGCTTGTCACCGATGGCCGGATGTCGGGCGCCTCGGGCAAGGTTCCCGCCGCGATCCACGTCAGCCCCGAGGCCGCCGTGGGCGGCCCGCTGGCCCGCCTTCGCGATGGCGACGTGATCCGCCTGGATGCCAGGGCCGGAACGCTGACCGTCGCCGCCGACCTCGACGCCCGCCCCGTCGCCACCGCCGACCTGTCTGCCAACCAGTGGGGCACCGGGCGCGAGTTGTTCGAGGCCTTCCGCCGCAACGTCGGCCCCGCCACCACCGGCGCGGCGGTCGTCGTCTGACCCCTTGCCCTGACCGCTTTCCCTTTTCCAAATACTCCCGCCGGAGGCTCCCGCCCTCTCCCCCCCTCGCCCGCTCGCCTCAAGGAAACGCCCATGACCCCCGCCGAACAAAGCGCCCGCGCCCTGGACATCTGCCGCCTTGCCCCGGTCGTGCCGGTGCTGATCCTGGAGGATCTGGCCCATGCCGCGCCGCTGGCGCGGGCGCTGGTCAAGGGCGGCCTGCCCGCGCTGGAAGTCACCTTGCGCACCCCCGTGGCGCTGGACGCGATCCGCGCCATGGCCGAGGTGCCGGGCGGCGTGGTGGGCGCCGGCACGCTGCTGAAGCCCGCCGATGTCAAGGCCGCCAAGGCGGCCGGTGCGACCTTCGGCGTCTCTCCCGGCGCGACCGAGGCGCTGATCGACGCCTGTTGCGAGCATGACCTGCCGCTGCTGGCGGGCACGGCCACGGCAACCGAGGTCATGGCGCTGCTGGAAAAGGGCTATACCACCGCCAAGTTCTTTCCGGCCGAAACCTCGGGCGGGGCGCCGGCGCTGAAGGCCTTTGCCTCGCCCCTGCCGCAGATGCGGTTCTGCCCGACGGGCGGTATTTCGATGCGCAATGTCGCGGATTACCTGGCCTTGCCGAACGTGGTCTGCGTCGGCGGCAGCTGGGTCGCGCCGAAGGATCTGATGGCTGCGGGCGAATGGGACCGCATCACGACCTTGGCGGCAGAGGCCGCGCGCCTGAAACGCGGCTGAGACGGCAGAGGGGAGACGGCGGGCTGACCGTCAGGGCGTCGGTCCCCCGGCCGGCCCTGGAGGGGTTTTGCACCCCTCCGGACCACCCCGCAGGGTATTTGGACCAAGATGAAGGAGGGAGAAGGTCGCCCGCGCGAAGGGTTCCCGACGTGGTGCGGATCCGAGGGGCGACGGCGCGGGGGGAAGGTCGCCTGCGCGACGGGTTCGGGGCGGGCATGTGCCGAAGGCGTTGCCTGCGCGCGCCTGGTCTCAGCGAGCGTCGGCCACCCTTGCGGTGCGGCCGCCCCGGCGGCGGGGGCTGGCGGCGGGGACCAGCGCGGCGGTCAGGATCGCCGTCATCGGATGGGCGGGATTTTCCGGCCCATAGGTCGCGATCAGGCTGCGCAAAGGATCTGCGGCATCGGCCCCGGCCGGCAGGCTGAGCGCCCAGTCCATGAAGATCGACCGGCATTCGCCATCGGTGATCCCCTCGATCGCATAGCTTTCGCGGACCAGACCCTTGGGGTCCGCTTCCTCGATCCTCATTGCGCGTCTCCCCATCTGCGTCATCCCATATGGGCGGCGATCACCGCCGAAGCCGCCGCGGCCGCCGTCTCCAGCCGGGCGGACAGCGCCGCGGCATCCGGCTCTTGCGTCTCGCGTAGCAGGAAGGCGCGCGCGCCCTCGCCCAGATGCGCCACATCCAGCGCCTGATCCGACAGAAGCCGCGATCCGGCCTGCATCCGCCAGCACAGGCGATATGTCTCCAGCAACATATCCGCCTCGGTCCGGGACAGTTCGCCCGCCTTTACCCCGGCCGCGATCTGCTGTTCCACCCGGCGGAGCGGCGAGCCTGCGATCAGGCAGGCCATCTGCGCCATCAGCTCGATGTCCATCAGCCGGCCGGGACCGTTCTTCGCCTCCCAGCTGCCTTTGGCGGGCTTGGCCTCGG
>JASGFG010000004.1:0-79810 GCA_047605605.1 Paracoccaceae bacterium | reverse complement strand
TTTCCCCGGCCCGCTCATGCCACCCCCATCGCGCGGCTGTTCGACCGCGGCTGCCACAGCCCCGCCTCGGCCAGCGCGGCAAAGCGCGCCTCCATCGCGATCAGCGCCTGCGGGTTGGCCGTTTCCAGAAAGGCGCGCACCTGCGGATCGTCCAGCGTGGCGGCCCGGTAAAGATCGAACAGATGCCCCGGCACCACCCCCGCCAGATGGGCAAAGGCCGCCAGATGGTCCAGCGTGGCCGCGATCTCGGCCGCGCCCCGGAATCCGTGCCGCATCATCCCCGCGATCCAGCGCGGCTGCGCCGCCCTTGCGCGGGTGACGCGGGCGATTTCCTCGGCCAGAGGGCGGGCGTGGGGGCTCTCGGGGCGGGTGGCGTCCAGATGATAGAGCGCGGGGGCAGGCGCCCCGATCCGCGCCATGGCGGCGGCAAAGCCCGCCTCGTGCGCGGCATAATCCTCGGCCAGAAGCAGGTCGGTCTCGGGCAGGTCCTGGGCATGGACAAAGGCATCCGCCCCGCGCAGCCGGGTTTCCAGCGCGGCGCGGGCAGGCCGGCCCTCGGCATCGTGGGACGATGCCGCCAGCCACGCCTCGCCCGCCGCTTGCCGGGCCGCTTCGGTCATCAGGCCGGTGGAAAGGCCCAGGCCATAGCTGCCCGGCGCGGGGGAAAAGACGCGCGGGCCATCGGGCGCGGCGGTATAGGGGTTCATGTCGGCGGCCTCGTCCCGCTGGCACAGCGCCTGCGCGGCGGCCTCGAACAGGCGGGCAAGATCGGGGAACACGTCGCGGAACAGGCCCGAGACGCGCAGCGTGACCTCGATCCGCGGCCGGTCGAGCAGGGCGAGCGGCAGGATCTCGAACCCGGTCACGCGGTCGGACCCTTCGTCCCATGTGGGCGTTGCCCCGGCCAGATGCAGCGCCATGGCGAATTCCTCGCCCGCGGTGCGCATCGTGGCGCTGCCCCACAGGTTGACGACCAGACCCCGCGGATAATCGCCATTGTCCTGAAGATGGCGGCGGACCAGTTCCCCGGCCAGCCGCACCCCCTGGGCATGGGCCGCGCGCGAGGGGACGGCGCGCGGATCGGTGCCGTAAAGGTTGCGCCCCGTCGGCAGCACATCCGCCCGCCCGCGGAACGGCGACCCCGAGGGGCCGGGCGCAACCGGCTGGCTGTTCAGCGCGGCGACCAATGCGGTGGATTCCGCCTGGATAGAGACGAAATCGCCTGCCATCCGACCCTCTTCGGGCGCGGCATCCGTGGGGGAAACGACCGCCGCCGGGGTGCCGCGGCCCCAGATGTGCAGCCCGTCGCCGAACTGGCTTTCCTTCAGGTCGCAGACGAAACGGTCGATACGGGGGATCGCCTCGGCCGGGGCGGCGGCGGCGGACAGGTTCAGGTCGGTCTCGACCCCGGCGGCCTGCGCCTCGGACCGGATCGCGGCGATCAGACGGGCGCGGCGCGCGGGGTCCAGACCGTCGGCGGTGGAATATTCGTCCAGCAGCCGTTCCAGCCGGTGCAGCGCGGGCGGCATCGCACCCTGGGCCAGCGGCGGCGGCAGATGGCCCAGCGTCACCGCCCCCAGACGGCGGCGGGCCTGCGCCGCCTCGCCGGGGTCGTTGACGATAAAGGGATAGATCACCGGCATGGCCCCCGTCAGCGCCTCGGGCCAGCAGTCGCCCGACAGAGCCGCCGCCTTGCCCGGCAGCCATTCCAGTGTGCCATGCGCGCCCACATGCACCAGCGCATCGGCCTGATCGCGCAGCCACAGGTAAAAGGCGACATAGGCGTGGCAGGGCACGCGGGCGGTATCGTGATATTCGCCCTCGCGGTCGGGGTTGGCGCTGCGTTCGGGTTGCAGCGCGACCAGCGCCTTGCCGCGGCGGGTGGCGGCAAAGCCAAAGGCACCCCGGTTGACGGCGGGGTCATCCTCGGGGCGGCCATGGGCGGCGGCCAGCGCGGTGCGCAGCGTTTGGGGCAGGGTCGCCAGCGCCCGGCGGTATTCGGCCAGCCGCCAGAGGATGCGCCCCGCCAGCGCCTGTTCCAGCGGCGCACCGGGGGCGATGTCATGGCCGGCGGCGGCAAGATCCTCCAGCATCGCCCCGGCCGAGGCGAGCGCGTCCAGCCCGACCGCATGGGCCATGCGGTGCGCCCTGCCGGGATAGGTGGACAGGACCAGCGCCACCCGCTTTTCCGCCGCCGGGATCGTGGCCAGCCGGTGCCAGGCCGCCACACGCGCCACTGCGGCGGCGATCCGGCCGGGATCGGGCGCATGGGCGGCGGCGGCGAATTGCAGGTCGGGGTCGGGCGCGGCGGTTTCCTTGAACGAGATCACGCCCAGACCGATGCGCCCGTCGACCTCGGGCAGGGCGACATGCATGGCAAGATCGGCAGGCGACAGGCCGCGTTCGGCCCCCTGCCATGCCGCGCGGGTGCTGGTGGCGTGGATCGCCTGGAACACCGGCACCCCCGCCGCATCGAGGGGCGAACCTTCGCCCGCGCGGGCGGAAAAGGCCGTGGTATTGACCACCGCCACCGGGGCCAGCGATGGCAATGCCGCGCGCAGCCAGCCTGCCGCCGACGCGTCCTTGAGGCTGGGCAGGTAAAGCCCGACCGCCCGGAACCCCGCCGACTGAAAGGCGCGGATCAGGGCAGCGACGGCGGCGGTATCGGCGGCGGCCAGCCACGACCGGTAAAAGGGCACCGCGACCAGCGCGCCCTGGCCCGCGGGGGCGGCGGCAAGCGGTCCGGTATCGGGATGCCACAGGCCAAAGGGCGGCAGCACCTTTGGCCCCGGCACCGGCCCGGCATAGAGCCCGGCCGCCAGCGCCAGCTGCGCCAGCGCGCCCTGCGCGGCGATCTCTCCCCCGGCCTCGCACAGGTCGGAAAGCCGGCGCAGGGTCGAAACCGGCAGGGTCGAGGCCGCGTCCAGCGCCGGATCGGGGTGGCCGTCGGCGGGCAGGATCGCCAGCGCGATCCCCCGTTCGCGCGCCAGACGCGCGATCTGCTCCACCCCATAGGCCCACCACGAGGCGCCGCCGATCAGCCGGATCAGGATGCCCCTTGCCCCGGCCAGCGTGCGCTCGGCATAGGTATCGACCGAAAGCGGATGGATCAGGGCCGACAGGTTCGCCAGCCGCAGGCCGGGCAGGCCCGCCCTGCCCCGCCGCCATCCCGCCGCGAAAGCGGTCAGGTCGCTGTCGGAAAACGACAGCACCACCAGCGCGGCCGGGTCCTGACCCAGATCGCGCGGGGTGGCCGTTTCCTCCAGCCCGTGACTTTCGCGGAACAGGACGTGCATGTCAGGCCAGCGCCGCCCGCACCGCCGCCACGTCCAGATCGCCCTTTTCGGCGATCACCACCAGTTGCGACCGGCGGGGCTGCGTGCCCCAAGGGCGGTCGAACTGATGCCGGACGCGCGGGCCGACCGCCTGCACCAACAGGCGCATGGGCTTGCCCGTTACGGCCACATGCCCTTTGACGCGCAGTATTTTCTGCGTTTCGGCCAGCGCCGCCACCTTGTCGGCCAGGGCCTGCGGGTCGGCCTGTTCGGGCAGGTCGATCACCACCGTGTCGAAATCGTCGTGGTCGTGATCCTCGAACCCGTCATGGTGGCTGGGGCGCAGGTCCAGCGTGTCCTCGGCCGCCGCCCCAAGGCCCAGGATCACCCGCGCGTCGATCACCCCCTCGGTCAGCGGCAGCATGGGAAGGGGGCGCGGCGCCTCGGCGGCGATCACCTGACGCGCGGCAGCAAGACCGGCCTCGCCCGCCAGATCGGCCTTGGACAAAAGGATCAGGTCTGCACAGGCGATCTGATCCTCGAACACCTCGGACAGCGGCGTCTCGTGATCGGGCTCGGCGCCGGGATGATCGGGGTCGGGCGCGAAAAGCCCCGCCGCCACCGCCTCGGCATCGGCCACCGTCACCACGCCGTCGATGGTGATCCTGGACCGCAGGCCGGGCCAGTCGAACGCCTTGAGCAGCGGTTTCGGCAAAGCCAGCCCCGAGGTCTCGATCACGATATGGTCGGGGCGCGGGTCCAGCGCCATCAGCCGCTCGATCGCGGGAATGAACTCGTCGGCCACGGTGCAGCAGATGCAGCCGTTGGTCAGCTCGACGATATTGGCCTCGGGGCAATTGGCGTCGGCGCAGGCGCGGATCAGGTCGCCATCCACGCCGACATCGCCGAATTCGTTGACCAGCACCGCCAGCCGCCGCCCGCCGGGGTTTTGCAACAGGTGGCGGATCATCGTCGTCTTGCCCGCCCCCAGAAAGCCGGTGACGATGGTGACGGGGGTTTTCTCTAGCGACATGTCAGGACTCCATGGGGGGAATGCGGGCGATGGTGTTCTTGCGGATGACCTCGGGGCGGGCGCGCCAGGGCACCACGCCGTCGGGGGCGGCGGCATAGGCGCGGATCATCTCGACCAGGTCGGGCATATGCCGGTCGGGGTCGAGCGCGCCTTGCACATAGGTCCAGCGTCCGGCGCCGCGGAACACCACGACACAGCCGTTACCGCAGGCCGACAGGCATTCCTGGCGCCGGTGGGCGATCCCCTGCGCGGCCAGCGCGTCGGACAGCCGCGCGCCGTCGCGGGGGGCATCGGGCGCCGCCCCCGGCAGGCGGCAGGTGGTGCAGACCACCAGCCCCGCCGGGTCTTTCATCGCATCGCGCATCGGCCCCTCCGGCCAGACGACGGGGCGGACAGGGCAAGGGATCGGGGATGCCGCAGCCATGCGGCAACTCCGGTCTGTGGCTCACCCCGGCCACGGCTTCGGACAGCCCCCGTTGCGGGGGGCGGCGCTGGCAGGTCTCCCGGCTTGCGGATGTCGGGGGGGCCTTGCGGCGGAACCCCCGGCGGGCGCCCTGCCTTCCCGGTTTGCACCAGTGGCGGTCGGGCGACCTCTCCGGTCACGGTCGCGGGGGCGGCTGCGTTGGGGCCCCGGCCTTTCGGCATGGGCTGTCGCATTCCCTCTTCGCCTGTCGTAAGACAGGAACCAGCGATGGCACGAGCCAAGCCATTTCCTGCCCCCGAAGTCAAGCAGAGGACCGATGAAAGACGATCCCGTCCCCGGACCCGTTCCCGGCCCCGTCCCTGCCCCCGGACCCGGCGGCGCGCAGGCGGCGCACGCCGCCAAAAAGGCCCGCATCAAGGCCGCGCGCGACCGGATGATGGCGGAAAAGACCGGTGAAAAGGGTCTGGTCATCGTTCTGACCGGACCGGGCAAGGGCAAGTCGTCCTCGGCCTTCGGGATGATTCTGCGCTGTATCGCCCATGGGATGCCCTGCGCGGTGGTGCAGTTCATCAAGGGCGCCATGGCGACGGGCGAGCGTGACCTGCTGCTGACTCATTTCGGCCATCTGTGCCAGTTTCACACCATGGGCGAGGGCTTTACCTGGGAAACGCAGGATCTGGCCCGCGACCGGGCCGCCGCTGCGCGCGCCTGGGACAAGGCCAAAAGCCTGATCCGCGACCCGGCCAACCGCATGGTCCTGCTGGACGAGATCAATATCGCCCTGCGCTATGACTATCTGGACGTGGCCGAAGTGGCGGCCTTTCTGCGCGACGAAAAGCCGCCGATGACTCATGTGGTGCTGACCGGGCGCAACGCACGGCCCGAATTGCTGGACCTAGCCGATCTGGTGACGGAAATGGCGGTGGTGAAACATCCGTTCCGCGTCGGCATCAAGGCGCAGGCCGGGGTGGAGTTCTGATCGCATGAAGGCGCTGATGATCCAGGGCACCGGCTCCAACGTCGGCAAGTCGCTGCTGGTCGCGGGCCTGTGCCGGGCGGCGGCAAGGCGGGGGCTGCGCGTCCTGCCCTTCAAGCCGCAGAACATGTCGAACAATGCCGCCGTCACCGCCGACGGGGGCGAGATCGGGCGCGCGCAGGCGCTTCAGGCGCTGGCCTGCGGGGTCGAGCCGCTGACCGACATGAACCCCGTGCTGCTGAAACCCGAGACCGACATCGGCGCGCAGGTGATCGTGCAGGGGCGGCGGATCGGCGCCTTTCAGGCGCGCGCCTATGGCAGCCTCAAGCCGCAGCTGGCCGCGGCGGTGCAGGAAAGCTTTGACCGCCTGAAATCGCGCGCCGATCTGGTGATCGTCGAGGGCGCGGGCAGCCCGGCCGAGGTGAACCTGCGGCGGGGCGACATCGCCAACATGGGCTTTGCCCGTGCCGCCGGGGTGCCGGTGGTTCTGGCGGGCGACATCGACCGGGGCGGGGTGATCGCCCAGATCGTCGGCACGCAGGCGGTGCTGGACCCCGGCGATGCCGCGATGATCGCGGGCTTCATCATCAACCGCTTTCGCGGCGATCCGCGCCTGTTCGACGATGGCTACCGGCTGATCGGGGCGCGCACCGGCTGGCGCGGCTTTGGCGTGGTGCCCTGGTTTCCCGAGGCCCGCCTGCTGCCGGCCGAGGATGCGCTGGACATCGCCCCGGCCGGGGGCGGCGCGGTCAAGGTGGCCTGCCTCGCCCTGTCGCGCATCGCCAATTTCGACGATCTCGACCCGCTGAAGATGGAGCCGGGCCTGACGATCGGCATGGTCCTGCCCGGCCAGCCGATCCCGGCCGATGCGGACCTGGTGATCCTGCCCGGCACCAAATCCACGCGGGCCGATCTGGCCTTCCTGCGGGCGCAGGGCTGGGACATCGACCTTTTGGCGCACCGGCGGCGCGGGGGGCGGGTGCTGGGCATCTGCGGCGGTTATCAGATGCTGGGCCGGTCGGTGGCCGATCCCGCCGGGATCGAGGGCGAACCCGGCGAAACACCTGGCCTGGGCCTGCTGGACGTGACCACGGTGATGACCCCCGACAAGCGGCTGGCACGGGTCGCCGCCACCCATGCCGCAACCGGCCTGCCGGTTTCCGGCTATGAGATCCATATCGGCGCGACGGACGGCCCCGACCGCGCCCGCCCCTTTGCCTATGTCGACGGCCGCCCCGAAGGCGCGCGATCCGCCGATGGCCGGGTGGAGGGCAGCTATCTGCACGGGCTTTTCGCCGCGGATGCCTTTCGCGCCGCATGGCTTTCCGGTCTGGGTGCCCCGGCGGGCGGGCTGGCCTATGGCGCCGCGGTGGAAACCGTGCTGGACCGGCTGGCCGCCCATCTGGAGACCCATCTGGACGTCGACGGATTGCTGGACCTCGCCCGCTGAACCCGGCCGTGCGGCGAGTTGGAGAATGCCATTTCCGCACAGGCTGCGTATGGGTCCGCATTTATGCGCATTCCCCTGCTCCCGATGTGCGCTGCATTCATTCTTCGATATGGTAGTATTGTCGTGACTGGGTGCCTTCAGAAATGCCTCACCTGTTTTCGGATTGGCTGCCCTGCAAGGCCGGCTGGCAGTGAATGCAACCCCTACTGATCCGAACTGCCCCCATCGTCCGGCATCTCCTGCCGGAGTGCCGGCCCTTGCGCCAGCCCCTCCCGGCGCCGTGATGAAACCTTCATGCCGCTCTCCGGCCTTGGCGGCAGGTAGTGTCGCCCACGGCGCCCTCGTTTTCTTAGTTGAGGGCGGAATCCATCAGCCCCCATCCAAACTTCGATGCCCGGATAATGCTGATGGTATATGGCGAAACCATGCTGCCGCCCCGGCCGCTGTCCTTCAAAGATCGAGATCCAGCAGCGCCTGCCGCATCACCTGGGGATCCGGATCAATGCCGGTCCAGTATCTGATGCCGATCACACCTTGCTGCACCAGCATTCCCAACCCGTCCACGGTCTGACAGCCCCGCGCCTGCGCGGCCTGCAAAAGGCGCGTCCGCGGCGGGTTGTGGATACCGTCCGCGACGACCATCGCCGGATTCAGGCTGTCGGGGTCGATCTCGGGCATCGCATCGACATCGGGATAAAGCCCGACCGATGTGGCGTGGATCACGATGTCGGTGTCCCGCGGCACGGCAAAGCGGCCGACCCAGGGCGCATAGTCGGCCACCGCCGATGTGCGGCTGTTCAACAGATCGACGACCTCCTGCCCGCGCGCGGCGCTGCGGTTGACGACGGTGATCCGCGCGGCGCCTGCCAGCGCCATCTCGACCGCCACTGCGCGCGCGGCACCGCCCGCGCCGAACAGCACGACGGACTTACCCCGCGGGTCCACCACCTCGCGCAGCGCCGCGACAAAGCCGCGCCCGTCGGTATTTTCGCCGATCAGCCGGTCGCCATCGCGCACGATGGTGTTCACCGCCCCGATGATCTCGGCCGATTGGCCCAGCCCGTCCAGATGTTCGATCACGGCGACCTTGTGCGGGATCGAGCAGTTGAAGCCGCGCCAGCCCATCGCTCGCGCACCGCGGACCGCATCACCCAGATCCTCGGGGGCGACCTCGACGTTGATATAGCGCCAGTCCAGACCATGATGCGCATAGGCGGCCTCGATCATGGCGACGGTCGGATTCTCGGCGGCGGGCTGCGCGAAGGACCCGGTAAGGGGCAAGAGAAAGTTCATGGTGCTGTTCCTGTCGGGTTAGCTGGCGCGCAGGTTGCGCAGATGGGCGCCCACGCGCAGGGCCTGCGCGGCAATGGTCAGGGCGGGGTTCAGCGCGGCAGAGGAAGGAAAAAAGCTTCCGTCCACCACATAAAGATTGGGATGGCTGTGGGCACGGCAGAGCGCGTCGAGAGCCGAGCTTTCCGGATCATCCCCCATCCGCACCGTGCCGCATTGATGCGAAGGCGCCTCGATGCCGAAACCGTGGCGCAGCACGACCGGAAACCCGGCCCGGCGCAGCACGGCTCTGACATGGCGGACAAAGCGGTCATGCGCGGGAATGCCGCCGGGGCGGTAGTCGATCTCGACCCGGTCGCCACCCAGAAGCCGCACCCGGCTGTCGCGGTTCGGCAGATCCTCCGACATGGCCAGCACGTCGACCGAATGACGCCCCAGCCAGTTCGCAACCGGCGCGGGCGTGCGCGGATAGGCGGCCCGGATCATCGTGCCCTGAATATTGCCCAGCATCTGGATATTGCCCCGCGCATCCGCATCGTCCGGCAGGCCATGGTAGAAATCGTTCACCGACAGGGTTTTGGGGAACTTCGTATCGTTCACCGCAAAGGGTTTCACCCCCATCAGCCCGGTCAGATGGTGGTTCATCAGATACCGGCCGACCACGCCCGAGCGATTGGCCAGCCCGTCCGGCGCGGCCTCGCAGGCGGAACGCAGCAGGATCAGCGCCGAATTGATCGCCCCCGCGCTCAGCACGAAGGTCGGCGCCTCGACACGCAGCAGCTCGCCCCCGCGCCGCACCTCGGCGGCGATGATGCGCCGTCCGGCCTGATCGGCGATCAGGCGCGTGACTTCGGCCTGCCGGTCCAGCCGGATGTCGGGATGCGTCAGCAGCGGGCGCAACACCCGCGTTTCTGCATCGCCCTTGGCGTCGAACCGGCAAACAAAGGCATCGCAGGTGCCACACCGCCGACAACTGCCGCCGGGGCCGTAATCCACGGCAGAGGGCATGTGAAACGGCCGAAGCCCCTGCCCGGACAGTCGGTCGGCCAGCGCGGCGATCACCGGCTCGTGCGGGATGGCGGCATGGGGAAAGGCCGCGCGAGGCGGCTCGGTCGGGTCGATGCCTGCCGCGCCGCGCACGCCGTAAAGCGCCTCGGCCTGTGCGTAATGCGGGGCAAGATCGCTGTAGCGGATCGGCCATGCGGGAGAGATGGCTCCGTCGATCTCGAAACGCTCGAAATCGCTTTCGCGAAAGCGGAACATCGCGGTGCCGTAAAACTTGGTATGGCCGCCGACATAGTAATACTGACCCGGCCGGAACCGACCGCCATCGGGGCGGAACCATTCGTCGCGCGTCTTGTAGCGAAGCTGGCCGAAGATGGCGTCGGCATCGCTGTTCTGCGGCTCGTTCGGCAGAAAGTCCCCGCGTTCAAGGATCAGGATCTTCGCTCCGCTACCGGCAAGCTGATGCGCCACCGTCGCGCCGCCGACGCCCGACCCGATAATCACGATGTCCGCTTTCACGGTCTGCATGGCTCCCCCCTTCGTCGCTGTGTTCCAGATGCCAGACGGGACCCCACCCGTGCCATTCCTCATTGCCGCAGATTCTTGTATGATTGCCGCATCCTGAACTGGATCGGCTATGGAATGCCCATAACACCCCCCTATTTCGAGACCGTGCGCATCCCGCCGGGCCGGTCCTTGCTGGTCTTTGACCGGCAGTTGCCCGAGTTTCCGTTCAACTGGCACTATCACCCCGAGTTCGAGCTGACCCTGACCGTCGACAGCCATGGGATGCGCTTTGTCGGGGATCATGTCGGGCAATATGGCGATGGCGATCTGGTGCTGATCGCGCCGAACCTGCCCCATGCCTTTCAGTCGCAGGCGCTGCTGGGCGGGGCCAGGGATCACCGGGCGGTCGTCTGCTGGTTTACCCGGGATTGGGCAGGGGGCCTGACCGGCCTGATGCCCGAACTTGCACCGATGGCCGACCTTCTGGCGCAGGCGCGGCGCGGTCTGCGCTTTGGCCCCGCGACCGCAGAGGTTCTGCGCGAAAGAATCTTGCAGCTGGGGCAGATGGATGCGGTCGGACAGGTGATGACGTTGCAATCGGTGCTGGCCACCCTTGCCACCGCACCGGACCGGATGCCGCTGGCCAGCGGAGAGGTGACGGTCAGCGACCTGCCCCGCGACCGGGCGCGGCTGCAAAAGGTGCTGGATCACCTTCACGCCGGTTACGACCAGCCGCTGCGCCTGAAACCGCTGTGCGATCTGGTGCATCTGACCGAAAGCCAGCTTCAGCGCGTGTTCAAGCGCAGCACCCGCATGTCGATCAGTGCCTATGTGCTGCAACTGCGCCTTGGCCATGCCTGCCAGCTTCTGGTGCAGACCGAGCTTGCGATCGGCCTTATCGCCACCGATTGCGGCTTTTCCGATGCGGCCGATTTCGCAAGACGGTTCAAGGCCGTGAGGGGCGTGACACCCTCCGCCTACCGCGCAGCATTCCGCAACAGCGGGCGAGTCGCTCCGGTGGTGTAGATTGCCCGCCTTCCTTGGGCGTTGGTTGTCCAGCCGGGGATGTTTGCCCTGTTGAACCCGGCTTCGCCAGGACGCAGAAAAAGATTATCGGATGCGGCCCCTCGGCGCAGCAATTCCCGCGAAAACGATTGTGGCCCGCATCGTCAGGATGCGGGCCACAACGCGGCGGAGAGAGGAGGGAACACCCGTCTCCGATGTTCATTGGACTGTCAGCGGCGGCGGTCCCCGGCGAGAGTGCCGGTCAAAACGACCCCCAGGGCAAAGCCCAGAAGCCCGACCGTAGAAAGAACGGTGGCGGTGGTGCCGGGGTTTTCGCGCATGACATCGACGGCGGCATGAGCCTGATCGCGCACCTGCGAAACGGCCTGACGCGCGCGGCCCTTGCCCTCCTCGATGGCATCCGAGGCATCATCCATGGCATCCGAAGCGCGTGCCGACAGCGACTTGCTGATCTTTGACATTTCCTTCTTCAGATCGGCAATCTGCTTTTCCAGATCGGCGCGCACATCATCGGCAACATCGGCCATTACGTTTCTCCTGCAATCATCAAACGGGGCATTCGCCCACCGGGGTGCAACGAACAGGGGCCGAAAAGGTTCCGTCATCGGGTTGTCACTCTGCGGCCAGTCGGCTTGCCGCAAGGTGCAGGTCCGACCGCAGTTCTGCCCGGATGCCTCGGGCGGCATCGGGGTCCGGCTGCCGCAGTATGGCAGACGGATGCCAGCTGATCAGGACAGGGCCACCGTGCAGCCCGCTCTCGGTCAAGCCGCGCCTCGGGCCAAGAGGGGCGGCATTCCCGGTCAGCGCGAATGCCGCCGAAGCGCCAAGTGCCAGAACGAGCCGCGGCCGGATAAAGGCGAGTTCCAGCCCCAGCCACCAGCGACAGCGCAGAATCTCCTGTTGGTCGGGGTTCTGGTGCAGGCGGCGTTTCCCGCGCGGGGCGAATTTGAAATGCTTCACCGCATTGGTCAGCCAGACAGATGCCGGGTCCAGCCCCGCATCGGACATCATCCCGCGCAGAAGCTGGCCGGCAGGGCCGACAAAGGGCCGCCCCTCCAGATCCTCGCGGTCGCCGGGCTGTTCGCCCACCAGCATCAGCCGGGCCTCGGGCGCCCCTTCGCCCCAGACGGTTTGCGTTGCCGCCTCGCAAAGCCCGCAACGGCGGCACTGCACAGCCGCCCCGCGCGCCTCGTCCAGCGAGGCGGGCAGATCGGCGGGTGTTAGCATCGCGGCGCGATAGCGGGTGCTGACCGGGGCCGCACCGGGCCGGGGCAGGGTGGCGGCGGCGGCGCGCATCCGCCCCACCCGCGCCTCGGCATCCTTCAGCATTTCGGGAATCAGCCGCGTTTCTGGCAGATTCTTCCAGTATTTCTTCGGCATCTCGGCCCGCATCGCGGCCAGCTTCACCCGCGCCGGATTGAAGATATTGGCGAAATAGGTGGCCCACAGGCTTTCCGACGTATCCTCGGGCAGATCGGGCCTTTGCCCCCCGGGGTGAAAGCTGAGCCCGGCCGCATCGAAGATCGCGGTCAGGCGCGGGGTGGCAATCATCCAGTCCATATCGGCAAAGCGTCGGGCGAAAAAAGGGCTTCCCGGTTCCAGCGTGTCATGTTCGGGCTCGAACCAGGCGGCAAAGCGACGGCGGCCTGCGGAGGGCAGTTCGCGAAAGCGGACAAAGGCGTGCATCTTGTGAATGTCGCGCCCCACGGCCTTTGCCATCAGGTTCAGCCTGCGGCCAAGCGGATCGGCTGCTGACAGCGGATCGCCCTGCCGCCGGTCGATCTGCCAGAGCGCCTGATACAGCAGCGCCAGCCGGTCGGCAGAGGAATGCCAGATCACCGAACCCGCCAGCTTGACGAATCCCTGCGGCACCCGCGCCTGATGCGGGCCGGGCGCCGCGGGCAGGGGAAGCACCGCGAACAGGCCGCCTGCCGCGGCCCAGTCGATTTCGGCGGGGGGGATGCGATGGCTGATGGCGATCCGGGCAGCGGCGCGCCAGGCCTCGAACCGCCCGCGTTCGGGCAGGGCGACGGCATAGGTCACAGCAGCGAAAGCTGTTCGGGCGGCGGGGCGAACCGTGCGCGCAGATCGCGGCTGTCGGTCAGCGCGCCCGGCGACCAGCCGGGAAGCGCGATGAAAGGCCGCGCCTTCTTCATCAGCGCACCCATCCGGGCGAGGTCTTCATACCGCAGCGCGCGCGACCGCCGCACGCCCAGGATCCGGTCCACCGTGCGCGTGCCGAAACCGGGCACCCGCAGCAGCATGTCCTTTGCCGCGCGGTTCACATCCAGAGGGAAAAGCCCGCGATGCCGCAGCGCCCAGGCGAGTTTCGGGTCGATTTCCAGATCCAGATGCCCGTCCTCTGCGCCTGTCGCGATCTCTTCGGCGGTGAAACCATAGAAACGCAGCAGCCAGTCGGCCTGATACAGCCGGTGTTCGCGCAACAGCGGCGGCTGGATCAGCGGCAGGGCCGATGACGCATCGGGAATGGGCGAAAAGGCCGAGTAATAAACCCGCCGCAGTTTGTAACCCGCATAAAGCCGGGTTGCGCTTTTCAGGATGGTGACATCGTCGGTGGCATCGGCGCCGATGATCATCTGGGTCGACTGGCCCGCGGGGGCGAACCGCGGCGGGCGCTTGCCTGTCAGGGTCTTGTCCTTGGCCGCCTCGCGTTCCAGCCGCACCTGCGCCATGGTGGCGCGAATGGTCTCGGGCCGTTTCTCGGGCGCGAAGCGGCGCAAGGCCGCATCCTGCGGCAGTTCGACGTTGATCGACAGCCGGTCGGCGTAAAGCCCCGCCTCGCGGATCAGATCGGGCGCGGCATCGGGAATGGTCTTGAGGTGGATATACCCCTTGAACCCATGATCCTGACGCAGACTGCGGGCGATGCGCGCCATGTCGGCCATGGTCTGATCGGGCGAGCGGATGATCCCCGACGAAAGAAACAGCCCCTCGATATAATTGCGCCGATAGAACTCCAGCGTCAGCGTCACCACCTCTTCAACCGAAAACCGCGCCCGCTCGACATTGGAGGACACGCGGTTGATGCAATAGGCGCAGTCGAAGATGCAGAAATTCGTCATCAGGATCTTCAGCAGGCTGATGCAGCGCCCGTCGGGCGTATAGGCGTGGCAGATGCCGCTGCCGCCCGAGGAGCCGAGCCCGCCCTTGCGGGAATCACGCCTTTCACCCCCGGAGGAGGCGCAGGAGGCGTCGTATTTCGCCGCATCCGACAGGATGGCCAGCTTGTCCCGAAGACTTTTTCCCATGTGGAGCAGGATAAATGTTCATGAAATGTTCGTCAACGACCCCCACCATCGCGTTTCCGCGAGCGACAGCTTGTCCGGGGCGACGGACCCGCCCCTGTCGCTCGCTGAAACCATGACGGCGCATTTATACTGCGCTTGGCAGGAAAGGTGTGGTTATCTGGCAAACTGGGTCAGCAGGTCTGCCGCACCTTGCGGCAGCCTACCCCCGTTGCACCATGTGAGGTAACCAGGATGCGTTTGTCGCACACAGACCGCCCTGACGACGCCGTGGAACCGCCTTTCGTCGACATGAGCGACCCGCCGCCCCCCGCGCCGGGCTGGCTGGAGGCCGTGCCCCAGATGGCCTGCCTGTCCGACCGCAGCGGCAAGCTGATCGCGGCAAACCGGCGGTGGCACGCGTTCTGGAAAGCGCAATCCCAGACCTGGAGGAGCCATGTGCATCCCGATGACGAGGAGGCGCTTGACGAGCTGATGTCGCGTCGGGGCGCAGCGGCGGGCGAGCTTCGGGAATGCCGGCTGATGGCCCCCGGCGCCGACTGGCAGTGCTTCGCCATCGGTGTTTCGGAGCTTGGCGATGGGGACGTGGCGGATACCTTGCTGATCACCGCCTTTCCGGTGGACGGCTACCTGCGCCGACTGGCCGATCTGCAGGGGCGCGACGATCTGTTGGGCAAGATGCTCGACACCAGCATCGACTGCATCAAGATCCTGTCGCCCTCGGGCCAACTGCGCCACATGAACCTTGCCGGATGTCATGCCCTTGGTGTGTCGCCCGGGCATGGCTTCGGCATGACCTGGCTGGCGCTGCTGCCTGAAGAGGTGCGCCCGGCGGGGGCCGCCGCGCTGGATGTGGCCAGGGCCGGCGAAACCGCGCGCTTTCCGGGCAAGAGCGAACTGCCGGGAATGGCCCCGCAGTTCTGGGACAACATGTTGACACCGCTGATCGGTGCCGATGGCAAAGTGTCCGACATCGTCTGCGTGTCGCGCGATGTCACCGAACAGCGGCTGCACGAGCTTGACCTTGTCAGGACAAAGGCCCGGCTACAAAGCACTGCAGACGAATTTCAGGCCGCACTGATGGCCAGGGAGGTTCTGGCCGGCGAGATGATGCACCGCATCAAGAATCTCTTTGCCGTGGTGACGGGCCTGATCGCCATGGCCAAGCGTCAGGCCGGCACGACCGATTCCGCGACCGAGGTTCTGGGCAACGTCAAGCAGCGCATCTTTGCCCTGGCTCGCGCGACAGAGTTGCTGATGCAGCGCGATCAGGCAAGGGTCGATACGGATTTCGATCCCCTTGCAGTCTGTGGTGCGGTGCTTGCCCCTTATAAGGGGCAGGTGACGCAGGAGGGCGCCTCGGCCGCGATGCAGCAAAATGTGCTGAACTCGCTTGTGCTGCTGATCCATGAGCTGGCGACCAATTCGCTGAAGCACGGGGCGCTTGGCGCCGAGGGCGGTAAGCTCCACCTGCGATGGAGCGAGACGGCGGCGGCAATCCTGCTTGACTGGCGGGAAAGCGGCTGTCCGGGAATTACCGCCGACCCCGAAGGCGAGGGCTTTGGAACCAGTCTTGTCCGCAACGTCGTCGAGATGTCGGGGTGGACGATGACTCGACGCTGGTCTCCCGACGGCCTGCATGTCGAAGTCATGATGCCGAAGATTGCTTTCCCGCCCGAATGAGGCCGCGTTTATCGTTCTGCCGACACCCGCAATCCATAAGCGGGGGCAACGGCGCATGAGACAGCCCGGCAGTCAGGCGTATCGGCTGTCGGATTGCCGATTTCCGTGCGTTACGGCCCTGCCTGCGCGATAAGGACCAGATCGCGGCCATCGCGGATCACCCGCATCGGCACATCGAAGGTTTTGGCCAATATGTCGGGGCGCAGAACCTCGTCGACTGGCCCATGGGCGATCACCTGCCCATCCCGCACCGCCAGAAGATCGTCGCAAAAGCGCGCGGCAAGGTTCAGATCGTGCAGCCATCGCCACTCCCGTGGAAAGCTGCGCCAGGCCAAGGGCGGGCGCGGCATCGGCCATGGCCGCGCGATAGGTCGACCCCGACAGCCATCCCAGAAGCTGCCCCGCCATCGGGTGGCCTGAGGCCAGCAGCAGCGACAGCAGCGCCGAAAACAGCGTCGTTACCGCCAGCCCCGCCAGCAGCAGGTGGCGCGGTGAAAACCTCCGCCGCGCCACAACCGTGGTGATCAGTCCCAGCCCCGCTAGGGCGCCCGGCCCTGTGGCCAGAAACAGCCCCGCCCGGCCGGTGCTGCCCGCGAACAGAACCCACAGCAGCAGACCCAGCGAGGCGGTGGTCGAGATGCCCAGAAGCTCCGGCCTCGCCAGCCTGTTCGCGGTCAGCCGCTGCAACAGCGCCCCCGCGCCCCCGAATGCCATGCCTGCGGTCAACGCGGCCATAACTCGGGGCAACCGCCAGTCCAGCATCGGCATCACGCTGATCTGCCCCCCTTCGGGCGTGCGGCCCAGCGTCAGGGCCGCGGTCAGTGTCAACGTAGCGCCCAAGGCCAGGGTCGTGGGTGACAGGCGGGGCAGCCGCAATGCCTGCGCAGGCGTCCCCACCTCGGTCGGTTCGAACGGCAACCTCCGCAACAGCGACAGAAGCATCAGCGAGCCAGCCAGCACCAGCATGCTGTCCAACGGCAGCGGAAACGCGCCGGGCAGGCGCTGCGCCAGTTGATCCGCCAGCGCCAGCAGCCCGGCCCCGGTCAGCGCCGAGTCCGTCGCCGGGGCGCGCCCCCGCGACAGCAGACGCGCAACCAGCGGCGCGATCAGGCCCAGAAATGTAAAGACGCCGATCACCGCCGTCACGGCCGAGGCCATGGCGACGGCCAGCACCGACACCGCCAGCCGCCAGCGTCTGGGGCGCAAACCCAGACTGCGCGCCGTATCTTCGCCCGCCTCGATTACCCGCAAGGCACGCGCGGCCAGCAGGCAAAGCGGGGCGCCGAGGGCCAGCGTCACAACCAGTATCCGGACGCCCGACCAGCCGGTCTGGGCAAGATTTCTCCCTTGCCACAGGAACAGGCTTTGCAGCACCTCGTGACGAAACAGCGCCAGCGCCGCATTCAGCCCGCCCAGTACGGTTCCCGCGCCGACCAGCCGATCAAGGCCCACCGTTATGGCCCCGAACGGCCCGGCATCGGGAAAGGCATTCGCCACGCCCAAACCCGCCAGCACGTCGCCGGGCAGAGAGCCGCGGGAAAAGGCCAGCGCGCTTCGCCCATCTCCATCACGCGGGTCAATATGACCGGCTCGGCGGGCGGCGCGGGTAGCGGCGCGAGGCGGTTGTCCAGATCGGCAATCAGTGCTTGCGCCGCCGATCCGCGCCCCGTGTCAGCGGCCATGATCGGCAGATCCAGCGCAAGTGCGGTTTCGGTCAGCACAAGCTCGGTCGTCACGATCCGGCGCGGCGCGGCGGCGGACAGAGGCAAGGCCAGCGCCGCCCGAAGCCAGTAGAAAGCGGCGGGTGAGCGGGGTCATTCCCGCCTCTCCATGGCGCGGAACAGGGCGCGGTCGCGCTCGCGCAGGATTTCCGGCGCGGGTCTGACGCCGATGTGCAGGGCCTGCCGCAGCGTGACGCGGATCACTGCGGCGGAATGCCGGTCGCGCGCCGCGGGAATGTCGCGCCCCTCGCGCAGCGCGGCGAGGACGGATTGCTTCAGCGCCCAGAGGTCGGCGCGGCCATGGCGTTCAAGGATCGCCTGAAAAGTCCGATGCCGTTCGGGATCGAAGGCCTGGGGAACGCCCGGCCGCTGGCGCAGCGGATGGGGCGGAAAGACATGCGCCACCGGCACGAGGCCATCCGGCATCGGTGTGGTGCGCGGATGGGTCGTCAGCCCGGTTTGGGCAGGAAAGGTGTGAAACGGCGGCGGCCCTTCGACCGCGCGGTGTTCCAGACGGGCGAGCGGGGTTTCCACGATCCAGCAGCCGGCGCGGCCATCCAGCCGAGGGATCGCATCTTGCCACGCCAAACCGCAGAGACTGCGCAGGCTTTCAACCCTTTCAGGCGCGGGGCGCAGCAGCAGGTGGGAGACACCCTGATGCCCCAGCCCCAGATCGAACAGCGGCAGGTTGCGATCCTGCGGGCGGATCGCGCCGCTGTCCGGCCCCAGCGATGTGATGACCCCGGCCCGGCGCGCGGGCGAAGGTGCGGCGACGCAAAGCGCGATGCCGTGATTCCATCCCGCCGGATCGGAACTGAGCGTCTCGAATGCCAGAAGCCGGGGTATGCCTTGCAACCGCAGGCCCACCTGCCCGGTCCACATCGTGGGTCCGTCAACCATCGAAGAACCGGCCGGCGTGACCCCGATCACGCCTGCCGATGTGCCGATACTCCAGACGTGATCGCCCGCCCCGAGCAGGGAGTCGAGCAGCGCCATCGTGTCGTCTTGCGCCACGGCTTAGAACTTTCTGGTCAGTTGAAGCTCAAACCGGCGGGGCGCGCCCAGAATGGCCTGCATCGCCCCGGCCGGAAAGCTGCCCGGATCGGGATCGAACGGATTGACCTCCACCGCGCCATAGCTGGAATAGTCGGCGTAAGAGGACGTCGCGTGGTTCACGTCGAACCCTGCAACGGTGCGGCCGTTCAGCCCGCCGAGGGTGTAGTCGAACGCGGCTTCGGTGCGCAGGCCGGTCTGGTCCTGCTTTTGCCGGATGGCGCGGAATTCGTCGACCGTCACGGTGTCGGTCGCCGGATCCCACAGATAGGTTTCGGCATTGCGGAAATCGCGGCGGGAGCCGATGCCGTAAAGCGTGGCCGTGACCGACACGGCATCCCAAGGCGTCCATTCGCTGCGCAATTGCACCCAGCGGTCGCTGAAACGGTCCTTCGCATCATCGACGTTGTAGTTGAGGTGCCGGGTTCCCGAAACGATCCGGCCGTCGCGCAGGGGCGTGCCCATATAGGGCATCGGATCCTGCCAGGCATAATCCGCGCTCAGGCATGAAAGTGGTGTGACTGCTGAGGAAACAAGCAACAATATCCGCAGATGGCGGGCGGAAAGGGACGGCATTGTCACCTCCGAAAGGCGTATTGCACGTCACTGCGGACTGCTGCCCTGCGCAAGGCTATGCCTGCTTCTGACCGCCCACCTGGAACCCCCGCCTGGTGTGCCCGCTCGTGAATATGGCTGACGGCAGGTCTCCTGGCTCGCGGTTCTGCGTCCGGTGCGCCTTCCCGGTTTGACCCAGTGGCTTGATGCGCCGGACTCGCCGCTTACAGTTGCGGGGGCAGCCGCAGATCGGGATGGCCCTACTGCGTTCCCTATTTCGTCCCCGAAGGGAACCGTCCCCTCGGCGATAGCGAATAACAAGAAGCCATGTCAACGCATTGCAAGGATGGTCGGGCAGCACGACCGGTATTGCGCCGTCCCGGCCACGGCGGAGTTGCCGCCTTTTGGGCTATATGGACCCTATAAACCCCATGGGTGCTGTCAGGGTCAGGACAGGTTCCTGCAGCATCGCCAGAAGATGACGATTGCGGCGAGGGCTATGGCCAACAGAAAGGCCCTCAGGCCTCTGTCTTTCGGGCTTGCGCAGCGTGAACGGAAGATCACTGTCGATTTCGCGCTGCCTATTGCACTTTCCGCCTCGGCGAGGACAACGACACCTCCGAGGCGAACGGACAACCCTCGCCGAAGATCGGCCATTCGCGGAAAGCCGCGCGCAAGTTTCCATCTGCCGCGATCGAGTGCCTGATTGTCGAAAAAATGAATGCAGCCCATACCGGGTCAAAGTTAATGCGCCCAAACCACCACTTATGCGCACCAATTTTGAAAAGTCCTGACCTCACAAGTATTTGCGGCTACCCGCGTCGACCCTCACCGCAGCGTCCCGGTATCAGGCCAAGAGCAGTTCCGCAGTCACATCGTCGGTGATCAGCACGTTGGCGAGCCCCGCTTTCATGATCGCGCGGATCACTGTGACCTTGTGGCGACCCGCGGCGGCAAGGATGCGCACGGGCACGGCGCGCAAAACATCCAGTTCGATCCCGATGGTGCAGGCGGCAAGCGGCGTGTCGACGGTTTCGCCAGCCTCGTTCAGGAACCGTCCTACGACATCCCCGATCACTCCGGCGCGGATCAGATCCGCGCCGCTGACCGTGGACGGCAGGCCGGCGCGGATCAGATAGCTGTTTTCGGAAATGTCGCTGGCGGTCATGATCGCGGCATCCAGACGGCCGAGTTTCTCGTAATGCTCGACAAAGCTCTGTTGCGACAGAAAGGCGGCGCGGTCCACCTGCGGAGCCAGAAAGACCGGCGCCGCCAGAAGCGAATAGCTGGCCCCCAGTTGGCGCGCAAAGCCCGAGGCGATGCCGAAGGTGTTGAACGATTCCCCCCGCCCCGTCCCCCCGATCATCGAGATGATCTCAAGGTCCGGCTGGCTTTGCGGCATCATCCGCTCGATCGCGCATTGCAGGGTCATCCCCCAGGACACGCCGATCCGTTCCCACTCGCCGCTGCGCAAGCGTTCTGACAGATAGCTGGCCAGCGCGGCCCCGGCCGGGCTGTGGTAATCGTAATGGTCGGGGTGCGTGGGGGCGACGATGGCCATATCCAGCCCATAGCGGTCCTGAAGCGCCGTCTGCTGCTCGAACCGGGGCAGGAAAGGGGAGTCGATTTCGATCCTGACCATGCCCGAGGCCCGCGCCCGCTGGATCGACTGGTTCACCCGCAGCCGCGTGACACCCAACAGCTTGGCAATCTCGGCCTGGGTCATCTCGTTAATATAGTAGTGCCAACACACTTCGGCGGTGAAGGCATCGGTATCGGGTGCGGGACCGTTCGTCATTCGCGCATCTTCCACGCGGATCGCCAACCGTCAATGGTCACGTTCTTACATATGTATTTTATAGCATACATATGCAATTTTTTTCTTGCGGGAATCTCCTTTCCTCTGCAAGGTGTCGGCGAGGCGAAGAGGACGGCCCTTGCGAACGGGCTGTCGCCTTGAAAAAACCGGGAGGATCAGGAATGACGATAGCTTTCAGGCTGGGCGCTCCGGCGCTGGCCCTGTGCCTTGGCACGACCAGCGCCATGGCCTTCGACACCGATTTCTACAAGACCGCAGGCAGCGAATTCAGCGGCGTCACCCTGCATGGCGTCACGGAATCGACGCCTGCCTCGAACTATGTGCGCGACACGCTGGCGCCGAAGTTCAAGGAGCTCACGGGGATCACCGTCGATCTGGAAACCACCTCGTGGGACCAGATGTACGACAAGGCGATCAAGGACATGGAGGCCGGGACCGGCATCTATGATTTCGTCTATATCGAGCAGGACATCATCTATGCCTATCTGTCGCGGAACTTTCTGGTCGATCTGACCCAGATCCTGAAGGACAATCCGAACCTGAAGGTGCCAAGCTATGACGAGGCGGGGCTGACCAGCTTTGCCAACTATTTCCGCGGCGCGAACGGCGATCTTTACGGCATGCCGATGGAGGCGTTCGTCAAACCTTACGTCTATCGGACCGACCTGTTCTCGGACCCCGAGATCCAGAAGGCGTTCAAGGAAAAGACCGGGCGCGACCTGGCCCCCGCCAAGACCCATGCGGAATATACCGAGATTGCAGAGTTCTTTACCCAATGGGGCAAGGACCACAATCTGGAACTGTGGGGCACCACCGCACAGGCCCATACCGGGCACCCGGCGTCGTGGTATGAATTCTTCGAATCCGTCGCGCCGACCTTCGGCGTCTACAACTGGGGGATCGACGCCTCCAACAACTATGCGGCATCGGTGGAAAACGGTGGCCGCATGAACTCGCCCGAAGCCAAGACCGCGCTGAAATGGTGGCTGCACCTGCGCGACATCGCCCCGCCGGAATCGGTGCAATCCACTTGGTCCGAAGTTGCGACCACCATGGCCGCGGGCCGCGCGGCACAAGGTCTGGTCTATGGCGAGAACGTCGCCTGGATCGGCACCGATGCCAGCAAGTCCAAGGTTGTGGGCAAGATCGGCGTCGCCCTTCCCCCGCTGGAACCCGGCGTGCTCGAAGCGGCAGAGGCCGGCAAGGGCTATATCGGCTATTATGACGGCGGCGCCTTCGGTCTTCCCGTCACGTCGAAGAACCAGAAGGCGGCGGCCCTGTTCCTGCAGTTCATCGCCGAGCCCGAGATCCAGGCTGACTGGACGCTGGCCGGATCGCGGATCACCATGACGGCGACCTATGACGATCCCAAGGTGAAAGAGCTGAACACCAAGCTGAACGGCTATTTCGACATGATGCGCGACGACGGCAAGCTGTTCGGCGGCGCACCGCCCTATCCGTTCCACGGCCAGCTGCGCGAAGCGACCGCGCCGATCTTCTATGACATCCTGACCGGCAAGATCGACCCCGACACCGGTCTGGACCAGATGGCGGCAAAGGCCGAACAGGAACTGACCGACCTGGGCTACCGTCAATAAGACGGTCCTCCCGGATGGGTCGCCGTGGCGATGCCCGCGGCGGCCCATTCCCCCCCTTTTCACCCCGAACTGCCCGTCCGGCCCGAGGACACCATGCAATCCAACAGACTGGGCTGGGTTCTGCTGGCCCCCACGCTGCTGATCCTGTTCCTGTTCGGCGTGGTGCCGTTCCTTTACGTGCTGTTCGTGTCGTTCCACCAATGGAACCCCTTCGGCGCCAGCCCGGACATGAAGTTCAACTGGGCCACCAACTATCGCCGTCTAGTGTTCGACGCGCAGTTCATGGCCTCGCTGGGGGTGACCGCCGCCTTCGTGTTCTTTGCGGTCGTGTCCGAGCTGATCCTGGGTTATTTCCTAGCCCAGCAGTTCATGCGCAACTTTCCCGGCAAGGCGCTCTTCCGCACCATCCACACCCTGCCCCTGATCATGGCGCCGATCATCGTCGGTTCCGTATGGAAGCTGATGACCACGCCGTCGATCGGGATCATCCCGGCGGTTCTGCGCGACTGGATCGGCTATGATCTGAACATCGGGCAGAACGCGCTTCAGGCCTTTATCCTGACGGTGATCATGGATGTGTGGCACTGGACCCCGCTGGTGACGCTGACCCTGATCGCGGCGCTGGTATCCCTGCCATCGGACCCGTTTGAACAGGCGCAGGTCGATGGCGCGAACAAGCGGCAGATCTTCTGGCACATCACCCTGCCGATGATCCGCCCGGCGATCCTGGCGACGGTGTTCATCCGCATGATGGATGCGCTGCGCACCGTGGACGAGGTGCTGATGCTGACGGGCGGCGGCCCCGGATCGGCGACCCGCTATGTCGGCGTCCACATCTTCAAGGAAGTCTTTCCGCGCACGAATTACGGCTATGGCTCCGCCATCTCGGTCGTCGTGCTGTATCTCACCATCGTGGTCTGCTGGCTGATGTATGTTGGCCTGATCGCACCCCGCACGAAAAAGGGCTAGGCCGATGAAAAAGAACAATCCCTGGCTGTCGGTCCTGTTCTTTGCCGCGATCAGTTTCGTGACGCTGTTCCCGATCTACTGGCTGTTCGTGATCTCGGTCAAACCGGCGATGGAGCTGTTTTCAACGCCTTCGGTCTGGCTGGATTCGCTGTACTGGCAGAACTACATCGACGTGCTGAACAACCCCACGCTGCGCGGGTATATGCTGAACTCGCTGATCATCTCGTCGGGGAATGCGCTCTTGTGCACGACGCTGGGGTTTCTGGCCTGCTATGCGCTGACCCGGTTCGATTTCGGCGGCAAGGAAAGCATCTTTTTCTGGACGATCACCAACCGCATGGCCCCGCCCGCGGTGTTCCTGCTGCCGCTGTTCCTGCTGCTGACGCAGGTCTACCGGATCGGGGACTTCAAGCTGGCCGATACCCGGCTGGGCATGATCCTGGTCTATTGCACCTTTAACCTGCCGTTTGCGATCTGGACCCTGCGGCCCACGCTGGACGGCATCCCCAAGGAACTGGACGAGGCCGCCTATGTCGATGGCGCCAGCCCCCTGCGGGTGATCGGAGAGATCGTGTTCCCGCTGGCTCGCCCCGGTCTGGCGGTGACGCTGATCCTGACCTGGGTGTTCGCGTGGAACGAATACCTGCTGGCCGCGACGCTGACGAACTTCAACGCACGCACGCTGACCACCGGGCTGTCGGAATATGTCACCACCACCGGCACCAACTGGGGAATCATGGCGGCGATCTCGGTATTCACGCTGATCCCCGCGCTGATCGTGTTCAGCCTGGTGCAGCGGCATATCGTGGCCGGTCTGACCTTCGGCGCGGTGAAAGGATAGATCATGTCCCAAAGGAAACCCGGCTTCCTGCCCATTGAAACCAACTGGTTCGACCGGCTGTTCATCAGCGTGGTGATCTGGGCGGGCCTGTCCTTGCTGTGGCTGCGGTTTCTGGAACCGCTGGGCCTGTCGATCTGGATCTGCGTCGCGATCTCGCTGGTCCTTGCCGTTCATATCATCCGCAAAGGCTAGGCCATGAAGTCGCTTGTGCTTGAACGCGTGCACGAACTGTCGCTGCGTGATTTTCCGGAAATCGACCGGGTGGAGGAAACGCTCGGCCCCCGCGACGTGCGCATCCGCCTGCACACGGTCGGCATCTGCGGGTCGGACGTGCATTACTATGCTCACGGCCGGATCGGGCCCTTCGTCGTCAACGCCCCGATGATCCTGGGGCATGAGGCATCGGGCACCGTGATCGAGACGGGGGCCGAGGTCACGACGCTGAAACCCGGCGACCGGGTGTGCATGGAGCCGGGCATCCCCGACCCGAACAGCCGCGCGACGCGGATGGGCATGTATAACATCGACCCCGCGGTGCGGTTCTGGGCGACGCCGCCCGTTCACGGCATCCTGCGGCCCACCTGCGTTCACCCCGAGGCGTTCACCTTCAAGCTGCCCGACAACGTGTCCTTTGCCGAAGGAGCGATGGTCGAGCCGCTGGCCGTCGGCGTCCATGCAGCAACCAAGGCCCGCATCCGTCCCGGTGACGTGGGCGTGGTGATGGGGGCCGGGCCTATCGGGCTTGTCACCGCCCTGTCGGCCTTGGCCGGGGGCTGCGCGCGGGTCTATGTCAGCGACATCGCCCAGCCCAAGCTGGACATCGCCGCCAGCCTGTCGCGCGCGATCATTCCGGTGAATGTGGGAACCGAGGATCTGGCCGCCCGCGTGTTGAAGGAAACCGACGGCTGGGGCGCCGATGTGCTGTTCGAGGCGACAGGGTCGCCCAAGGCTGCGGCGGGGATCTTTGCCCCGCTGGCGCCGGGTGGCTGCGTCGTGCTGATCGGCGGTCAGCCTGACCCCATCGCCTATGACGCGGGCGCCGCAATGGTGCGCGAGGCGCGGGTGGAAAACATCTTCCGCTATGCCCACGCCTTCCCGCGCTGCGTCAACATGATCGCCTCGGGCGCCATCGACGTGAAACCGCTGATCACCCGCACCTTCGATTTCAAGGACAGCGTTCGCGCCTTTGAAATCGCCGCTTCGGCCCCGCCCGGCGATGTGAAGATGCAGATCGAACTGCCGCAACAGGATTGAACCCATGGCCGATGTAAAGATCGAGAACGTCATCAAGCGTTTCGGCGCGGTCGAGGTGATGCACGGCGTCAGCGCCGATATCAAGGACGGCGAATTCGTCGTGCTGGTCGGCCCGTCGGGCTGCGGCAAGTCCACGCTGCTGCGGATGCTGGCAGGGCTGGAGGAAATCAGCGACGGCACCATTTCCATCGGCGGCCGCGTGGTCAACGACATGCCGCCAAAGGACCGCGACATCTCGATGGTGTTCCAGTCCTATGCGCTTTACCCCCACAAGACGGTGGGTGAAAACATAGGCTTTCCGCTGAAAATGGCCAAGCGGCCAAAGGCCGAGATCGAGGAAAAGGTCAAGCGCGCGGCGGGCATTCTGGACCTTGCGCATCTGCTCGACCGCTATCCGAAACAGCTTTCGGGCGGGCAGCGGCAGCGCGTCGCCATGGGCCGCGCCATCGTGCGCGACCCGCAGGTGTTCCTGTTCGACGAACCGCTGTCGAACCTGGATGCCAAGCTGCGCGTGACCATGCGGGTCGAGATCAAGGAGCTGCATCAGCGGCTGAAAACCACCATCGTCTATGTCACCCACGACCAGATCGAGGCGATGACCATGGCCGACAAGATCGTGGTGATGCGCGCGGGCCGGGTCGAGCAGATCGGCGCCCCGCTGGAGCTTTATGACCGGCCCGACAACATGTTTGTCGCGGGGTTCATCGGCTCTCCCTCCATGAACTTCCTGCATGGACAGATCGCGACCCAGGCGGGCGGGCGGGTGTTCCGCACCCCCGGCGGGCAAATCCTGCCGTTGCCTGCGACCGACCTGCCCGATGGGTCCGAACTGGTCTATGGCATCCGCCCCGAACATATCGCCATCGGCGACGGCGGGGTGCCCGTCTCGGTCGTGGTCACCGAACCCACCGGATCGGAAACCCAGGTCTTTGCCCGCATCGGGGATGACATGATCGACGCGGTGGTCAAGGACCGGATCGCCGCCGCTCCGGGCCAGAACATCGGCTTCGTCATCGACCCGGCAAAGGTGCATCTGTTCGATCGCAAGACCGAACTGCGCGTGAACTGATGCCAATGCGGGCCGTCATCTTCGATATGGACGGCTGTCTGGTGGACAGCGAATCCATGGCGCTGGACACGCTGGCCGGCCTGATGGCCGAGCGGGGCGCGGGGACAAGTCCGGCCGATCTGCGGCGCGATGTTCTGGGTCTTTCGATCCAGACCATCGCCGCCATGGTGGCCCGCCGCAGCAGCCAGGCCGGGATGCCGGATTTCGCCGCCTCGTTCGAGGAGCGGTTGCTGGAGCGTTATGAACAGGGGTTGGCCCTTGTTCCCGGCGCGGCCGATCTGCTGGCCGGGTTGCAGGCGCGCGGCACTCCCATGGCGATCGCGACGGGCAGTTCGCTGCGCCGGATGCACGCGGCGCTGCGTCTGACCGGCCTTGACCGGCTGTTTCAGGGCCGCGCCGTCAGCGCCGAGCAGGTGGCCCGTGGCAAGCCCGCGCCCGACATCTTTCTGTTCGCGGCAGAGCGGCTGGGGATCGCGCCCGAGGGTTGCGCGGTGATGGAGGATTCGCCGCATGGCATCGCGGGCGCCCGTGCCGCGGGGATGCGCGCCGTTGGCTTTACCGGCGGCAGTCACCTGGACGGGGCGCGCGACGACCACGCCCGCCTGCTGCGCGAGGCGGGCGCGGTCGCCGTGCTGGACGACCTGTCAGGGATGGCCGACGCGCTGCTGCCTGCACTGGCTCAGCGCACGGAATAACCGCCGTCGGCCATCAGCACCTCGCCCGTGACGATCCCCGCATCGCTTGATGCCAGATAGCGCGCCGCCGCCGCGATTTCGGCAGGCTTGGCGAACCGGCCCACGGGAATGTCGCGCCGCGCCTGTTCGCCCTTTTCCCCAGCCCAGCCGACCAGCGCCATCGGCGTTTCCACGACAGTGGGCGCAATGGCGTTCACCGTGATCCCGAACCGGGCCCATTCCACCGCCAGCACCTTGGTCAGCAGGTTCAGACCCGCCTTGCTGGCCCCATAGGCTGCGTGTTCATTGATCGCGATCACCCCCGCCTGGGACGAGATGTTGACCACCCGCCCCCGTCCCGACCGTTTCAGCCAGGGCAAGGCCGCCGCCGCCATCAGCCATGGCGCGCGCAGGTTGATGGCCATGGTCGCATCCCAGTCGGCCAGCCGCATCTCTTCGCCCGGAAAGATGATGCCAAGGCCCGCATTGTTGATCAGGATGTCGATCCCCATCGCCTTGCCGATTTCCGGCACCACGCGGGCGATAGCGGCGGGATCGCCCAGATCCAGCCGCCATGCCCGGTGATCGGTTCCCAGTTCTGCCGCCAGCGGGGCGGCGTCGTTCACATCCACCAATGCCAGCCGCGCGCCTGCCGCGGCGAACCCTTCGGCCATGGCTCGGCCGATGCCGCCTGCCGCCCCGGTCACAAGGACCGTCAATTCTTTGAAATCATCCATGGCGGATCAGATGTCGAAGTTGGTGGGAAGGACGATCATGTCGCGGATGGTGACATTGCGCGACCGCGTCAGCATGTAGAGGATGGCATCCGCCACCTCTTCCGGTTCGATCAGGCTGCCGGATTCCTTTGCCTTGCGCAGGTTCTCCTCGGGCCAGTCGGCCAGCAGGGCGGAAATCACCGGGCCGGGGGATACCTGGCCCACGCGGATGCCCTTTTTGTTCAACTGCCGCCGCATGGTCTGGACGAAACAGGTGATCGCCCATTTGGAGCCGGAATAGACCGGCTCCCACGGGACGGGGAAATGGCCCGCGACCGAACAGGTGACGATGATGTCGCCGCTGCCGCGTTCCACCATGTGCGGGATCACGGCATGGACGTTCTTCATCACCGCATTGACATTCAGGTTCAGCATCCGGTCGATGGCGGCGGGGTCGGTCTCGGTCAGGTCGCCGCCGATATAGGTGCCCGCGTTACAATGCAGAATGTCGATGCGCCCGGCCTTTTCCAGCGCCTGCGGCACCATCGCGGCGCAGCTTTCGGCATCCAGCAGATCGGTAACCAAGGGGATCGCCCCGGCCCCCAGTTCCGCCGCCAGCCGGTCCAGCGCGGCCTTGTCGCGGTCGGCCAGCACCACCCGCACGCCCTGCGCCAGCAGCGCCCGCACCGTCGCCAGCCCGATGCCGGATGCCGCGCCGGTGATCAGCGCGACCTTGCCGTCAAGTTTCTCTGCCATGATCTTCCTCCTTCAACGCGTAAGATAGCCGCCGTCGGCCACCAGCACCGCGCCCGTCACATAGCTGGCCGCATCCGATGCCAGAAACAGCGCGCAGGTCGCCATTTCCTCGGGGCGGGCAAAGCGGCCCATCGGCGTGTTCTCGGTCCAGATGCGGTTCCAGTCGGGCTTGGCGATCCCCCCGGCGGTCATGTCCGAGATGACATAGCCCGGCGCCAGCGCATTCACCCGGATGCCGCGCCCGGCATATTCAAAGGCCATGACCGTGCTCATCTGATGCACCGCCGCCTTGCTGGCGTTATAGGCCACCTGCAACTGCGGCGTGTTGGCGACATAGCCCGAGATCGAGCCGATGTTGACGATGGACCCCGATCCTTGCGCCAGCATCGGCCGGATGGCCGCACGGGCAATGCGGAAAGGTGCGGTCAGGTTGGTGTCGATGATCGCCTTCAGCCGCGCATCGTCGAAATCGTGGAAATCGCCATTGTCCGCGATGCCCGCGTTGTTCACCAGCACATCCAGCCGCCCGAAACGGTCCAGGGCGGCCTTGACCATCGCATCGGGCGCGGCCTCGTCGGTCACGTCGGCGCGGTGCCAGGCGGTCCTGTCCGGGTTCTCTGCCAGCAGGCGGCGCAGGCCATCGGTCTCGCTGCGGCTGGTCAGCAGGCACTGCGCGCCCGCCTCGACGAACAGCTCGGCAATGGCCAGCCCGATCCCCCGGTTGCCCCCGGTGATCAGCGCGACCTTGCCGTCCAGCCGGAATTTCTCAAGCGTCATTCTGCGTTCCTCCATTGCCGCCCAGACAGGCGGCGCGATAGCGGTCAAGGACCGCGCCGATACGGTCGATGATGATCGTGTCGGGATCGGCCGGGCGATCCGCGAAGCCCGCGGCGGCGGGCATGTGCTGCCAGAAAAGCGGCGCCGGGATGCTGCGGCCGGTCAGCGCCGCGCGCAGCGCCTCCACCGCCGCCATCGCCGCCGGCGTGGGCCAGTAATAGCGGATGCGATCCGACAGCGAATATTGCCGCATCAGCCGGGCATCTTCCCCCGAGGGTGCATAGTGCCCCTGCCAATGCCCGGGATCGTCCAGCATGGCGCGGTCCATCACGCGGGCCAGCGGCCGGTCGCCATAGCCCGGCACCAGATCCGAGGCGATCAGGTCCAGCGCGAACAGCACCTCGCGCAGGGCAAAGGTCAGTTCGGGGCCGACCTTCAGGATGCGGAAGCCGTCCAGAACCAGGGCGCGCAGGGCCGTCTCGGGCTGGTAGTCGGTCGAATGCGCCTCGAACACCAGCCCGCCCAGATCGGGCAACAGCGCGGCCAGCGCGGCGGCGGCGGGGCGGTCATAGGCGATGACATTGCGGTTTCCGAATTCGACGCCCGGTTGCACCACAAGGCCGATCACCCGCGCCCAGGCGTCATCCAGCCTCGCCTCGGCAAAGGTGCGGGCATGGACGGCGACCGTCAGGCGCGCGGCATCGGGCAGGGTGGGGGCGATGCCGTCCAGCGCGTGATCGGCGCCGCCGGGGGGCGGCACCTCGGTCCCGATGATATAAAGCGGGGCGGTCCCCGCTGCCTCGGCCCGGCGCACCAGCCGCACGGCGCGCGTGGCGGTCGTGGCATCGTCCAGCGCGGCGCGTTCGCCCTTGCAGCCCATCGAGGCGTCGAGGTGGATCTTGGCAAAGCCCGCCTCGACGAAGGCCGCGACGCAGGCCTCGGCCTCGGCGAGCGCCTGATCGGCGGGCAGCGACCGCCAAGGGTTCGGGCCAAGATGGTCGCCGCCCAGGATCAGCAGGCGGTCGGGGCATCGTTCTTCGACGGCCAGCCGGCGAACCAGCGCGGCAAAGTCGGCGGGCCGCATCCCGGTATAGCCGCCCTGATGGTTGACCTGGTTGCAGGTCGCCTCGATCAGGACCGGCTCGCCCGTGGCCGCCGCCTGCCGCAGCGCGGCCCGCAGCACCAGCGGATGCGCCGAACAGACCGAGGTGATGCCCCGTCCCGGTCGGGAAATGGCCTGTTGCAGCGGGGTCATGGGTGTCTTTCCGTGCTGGCGATGAACCTGTCCAGGTCGGCAAAGCCGCCCGCGCCCTCCATCGGGCCCTGCACCGTGACGTTTCGCGCCCCGGCCGCGCAGGCATAGTCCAGCGCGCGTGTCACCGGCATTCCCAGACGGCGGCAGGTGACATAGGCCGCGCCAAAGCAATCGCCCGCGCCGGTCGCATCGACCTCGGCCACGTCAAAGGCGGCGGCATGGTGAACCCCGTCGGGCAAAAAGGCGGTGGCGCCGCTCCGGCCGCGCTTTACCACGACCTCGGCCGCGCCGCGGGTGAACAGCGCGGATATGGCCTCTTGCTCGCTGCCCGATGCCACGCCGGCGGCATGGAACAGTTCCTCGCCCGAGGGCAGGATAAGATCGGCCATGCCCGCCACCCGGTCAAAGGCCGCCGCGATCGCGGCACCCCCGTCCAGTTCCTTGCGCAGGTTGGGGTCCAGCGACAGCGATCCGCCCCGCGCCTTGATCGCCGCCGCCGCGCGCAGGATCATCGCCCGCGCCGGTTCCATGGTCAGCGCCGATCCCATCACATGCAGATGTCCCGCCCGCGCGATCAGGGCGGCGACCTCATTCGTCCACTCCAGCCGGGCGGCGGCGGACCGGGCGATGTTGAACACGAAATCGCGGTTGCCATCGGCGCGGTAGCGCACAAAGGCGCTGCCGGTCGGCCAGTCGCGGTCGATCGCCACGGCCGAAACATCGACCCCGTCCACCGCCAGCCGCGCCAGGTTCAGCCGCCCGAAGTCGTCGTCGCCCACAGCGCCGACCATCGCCACCTGCCCGCCCAGCCGTCCGCACTGGCTGGCAAAGATCGCGGGCGCACCGCTGGGATAGGGGCCGGTCAGGGGCTGGGGTGCCAGGAACCCCTCGCCCAAGGTGGTTGCCATGATCTCGACCAGGATCTCGCCCAGGCAGACGGTCGGGCCAAGCGCGTCGGGGGCCAGCATGTCAGGCCCGGCCGTTGGTGGTGCGGCGGCGGGCGGCCTCGGCCCGCTTCAGCTCGATGAACTGGCGGGCATGGGCGGCCAGCGAGTCATTGTCCCTCCAGGTGTCGCGCCAGATCGCGCAGGCCAGCGACAGCCCTTCGTCGACGATGGCGGCGGAAAAGCTTTCGAACACGATGTCGCGTGCATAGCCGATCTCTTCCAGCGCATCGAAGATCGGATCGAAGTCGATGGTTCCATCGCCCAGATAGCCGCGGTTGCTTTCGCCGACGTGGAAATAGCCCAGCCGGTCGCCTGCCAGACGGATGGCGGCGGCGGGATTGGCCTCCTCGATATTCATGTGGAACGTGTCCAGATGCAGCGACAGCGCGGCGTTGTCGGCATCATCCAGGTATTTCAGCCCCTGCGCCGTGGTGTTCAGCAGGTTGGTCTCGAACCTGTTGACGATTTCCAGCACCACGTCGATGCCCGCCTGCCGCGCCAGATCGCCGGTCGCGGCCAGCGCATCGACGCTGTTCTTCCACCCCTCAGCCGTCGGCTGGCGGTTGTATTTGGTATGGGCCGAATAAAGGATGCCGCCCAGCTTGTCGCCGCCGATGTCGCGCACCGCCGTCACCGCATCGGCCAGCATTTGCCGCCCCCGCGCCACGCAATCGGGATCGGTCGAGGATACGTCGCAGTCGCCGGGCAGGCCCATGGTCACGCCGATGGCGATGTCCAGCGCCTGCGCGCGTTGCGCCAGGCGGTCGAGGTCGAAAAGCTGCGGGCGCAGATAGGCGAACTCGATGGCGCGATAGCCATGCCCGGCACTTTTCTCCAGCGCGGCCTCCAGTCCCTGCTGGGTTTGTCCGTCCGTCCAGACAAAGGAATGGATACCCAGTCTCCGCACCGCCGCCTCCCCCGGTTCGATTCCTGTGGAAGATACATATGTATATATAATCATACAAATGATTTATTCGGGTCTCGCTAAGACGTGCTGATGCGCGCCCCGCCTGCGGTTCGCGGCGGGCAGGGAGGCGGCAGGACGCCATTTCGCCACGGCGATCACAGTCCGTCACACCGCGAAAACATACGAATTAGCCTAATTACAAATGGTTTTCTTGACCTCAGGCCGAATGGATTGCGTCTGACCACCCGCTTTGCAGGCGCAGAAGGATACTGCACATGCAGCGCAAGTCTGATCATTGGTGATCAAGATTAATCGTTGACAGATCAACTTTGATTATAGTTACTCATCTTGCAGGGGGAGGCACGAAAAGGATGAACGACAACGACCGGCATATGCGGATACTTGGATTGCTGAGTGAGCAACCCTTTGCATCCGTGCGCGATCTGCAGGAAACCATCGGCGTCTCGGGCGCGACCGTGCGGCGTGACATCGAAAAGCTGCACGAAGCCGGACGGGTTCGCAAAGTCTATGGCGGCGTTGCCGCACTGGAGGGAGGCGGGCGCAAGATCGCAGCCCTTCCCTTCATGGAAAATCGCGATATCGCCGTCCCACAAAAGCGCGACATTGCCCGCGCGGCCGCACAACTGGTGCGCGATGGCAGCCTGATCATCGTGCATGGGGGGTCGACCTGCTATCAGTTCGGCTGCGAATTGGCACATCGCAATGTGCGGGTTTTCACCAATTCCCTGCCCTTGGCCGCCTATCTGGGCGAAAACGGCTCGTGCCAGTTGACGGTCGGCGGTGGCGATCTGCACCGCGAGCCAGGTATCCTTTATGATGCAACTGGGGCCGACTACGGATTCTACGCCTCTCAGTTCTTTGTCGGGGCACTGGGCATCGGGGCGGACGGACTGCTGGAGCAGCACCCCCTTCTGGTGCGCTTTACCGCCGAGATGAGCCAGCGCGCCAACGAGGTGATCGTGCTGGTCGACAGCCGCAAGTTCAGCGCCCGCCCGCCAACCGTGACCCTGCCGTTGAGCCGGATCGGCAGGCTGGTCACCGATGACGGGTTGAGCGGCGAACATGCCCGGATGCTTGAGGACCACGGGGTCGAATACATCATTGCTCCGCGCGGAGGGGAGGCATGAGCGAGGCGCTCATCCTCGAGATGCAAGGCATCTCCAAGACCTTCGGCGCGAACCGCGCGCTGCGCGATGTCAGCCTGGATGTCCGCCCGGGCGAATTGCACGCGCTGATGGGAGAAAACGGCGCAGGCAAATCGACGCTGATGAAGATCCTTTCGGGCGCCTATGTTGCCGATCCGGGCGGCGAGATCCGGTTCATGGGCCAACCCCGACAGGGGCGCGGCGACGGGCTGGCGGTGATCTATCAGGAACTGTCGCTTGCGCCGAACCTGACGGTGGCCGAGAACATGTTTCTGGGCCGCGAGGGGCGGACCTTTTCCACCGTGCGCCGGTCGGCCCTGGCCGCGCGGGCGCAGCCGGTGCTGGACAGGTTGGGTGTATCGTTCTCGCCGATGACGCAGGTCGGCCGGCTGTCGCTGGGCGAACGGCAGATGGTGGAAATTGCGCGGGCGCTGTCGATCGACGCGCGGCTGATCGTGATGGACGAACCCACGACATCGCTGTCTCAGCGCGAAACCGAACGCTTGTTCGCCGTAATCCGCACCCTGAAATCTCAGGGGATCGCGATCATCTACATTAGCCACAGGATGGAAGAGGTCTATGAACTGGCCGATCGGGTCAGCGTCCTGCGCGATGGCGCCTATGTCGGAACGCTGGAGCGGGCCGATCTGAATGCGGCACGTTTGGTGTCGATGATGGTGGGGCGCGATCTGTCCAGCTTTTACCGCAAGGATCATGTCGCGGCGCCGACCGGAGAATCGCCGATACTTACCGTGCGCGGCATGTCGGACGGGCGCATGGTGCAGGGTTGCGACCTGACCCTTTACCCCGGAGAGGTGCTGGGGATTGCGGGGCTGGTCGGGTCGGGACGGACAGAGCTTGCCCGACTGATCTTTGGCGCGGACCGCAGGACCGGCGGGGAAATGGAACTGGACGGCTTGCCCTTCGATCCGTCGTCGCCAAGCGACGCATTGGCCGCAGGCCTTGCCTACCTGACCGAGGATCGCGGCGCGCTGGGCCTGTTTCTGGACATGACGATTTCAGACAACGTCAATCTGGGGGTGATCGCCCGCGATGCCGGACGGGGCGGGGTGCTGAACCGCGCCCGCGCGGCCGACCGGGTGGCGGGGGCGATCCGCAGCCTTGGCATCAAGACGCAATCGGCGCGCATCAATGTCGGTGCCCTGTCGGGCGGCAATCAGCAAAAGGTCCTGCTGGCTCGCCTGCTGGAAACCGGGCCGAAGGTCATCATTCTGGATGAACCGACCCGCGGCGTGGACGTGGGCGCGAAATCCGAAATCTACAAGCTGATCGACACGCTGGTGCAACAGAGGATCGGCGTCATCATGATCTCGTCCGAGCTGGCCGAAATCGTCGGCGTGGCCGACCGGGTGTTGGTGATGCGGGCAGGGCGGATCGCGGGCGAGGTGCGCCCGAAGGACGGCGCCCCGATCTCGCAGGAAGACATCATGGCCCTGGGCACCGGGGCCGCCGCCGCTGAGGAGGAGCGCGCATGAACACCCAGACCGCAAAGGCCACGCCGCAGGCCGCCAACCAGGGCCTGCGAGGCATGCTGCAGGTTCTGGGTATGCTGCCGGTCCTGATCCTGCTGGCCATCGGCTTCCAGCTGATGAGCGGCAAGTTCATCAGTGTGAACAACCTGTCGATCGTGATGCAGCAGGCGTCGATCAACATCGTGCTGGCAGCGGGGATGACCTTTGTGATCCTGACCGGCGGCATCGACCTGTCGGTCGGCTCCGTGCTGGCCGTCAGCGCCATGGTGGCGGTGATCGTGTCGCTGTTCCCCGGCATCGGCTGGCTGGGCGTTCCGGCGGCAATGCTGGCCGGTCTGGCCTGCGGTCTGGCCAACGGCGTTCTGGTCGCATTGCTGAAACTGCCGCCCTTCATCGTGACGCTGGGGTCACTGACGGCCGTGCGGGGCATAGCCCGGCTGTTGGGGGCGGATACGACCGTGTTCAACCCGGAACTGCCCTTTGACGTGATCGGCAATGGCACGCTGTTCGGCATTCCGTGGCTGGCGCTGATCGCACTCGCCGTCATCCTCGGGTCGTGGTTCATCCTGCGCCGCACTGTTCTGGGCACATGGATCTATGCCACGGGCGGCAATCCGCAGGCGGCGCGGCTGACGGGGATCAAGGTGCCGATGGTGCTTTTGTTCGTCTATGGCGTCTCGGGGCTGCTGGCAGGTCTTGGCGGCGCGATGTCGGCGGCGCGGCTTTACGCGGCAAACGGGCTGCAACTGGGTCAGGCCTATGAACTTGACGCCATCGCGGCGGTGATCCTGGGCGGCACCAGCTTTGTTGGCGGTGTCGGCTCGATCTGGGGCACGCTGATCGGCGCGCTGATCATCGCCGTCCTGTCGAACGGGCTGATCCTGATCGGCATCTCGGACATCTGGCAATACATCATCAAGGGACTTGTCATCATCGTCGCCGTCACCTTGGACCGCTATCGCCTGAAAGGCGGCGCGCGGACCTGACGGGCGATCCAGCCATCGGAAGACCACCCGATCCGGGGCAGGCCGGTGTGTCCGCGCCAACCTGACCCGGCTTCACGACACGCACTGAACATGGAGGATAGGATGCGCGTGACCAAACTGTTTATGACGACGGCCCTTACGGCGGTCATGGGGCTTTCGCTGGCCATGCCTGCCGCGGCCAAGGATCTGAAAAGCGTCGGCATCTCGGTCGGCCTGCTGGGCAACCCGTTCTTCGTCGCGACGATCAAGGGGATCGAGGACGCGGCCAAAAAGATCAATCCCGATGTGAAGGTCACGTCCGTCTCGGCCGACTATGACCTGAACAAGCAGGTCAGCCAGATCGACAACTTCATCGCCGCCGGCGTTGATATCATCATGCTCAATGCGGTCGATGCCAGCGCCATCGCCCCCGCCGTCAAACGTGCGCAAGACGCTGGCATCGTCGTCGCCGCTTTCGATGTGTCCGCACCGGGCGCCGACGTCACTGTGATGACCAACAACGTCCAGGCAGGCGAGAAAGCCTGCCAGTACATCGTCGATGCCATCGGCGGCAAAGGTAACGTCATCATCATCAATGGTCCACAATCCTCGTCGATCATCGACCGGGTGACGGGCTGCAAGAACGTCCTGACGCAGCATCCCGACATCACCATCCTGTCGGACGACCAGAACGGTCAGGGTTCGCGCGACGGCGGCCTGAACGTGATGCAGTCGCTGCTGACCCGTTTCGACAGCATCGACGCGGTTTTCGCCATCAACGACCCGACCGGTATCGGCGCCGAACTGGCCGCCAAACAGCTGGGCCGGACGAACTTCATCATCACCGCAGTCGATGGCGCGCCCGATATCGAGACCGCTCTGGCCGGGGATTCGATGATCAAGGCCTCGGCCTCGCAGGATCCCTATGTCATGGCCGGGATGGCCCTGGACATGGGCTACAAGGTGTTGCAGGGCGAAAAGCCCGATCCCGCCACCATTCTGCTGGAGCCGGAACTGATCACCAAGGAAAACCTTGGCAGCTACAAGGGCTGGACGGCTCCGCGCTGACCAGTCGCCGGGCCGCGCTGCCACTCCCCGGCGCGGCCCGCCCTTCACCTATATCTTTTCTCCTGCGAGTGGATCATGTCCATCGAAGACCTTCGGCGTTCCGTCCATGAGGCGAACCTTGCCACGGTTCGGCTCGGTCTGGTCATTTCGACCTTTGGCAATGCCAGCGGCTTTGACCGGGCCAGCGGCCGGATACTGATCAAGCCCTCGGGCGTGCCATATGAAGATCTGCGCCCAGAAGATATGGTGCCTGCCGATCTCGATGGCGTGGCGTTGGACAACCGCTTCAAGCCGTCATCCGATCTGGCCACGCACGCGGTGATCTACCGCGCCTTTCCCGATGTGGGCGGCGTCATCCACACCCATTCCACCTATGCGACGATATTTGCGCAGGCCCGCCGTTCGATCCCGCCCCTTGGCACCACCCATGCCGATTATTTTCACGGCGAGGTGCCGGTCACGCGCCCGCTGACCCCGGAAGAAATCGCCGGGAATTATGTCGAGGCAACGGGCCGGGTCATCGTCGAGACCTTTCGCGACCGCGATCCCCTGCAGGTGCCCGCCGTTCTTGTGGCCAATCACGGCCCCTTTGTCTGGGGCCGCACCCCGGCCGAAGCGGTTAACAACGCGCTGATGTTGGAGGTCGCGGCGCAGTTTGCCTGGCATACGCTGATGCTGGCCCCCCAGATCCCGCCGATCTCGCAGCCGCTGCTGGATTGCCACTACTTTCGTAAACATGGCGTGAACGCCACCTATGGTCAGTGAGCAGGGCAATGGCGATTGTTGCAGGGGCTGATTTCGGAACCTTGAGCGTGCGCGTCACGCTGATGGATACGGACACAGGTGCCAATCTGGGCACGGCAGCGGCGGAATATCCCCTGAATCGGTCTGCCTCGGACCCGCTATTGGGGGGCCAATCGCACGACGACCATATGAACGGTCTGGCCCGTGCCACCCGCGCCGCGCTGGTGCAGGCCGGGCTGCGGGGGGATGAGGTGGCGGCATTGGCCTGCGACACCACCGGATCTTCGGTCGTCATGGTCGATGACCAGTTGCGTCCGCTGGGCGATTACTACCTCTGGTGCGATCACCGCGCCCATGCCGAAGCCGAGCAAATTACCCGCGCTGCCCGCGCCATGGGGATCGAGGCGCTGGATTGGTGCGGCGGCGTCTATTCCCATGAATGGGGCTATGCCAAGGTTCTTCATTTCCTGCGCCATAATCCAGACAAGCGCGCGCGTTTTGCCACGGCGCTGGAACATTGCGACATGGTGGCGGCCACTCTATGCGGCATCACTTCAGTTGCCGGTCTGCCCCGGTCCATCTGCGCCATGGGTCACAAATGGATGTGGGGAAAGGAGTGGGGCGGCCTGCCGTCGCAGGACTTTCTCAACCAGGTCGACCCGCTGCTTGACGGTATCAACGAAAGGCTGGGCGGGCGTTATCTGACCTCGGACCATCTGGCGGGGCGGCTTTCGACCTATTGGGCCGAAAGGCTTGGGCTGAAGCCGGGCATTCCCGTGCCGGTCGGGGCGTTCGACGCGCATTGGGATGCCATCGGCGCCGGGGCCGGACCGGGCGACATTTCCAACATCGTCGGCACCTCGACCTGCATCATCGCCGTGGCCGGGGCAGATTATCGCCCGGTGCCGGGCCTCTGCGGTGTGGTGCCGGGGTCGGTTCTTCCGGGGCGCACGGGGGTCGAAGCTGGCCAGTCCGCCACGGGCGATGTGTTCGAGGCCATCGCACGCCGCGCGGGCACCAGCGTCGGTGCCCTGTCGCAGGGGCTGGAAAAGATCGGGCCCGGCGGCACCGGGCTGATGCGGCTGAACTGGGACAATGGTGATCGCACCGTTCTGGTCCGCTCGGACCTGGGGGCGGTCACGCTGGGCTGGGATCTGAACCATGGGCCACAGGATGAATTGCACGCGGCGATCGAGGGGATGGCGATGCATGTCGGCATCATTCACGACCGGATGGAAGAGGGCGGGCTGCAGGTGCGCCGTGTCATCAATGCCGGTGGTATTCCGGGCAAGAATCCGGTGCTGAACCAGATCTATGCCGATGTTCTGAACCGCGATGTCCATGTGCCGGCCGCCCCGCCGGTGGGGGTGGGCGCCTGTATCTTTGCCGCACTTGCCGCAGGTGCCGTTCCCGATCTGGAAACCGCACAGGAAAGGCTGTGCCACGAGGCTGTGATCTACCGCCCGCGCCCCGAGAACCGCGCCGCATACGAACGATTGAAGTCGATCTATCGGCGTCTCTATCTCGCCTTCGGGGAAAAAGGTGCGGTTGATGTGTCGGACGTGCTGCCCTTTCTGCGTGACCGGCGTCTTGCCGAAAGCTCCAGACCGGATGCGGCGGCGGGGTAATGACCTCTTGCGACCACTGGGAATATCCAGGGTCAGGATCCAGTGATTGGGACCATCTGACGTGTTTCGCAAGCGTCCTGGCTGACCGCTGACCGAGCCAGCGCCGCGGCGGCAGATCATCGACCTTTGTGATCTTGTCGTCCGGGATGCGGGCGCGGGGATCGGTGGCGTTGAGCTTCGCGGTTTCGATCAGGCGGCAGGCAATGGCTGCGGTCGCCCATGCCTCGGGGCCGCGGCAGATTTCCTCGCTGCGCAAAGCAAATCTGAAAGACCGTTAGACCGTGGCGGGGGCGACGACCCAGATCACCTCGCAGGCGGTGTCGCCCATGGTCCAGAACCGCACCATGCTTTGCGAAGGGAAGGCAAAGCTGTCGCCCTCGCGGATGGTGAAGGCGCGGCCGTCCAGTTCCAGCCCCAGCGTGCCCTTCAGCACCAGCCCGCATTTGCCGCCTTCGGTGTTGGAATAGGGTTCGCCCGAATCCGCCCCCGGCTCCATCAGAAAGCGCAGCATCTGGATCTGCGGCTGGTTGTCGGGGGTCAGGATTTCCTTGCGCAGGATGCCGTCCTGATAGGACAGCTCGCGCCGGGCCGTGCCGCGCACCACGATGTCGGCATCGTCGGCCGCCTGATCCTCGCCCCCTTCGAACAGCCAGATCACCGGCATTTCCAGCGCATCGCAGATCGCCCGCATCGACTTGATGGAAGGCACGGCCAGCCCGCGTTCCACCTGGCTGATCATGCCGACCGAAAGCCCCGCCTTCTCGGCCACCTGTTTGAGCGACAGGCCCCGCACCTTGCGGCGCAGGCGCAGCCTCTCGCCGATTCGGTGAGGATCTTGGGCCGTCTGGGCCATGGTATTCATGCGAAGGACACCTTTCACCAGATTGCTTCACAGGTCTTCATTTGTTTATCGTCATATTAAAATTTCTTGACTATAATTTCAACAAAGACATAAATAGCCCTGTCAGACATGCACCGGCCGCCGTTGGGAGGCGAGGTCGGCGCCCGCAGGACAGGCCGCATGGGCGGCCCTTTTGCTGGTTAACCCGTCTGGCAAAGGGGAGGAAAATGAAACTTCTGAAACTGGCACCATTCTGCGCCGCAATGGCGCTTTGCGCCACATCTGCCGGCGCGCGCGATTTCACCATCGCGGGCTGGGGCGGCAATTATCAGGATGCGCAGCGCGCCGCCTATTTCGAGCCGTTCGCCGCCCAGCAGGGCGGGCTGAAATTCATCGAAACCACCTATCTGGGCGGTCTGGCCGAACTGAAAACCATGGCCGATACCGGCAATGTCATCTGGGATCTGGTGATCGCCGACGGTCCGACGCTGCAACTGGGCTGCGACGAGGGCCTGCTGGAGCCGCTGGACTGGGACGCGATCGGTGGCAAGGACACGCTGATGCCCGAAGCCGTGACCACCTGCGGCGCGGGCAACGTGGTGATCGGCAACGGTTTCGCCTTCAACGCCGAAACCTTTCCCGAAGGGCCGAAGAACTGGGCCGATTTCTTCGACCTGCAAAAGTTTCCGGGCAAGCGCGGCATCAAGAACGATCCGATGATGAACCTGGAATATGCGCTGATGGCCGACGGCGTGCCGCCCGATCAGGTCTATGAGGTTCTGGCCACGCCCGAAGGGGTGGACCGCGCCTTTGCCCAGTTCGACAAGATCAAGGGCGAACTGCAATACTGGGATGCCGGGTCGCAGCCGGTCGAATGGCTGGCCGCGAACAACGTGGCGATGAGCACCGCCTATAACGGGCGCATCATCATGGCCGCCAAGGAGGGCAAGCCGCTGTCCTATGTCTGGACAAACCAGATCTACAACATCGACGCCTGGGCCGTTCCCGCCAATTCGCCGTTCAAGGATCAGGCGATGGCCTTCATCAAGGTCGCCAACAACGCCGAGAACCAGGCGAAATTCTCGTCGCTGATGCCCTATGGGCCGACGAATACCGAAGTGGTGGGCCTGTTGCCGTCCGAGGTGGCCAAGAACCTTCCGGCGGGCGAGAACATCAAGGACTCGCTGTTCATGGACGATGCCTTCTGGACCGACCACAAGGACGAGCTGACCGAGCGCTGGAACAACTGGGCCACGCACTGACGCCGACCCCCGCGCCCGCCGCCCTTTGGCCAGGCGGGCGCGGCCCCCGATCCCTTACCCCGAGGCCAGGCCGATGCCGAGTTCGCCGCAAAGGGCGCATGGCGGGCGCCTTGCAGCCCTTGTGCTGCTGGTGCTGCCGCTTGCCGTCTATATCCTTGTCTATCTGATCCCCTTGGGGTCCATCGCCTCGCTGAGCCTGGACAACCGGGCGCTGAGCGACCGCTTTCCCGCCCTGCGCGCCGCCGGTCAATCGGCCGATCCCGATGCCCGCGCGGCGGCGCTGCTGTCGGACCTGTCGGCGCAGGATGGGCGCCAGCAGGGGGAAACCGCGCGCCTTCTCAATCAGGAACTGTCGGGGTTCCGCTCGCTCGCGCTGGAGACCAGCCGCAAGGCCGCGACCATACCGCCCACGATGGAAGGTCTTGTCGCCTTCGACAAACGCTGGGCCGAGCCGAAATACTGGGATGTGATCGACCGCAACGCCAGCCCGATCTCGTGGCGGCATTTCCAGAAGGCAACCGGGCTGAAACCGGGGCCGGACGGGTCGCTGCATATCGCCAAGGGCGACGACATCTATTTGCAGATCATGCTGCGCACGCTGGTCATCGCGCTTCAGGTCACGGCGATGACGCTGCTTCTGGGCTATCCGCTGGCCTATGGCGTGGCGAACGGGTCGCGCCGGTTCAGCACGCTGATCCTGACGGTGGTGCTGCTCAGCTTCTGGACATCCATTCTGGTGCGCACGACGGCCTGGGTGGTGCTGTTGCAGACCAACGGGCTGATCAACACCCTGCTGATCTGGCTGGGGGTCATTGCCGAGCCGTTGCAGCTGATCTTCAACAGGTTCGGCACGCTGGTTGCGATGACCCATGTGCTGCTGCCCTTTGCCATTATCCCGATGATGAACGTGATGCGCACCATTCCCGCCGCGCAGGCCCAGGCCTCGCGCAGTCTGGGGGCAGGGGGCGTGGAAACCTTTCTGCGGGTCTATTTCCCGCAAAGCCTGCGCGGCGTGATCGTCGGCGGCGGCACGGTCTTTATCCTGTCGCTGGGCTTCTATGTCACGCCCGCGCTGACCGGGGGCCCGGGGGATCAGATGCTGTCGTGGTATATCGCCGATTTCGTCAAGAAGTCGCTGAACTGGGGCATGGCCTCGACCCTGTCGGTGCTGCTTCTGGGCGGCATTCTGGTGCTGCTGGCGATCTATGGGGCGCTGCGCCGAATGGCGGCGCGGCCCAGAAAGGCGGTCTGAAATGTCGCGCGCGATCTATTGGACCAGCATTACCGTGGCTCTGGCCTTTCTGGCGCTGCCGCTGCTGCTGGTGCTGCCGCTGGCCTTCAACACCAGTTCCTTCCTGACCTATCCGATGGAAGGCTTCACCTTCCGCTGGTTCGCCGAGGTCTTCGGCCAGCCGACATGGACGAATGCGATCCTGAACAGCGTGCGCGTGGCCATCGGCGCGATGGCGCTGGCGGTTCTGGTGGGCGGTCTTGCCGCGACCGGGGTGATCCTGACCGGGCGGTGGATGCAGGTGGTGCTGTCGGCGCTGTTCGTCTCGCCGCTGGTCATTCCCAGCATCGTGGTGGCGGTGGCCTTTGCCTATGCCTTTGGCCGGGCCGGCATCTCGGGCAGCTATCTGTCGCTGGTGCTGGCCCATGCGATCCTGGGCGCGCCGCTGGTTTTCCTGTCGGTGATGACCTCGCTGCGGGGGCTGGACCCGGCGCTGGATCAGGCGGCGGCCTCGATGGGCGCGTCGCGGTTGCACAGGTTCCGGCATGTCACGCTGCCGCTTGCCGCGCCGGGGTTCCTCGCGGGGGCGCTTTTCGCCTTCATCACCTCGTTCGACGAGGTTGTGGTGGCGCTGTTTCTTGCCGCGCCGGAATCGACCACGCTTCCCATCGCCCTTTTCGCAGGTCTGCGCGACCGGCTTCAGCCCACGATCGTGGTGGTCGCGCTGCTGCTGTCGCTGGTCAGCCTGCTGTTCCTGCTGGCCGTCCGGTGGATGCAGGACCGCACCGCCCCCCCGCGCCGCAACTGACGGAGCCGCCCCATGTCCTTTATCGAAATCCAGTCGGTCAACAAACACTACGGCGCCACGCAGGCCCTGTTCGACGTGTCGCTTTCCGTCCGCAAGGGCGAGTTCGTCACGCTGCTGGGGCCTTCGGGGTCGGGCAAGACCACGCTGCTGCGAATCCTGTCCGGATTCGAACCCGTGACCACGGGCCGGATCCTGATGGACGGTCGCGACATCACCACGCTGTCGCCTGAGCGGCGGAACTTTGGTCTGGTGTTTCAGGGCTATGCGCTGTTTCCGCACATGACCGTCGCCGACAACATCGCCTATCCGCTGAAGGTGCGTCGCCGCCCGCGGGCCGAGATCGCCGAGCGGGTGGCCGAAATGCTGGATCTGGTGCAGCTGGGCAAATTCGCCGCCCGCAAACCGGCCGAGCTTTCGGGCGGTCAGCAACAGCGCGTGGCGCTGGCTCGGGCGCTGGTCTTCAAGCCCGACCTGCTGCTGCTGGACGAGCCGATGTCGGCGCTGGACAAGAAGCTGCGCTTCGACCTGCAGGAGGAGCTGCGCGACATCCACCGCCGTCTGGGCACCACCTTCATCAACGTGACCCACGACCAGGAAGAGGCGATGCACATGTCCGACAGCATCGCCGTGATGAACCACGGCCGGATCGAGCAATACGGCACCGCCCTGTCGCTGTATCGCCAGCCCGAAAGCCGGTTCGTCGCCGGGTTCATCGGCAAATCGAACATGGTCGACGGGCAGGTGGCCAATGGCGCCTTCCGGGCCGAGGGGCTGACGATCCCGCTGCCCGAGGCGGGGCCCGACCGGGCGGCGACACTGATGGTGCGGCCCGAGGATGTTCGGCTTGCCCCCACGCCGGATGCGGGCGGGGCGGTGTCGCTGCCTGCGACCGTGGTCAATTCCACCTATTCCGGCGACCGGGCACTTTATACTGCGGCCCTTGGGACCGGAAAGACCTTCATGATCTACGGTCCCGCCCGCGCGGGACTGATCGCCGATGGCACGCCCGTCTTTGTTTCCTTTGACGCGCAGGACTGCCTGCTGCTCCGCCAGGCCTGAAAGGACAGCCCGATGAACAAGATCCGCTTTGCCAGCCCCCCCGCCACGGGGCCAGGTATTCCCTCGGCCCCCGATGCGGACAGGGTGGTGGAAGGCGCCCCCCGGTTCACCACCTGGCCCAGCCTTGAAGGCCCGGTCGATACCGGCATCTGGGCGGCAACGCCCGGTGTGCATCGGATGATCCGCGACAATTCCGTGCTGGAGCAGTTCTATATCATCGAAGGCGAGATCGAGCTGTCCGAGGACGGCTGCACCACGCCGCACCGCTTTGGCGCCGGCGATCTGGTGGTGATTGAGCCGGGCTTTCGCGGCACATGGCGCACGATCACGCCGGTGCGCAAATTCTACGTCACCGCCCGGATCTGACCGGGGTTTTCGGCGGCATCAATCGAACGGGGAAGAATGATGAAAACCACGCCTTTCTGGTGGGAAGAGGCCGAGCCTGCCCATGGCGAGCGCAGCTTTGACAGGGACAGCTGCGCCGCGCTGATCGTGGGGTCGGGCTATACCGGGCTTTCGGCGGCGATCACCCTGGCCGAGGCGGGGGTGACGGATGTGTTCGTCGTCGACGCCATGCGCATCGGCGAGGGCGCCAGTTCCCGCAACGGCGGGCAGATCGGCAACGCGCCGAAATTCGATCTGGCCTATGCCGCGCGCAAGTTCGGCGACCGCCGCGCGCGCGAGATCATGGATGATTACGAACAGTCGATGCCGTTTCTGTTGAAACGCGCGGCCACGCTGGCCGACCCGTTCGACCTGCAACTGAACGGCTCGGTTTCCGGGCTGCACAGCCGCAAGGACCTGCGCGAGATGCAGGCGCTGCGCGACAGCCTGCCCGCCGACAAACGCGCCGATTTCGAGGTGGTGGGCGAGGCGGATGTCTCCCGCGTGCTGGGCACCTCGATCTATCGCGGCGCTTTGGTCAAGCATGATCAGGGCGGTATCCATCCGGCGAAATACGTCCGCGCCCTGGCCAATCGCGCCCGGTCGCTGGGCGTGCGGATCTTTACCGGCTGGCGCTATACCGGCGCCACGCGGGACGGGGCGGGCCATCTGGTGCGGCTGGCCGATGGCGCGGGGCAGACGGTGGCGATCAAGGCCGACAAGGTGCTGTTGGGCACGAACGGTTATGCCGGGCCGGAACTGCCCTGGCTGCGCAAGCGGATCATCCCGGTGCAGAGCTATATGATCGCGACCGAGCCGCTGCCTCTGGACCGGATGGAGCAACTGATCCCCCACAACCGCGTCGCAGGCGATACCAAGCATATCCTTTACTATTTCCGCCGCTCGCCCGATGGCACGCGGATGTTGTTCGGCGGGCGCGCACGGTTCAGCACCTCGACCGAGCAGCAATCGGCAGTGGGGCTGCGGCAGTTCATGCTGCACACCTTCCCCTCGCTCAAGGATGCGGCGATCACCCATTCCTGGCTGGGAAATGTCTGCTTTGCCTATGATTTCGTGACCCATCTGGGCCGGATGGAGGACGGGGTCTATTATTCGTCGTGCTACAACGGCAACGGCATTTCGATGGCGACCTATATGGGCCACCGGGCGGCAGAGATGATGCTGGGTGTGCCGGGGCACGACCGCGGTGTGGTGAACACGCATTTCCCGCGGCTGTGGTTCTACAACGGCAATCCGTGGTTCCTGCCGATGGTGGGCAACTGGTATCGCTTTCTCGACCGCAAGGCGCGGTGGTTCGACTAGGGCGGTTCGACGGGTATGACGCTTTCGGCCCCCTTGCCCCAACGGCAGACCGGCACCGGCATCGCGCTGATGCTGGCCGCCATGGCACTGGTGCCGATGATCGACGTTTTCGCCAAGCAGCTGGCGCAGCAGGGGCTGTCGGCGCTTCAGATCATCTTCATGCGGATGGCCTTTGGCACGATCCTGCTGTTGCCCGCGATGATCGGGGCGCGCCGCCTGTCGCGCGCCACGCTTTTCGGCACTGGCCCGGTGTGGCAGCCGCTGCTGATGGGGTTCAGCAGCCTGTGCACCGGCATCTTCTTCTTTTCCGCGCTGCGGTGGATGTCGATCGCGGACACGCTGGCGATTTCCTTTGTGCAGCCGCTGTTCACAATCCTGCTTTCGCGTTTCCTGTTGAAGGAACGGGTCAGCGCGGCGCGCTGGATCGCGCTGGTCGCGGGGTTCGCGGGCACGATGTTGATCATCCGCCCTACCTCGGCCGCGTTCGAGCCGGCCAGCTTTCTGGCGCTCGCTTCGGGGGCCAGCATGTCGGTCTATGCCATCGTCGTGCGAGCGGGGGCGGGACGCACGCCCGCGCTGGTGATGACGTTCCAGACCCATGCCATCGCCGCGCTGCTGGGGCTGCCGCTGATGATCTGGGTCTGGCAGATGCCCAGTGGCGAACAATGGCTGACCGGGGTGATGCTGGCGCTGATCGGGCTGGTCGGGCAGTATCTGATCGTGCGGGCCTATGACTATTGCGAAGCCTCGCTTCTGGCCCCGCTCAGCTATACCGAAATCGTCACCTCGACGCTGGCAAGCTGGTGGTTCTTTCGTCAGCTTCCCGATGCTCAAACCTATATCGGGGTCGCGATCCTCATTGCCTGCGCCATTCTTGTCACCCGCCGCCACTAGCGCCTGTATGTCTGGACGCGAAATTGCCATGACAATTCGGCGGCCGAGAGCTTCTTCAAGCCTCCGAAGGCGGAATTGGTCTGAAGGCGCGACTGGCATAGCTGGCGTGAGGTCGAGATCGCCCTCCTCGAATACATCAATGGCTTCCCCGACCCACGCCGGAAACACTCGGCCCCGGGCGGCAAATCACCCGGGACCTTGGAGCAGAAGGCCGCCTGACGGGAATGGAACCGGGACAGGTGCAATCTTGGGGCGGGCTCTCCGATGAGGGATGTCCGCCCGCCGTCATCGGATCGGGTTGATCACCCCTTTGCGGAGGATGAAGTTGCCATAGGGTCGCGCATCGGCGGTGCGCAGCACGGCGAAGGCGGTTTTCGCCCGTTCATAGAAGGCGAAACGCTCGATTGTTGTCGGTTCAACCCCGGCGGCCGCAAGCAGCGGCAGCGCGTCGGCCACTGTTGCGGGGCATTCCTCTGGTGCGCCGACGACCTGCATGGTCACGACCGGATCCGGCTGATGTTCATCCAGCGGGAAAAGCGACAGCACCGCGCCGAGCGCCCTGACCACATCACAGCCGATATGCAGCTCTCGCCCGGTCACGCTTTGGGCCGCGATGGCGGCCGAAGGGAAATTGGCGTCGGTAATCACGATCTCGTCGCCGTGCCCCATGCGCGCCAACGCATAAAGCAGGTCGGGGTTGATGAGCGGATCAATATTGCGAAGCATGGCGGCTATCCTGAAGCTGCGGGGTATTGGGCACGATGGCGCCGGGCTGGCCAATTACGGCACTTGCCATCTGATGGCCCCAGTGCATGGCTGTTTTCTCGTCCCGATCGAGGATCAGCGCGGCAAGGAAGGCTCCGTTAAAGCTGTCGCCGGCGGCGGTTGTATCAAGGACATGGGTGGCGGCAGGGAAGTGGCCGGTCGGGACACCCTCGGCAATGGCGCGCGGGCCGGACTCGCCGCATTTCAGCGCACCGGCCCGGCACCCCGCATCGCGCAACCGGGCAAGAACCGCGGCATCATCCGCGTCGCCGAACAGGGCGCGCTCATCATCGGCCGAGGGCAAGGCGATGTCGGTCATCCGCCACATCCGGCTGATCCAGTCGCGGGCAGTTGCGGCATCCTGCCAAAGACGTGGCCGGTAGTTCGAATCGAAGGCGATCCTGATGCCTTTGGCTCGCAGCCCGGCAAGGTGGGACAGCAGCGCCTCGCGCGCGGCAGGGGCGATGATCGCCAGTGTGATGGCCGAGAGATAGACAATCCCGGCCTGCGAGAGCGCCCCAAAATCTTCATCAGCCTGGAACATCTTCCGCGCAGCGGAATCGTTGCGCCAGTAGTGGAACGACCTTTCGCCCGAAGCATCGGTCTGGACCGAATAGATGCCGAAATTATGCGACGGATCGCGACGGATCGAAGTGGCGTCTATGTTTTCGGCCTCAGCGAGCGCAAGAAAGCCCGAGGACAGGGGGTCGGTGCCGATCCGCGTCAGAAAGCCGACCTTCATCGCGGCGGGAAGCAGCCGCCGACAATAGACTGCGGTATTGAACGTGTCGCCCGCGAAGCCGACGGCAAACCCGTCGCTGCCTTTTCGCAGTTCGGCCATGGCCTCGCCGATGCACAGAAGCTGCATCATTTCTCCAACCCATAGAATTCGGCTGCCGAAGTGGCAAAAACCCGTTCCTTTTCCGCAGCCGAGAACCTGGCGGTAAGGGTCTGCGCCATGTCCATCCAGCCCTGATAGCTGCCCGCAAGAGTAACCACCGGCCAGTCAGAGCCGAACATGCAGCGCGACGGGCCGAACGCATCCAGCACCAGGGCAGCAAAGGGGGCAAGGTCTTCAGGTTGCCAGCCCGGGCCAATCTCGGTGATCATCCCCGAAAGCTTGCACCAGACATTCGGTCGCGCGGCAAGGGTGCGCATTCCGTTCGCCCAGGCATCATCGGGCGTGATGCCGGCACCCATCCGGGGCTTGGCCAGATGGTCGATGACAATGGGCAGATCGGGATACCGCCCGGCAAGTGCCAGGATCGAAGGCAAATGACGCGGCTGGATCAATGCGTCGAAGCGCAGCCCGACGCGCTCCATATGCGCAAGGGAGGGCGCCACCTCGGGGCGAAGGATCCAGTCGGTCTCTTGGATGTTCTGCAGCATCGGGCGCAGACCCTTCAACAGCGGATCGGCACGCAGACGGTCGATCATGACAATCGCATCCGGGGCGGACAGATCGACCCAGCCGACGACGCCAGCCACGGCCGGAAAAGTCCGCGGGAGTTCCAGCAGCCATTCAGTCTCGGCAACGGTATCGGTTGCCTGCACCAGGATGGTCCGCGACACGCCTGCCCGCTGCAAAAGCGGAGACAGATCGTCGGGGCAGAAGTCGCGAAAGATCGGCTCGACGCTGTCATTCGGCCACGAATAGTCGCCCCGGGACAAGCTCCAGAAATGCTGATGCGCGTCGATCATCCTTCCCCCCCGCAACAGTCCACCGATACCTTTGCTTGACAGACTGTATGTTATGATTAAGAACTGTAACGGTCCGGAGGATACCATGTCAATCACGCCGATCCTGCAATTCGGAACCAGCCGGTTTCTTCAGGCCCATGCCGACCTGTTCATATCCGAGGCGATGGAACGCGGTGATGCGCTTGGCCCTGTGGCCGTCGTGCAATCCAGCGGCGACGCGGGGCGCAGCAAAAGGCTGGCCGCGCTGGCTGCGCCAGGCGGCTTTCCGGTGCGGATCGAGGGGCTGGATGGCGGCAGGCATGTGCGGCATGAAACGCGCGTGACCTCGGTCATCCGTGCGCTGTCCACCGCCACGGACTGGCCGGAGATCTGCCGGATCGCCATCGAAGAGGCCCGGGTGATCCTGTCAAATACCGCCGATTCCGGTTGGATCGCGCAGCCCCAGGACGCCGCGCCGGAGTTTGATCAGCAGATGTCTTATCCGGCGAAGCTGACGCATTTGCTCGGGGCACGGTTCCGGGCGGGCGGGCCGGGACTGACCGTGTTGCCCACCGAACTGGTTGCGCGCAATGGTGATCGGTTGCGCCGCCGGGTTCTGGATATTGCGCACGCCCTTGACCCGGCTCTGGCGAATTGGATTGAGGGCGAGGTGATCTTCGGCAATTCTCTGGTCGACCGGATCGTGTCCGAGCCGCTGGAGCCCGCCGGCGCGGTGGCCGAGCCCTATGCGCTCTGGGCCATCGAAGCGCATCCGGGCCTGACGCTGCCCTGCCGCCACCCGGCGGTGCGGCTTGTTCCCGACCTTGACCGGATCGAGAAGCTGAAGCTGCATATTCTGAACCTCGGCCACAGCTATCTGGTCGCAGGCTGGCTGTCCCAGGGCGGAGAGGCCTCTCCGCTGGTGCGGGACAGGCTTGCCGACAGGGCGCTGCGCGATGATCTTGAAACGCTCTACCGGGACGAGGTTCTGCCGGTCTTTGCTGCCGCAGGCTACGGGGTTGAGGCGGTGGAATATGTGGCCACGACACTCGACCGCTTTGCCAATCCCTTCCTCGATCACAAGCTGTCTGACATCGCGCAGAACCATGCCGAAAAGGTGCGGCGACGCATCGGTGCATTGCTGGACTGGGCCAGAACTCTGGGCGTTGATGTTGCCGCGCCAAGGCTGCGCATGATCGTGGCGGGGCAGGGGGCCGCAGCATGAAAACCAACCGGATCGGCAGGACAGATGTGGCGGTCACCGCGATTTCCTTTGGATGTTCCGGCCTCGGAAACCTCTACCGCAAGCTGGAGGAGGGGGCGGCCGAGGCCGTTCTGGCCCGCGCCTGGAATCATGGGATCCGCTATTTCGACACGGCGCCCCATTACGGTCGCGGCCTTTCCGAGCAGCGCCTTGGCGCGTTCTTGCGCGGGCGGAACCGGGAGGACTATGTCGTTTCGACCAAGGTCGGGCGGCTCCTGTCACCGGGACCGCACCTGCCCGAAGCGGATGGATTTGTCGAGCCGCTGCCCAATGCCGTGCGCTATGATTACACAGGCGACGGGATCGAGGCCTCCTTTGAGCAAAGCTGCCAAAGGCTTGGCACGTCGCGCATTGATATTGTTTTCGTTCATGATATCGGCAGCTATACACATGGTGCTGACAATGCGCGTCACATGGCCGACTTGCTGGGTTCGGGGCTTGACCGGCTGGAACGTCTGAAACGACAGGGCCGGATCGGCGCCATCGGTCTGGGCGTGAACGAGAACGAAGTCTGCGTTGACATCCTGCGTGAACGACCGCTGGACGTAATCCTGTTGGCCGGGCGCTGGACTTTGCTGGACCGCAGCGCCGAGACCGCGCTGGTTCCTCTTTGCCACGAGCATGGCACCAGTCTGGTGCTGGGCGGTATCTTCAATTCCGGCATTCTTGCAACCGGCGCCAAACCCGGCGCGACCTATGACTATGCCCCGGCCAGCCGCGAAATCCTTGAACAGGTGACAAGGCTTCAGAACCGAGCCGCCGCGGTGGGCGTATCACTGGCGACAGCCGCGCTCCGCTTTGCGATGACGCGAACCGAGGCCGCATCTGTCCTTATCGGCACGTCGAACGTGGCGTCGCTGGATCGTAACCTTGACGCGATCAATGCGCCTTGGCCTGCCACGGCTGACGCGGTGCTGGTCTGAATTCAGGCCAGCGCGTGGCTGCGCAGGGATGATAGCAGCGTCTGTTTAGAGGTGCGCAGATGGTCACGCGCCGCCGCCAGTGCGGCCGCCTCATCACGCCATTTCAGCGCGTCGATCAGGCGCAGATGCTCTTGAATTGCGGCGGCGTTTCGCTCGCGCTCATCTTTCTTGTCCCACTGATAGTGATAATGGAAAATCAGCGAGATGATCTTCTGGAATTCCTCGACAAAACGGTTCCGCACCGTGCCGCCGATGATGCTGTGAAACTGCTCGTCCAGAAACGAGAAATCATGGAAGCGGGTGTCGATCTCTGCGGCAAGGCGGCGGTGGTCTTCCTCCATCGCATCGAGCCTGCTCCAGATCGGGTTTTCCGGTGGCAGCGACACCAGGTGGGAGACTGCATTCAGCTCCAGGATCATGCGGAAGTCTGACAGTTCGATCGCGAAGTCGCGGGTGAAGCCGACCATTTCCCACCCCCCGCGCGGTCGCCGACGCACAAGGCCAAAGCGGGAGAGGGATGCCAGATAAGACTGAAGCGCATGAGCCGGAACGCCGAAGCGCCGCGCCAGTTCGGTGATGTTCAGGGCCGTTCCAGGCGGCACATCGAAACGCAGAATCCAGTCCAGCGCCAAGCGCTCCAGTTCTTCGTCGGAAACCGCAGAGGCCGAGGTGGCAACCCGGTCCGAAGCCGTCGCCGGGCGCAACAATGTCTTCTCGCGCCCTTCCCAGCGGATGATACCCTCATCCCGCATCCGTTCCAGCGCGGCGCGAACGACTGTCCGGCTGACATCCAGATCCTCGGCCAGCAGTGTTTCAGCCGCAAGGCTTTCGCCCGGCTCCATTCCGTCACAGCGGTCGAGCAGCCGGTTATAGGCCTGGCGGAATCGCTCGTCTGTTCGTGCCATCGGATACCTCGTTACCCGAGAGATACCAGATCGCCGAATTGTCGACAATGATTAAAAACAATTGACAGGCCGCAAGAATCGCAACATCAGTACTTAATTATATTGGACCGATGCGGGGAGGCGTCATGTCTATCTTCGGAAGCAAGACGCGTTTTGGCATCGCGACACCCGGGTTGAACCCCGATGCCTTCCACAAACTTTCGGCGCTGGCGACGCTTGCCCTGCTGATCGCGATCTTTGCATTTGGCAATGCGGCCTTTCTGTCAGTGAACAACGGGCTGACCGTGTTGCTGCAGACGTCGGTCATCGGGCTTCTGGGCATCGGGATGACGATGGTCATCATAACCGGCGGAATCGACCTCAGCGTCGGGTCTGTGCTGGCGCTGTCGGGCACCGTGACCGGATTGCTGGTCAAGGCGGGGGTTCCGGTGCCGCTGGGCATGGGCGCGGGCGTATTGGTTGGCGCGTTTTGCGGCCTCGCGAACGGGTTGATCATCACCAGGATGCGGATCACACCCTTCGTCGCAACGCTTGGGATGATGCTGATCGCGCGTGGCACGGCATTGCAGCTGACAGGCGCGGCCCCGATCTCGCAACTGGGCGAGGCGTTCGGGCGACTTGGCAACGACGCGCTGTTTCGTATGGTTGAAAAGCAGCCCAATGGCCTGTCGAAGGTAATTTTCCCAGGCATTCCATATCCGGCGATCCTGTTGCTGATCGTGGCCATGGGGGCCGCTTATCTTCTGCGCCACCGCGCCCTTGGCCGCCATCTTTACGCGACCGGCTCGAACGAAGAGGCCGCGCGTCTGTCCGGCGTCAAGATCGTGCGCACCAAGATCGCCGCCTATGTCATGTCGGGCGCGCTGGCCGGGCTTGCAGGCAATGTCCTGATGTCGCGCTTGGTCACCGCCCAGCCCAATGAGGGCGTGATGTATGAACTGGATGCCATCGCTTCAGCCGTGATCGGAGGGGCCTCGCTGATGGGGGGCGTGGGCACGATCTCGGGCACCATGATCGGCGCCTTCATCATCGGCGTGCTGAGGAACGGGCTCAACATGGCCGGGGTCTCGGCCTTCATCCAGCAGATCATCATCGGTGTTGTCGTCATTCTGGCCGTCTTTATCGACCAGATGCGCAGCCGCAGGTGAGCAGAACCACCACCAGAAGATTCATAGGGAGGAAACCATGAAACTGACTCTGAAAGCCTTGCTTGCCATCGGTGCCATAGCAGCCTTGCCCGCAACGGCCATGGCTGACGAGATCGCGGTCATCGTCAAGACCACGAACTCGAACTTCTGGCAGAACGTCAACAAGGGGGCTTCTGCCGCGATCGAGGGCTCGGGCTTCACGCTGACCTTCGACGGCCCCGCCTCCGAAGCCGCCGTCGCGGACGAGGTGAACCTCGTCGACAATGCGGTGAACCGCGGCGTCAAGGGCATCGTTCTTGCCCCGTCGGACCCGGAAGCGCTGATCCCGGCGGTAAAGCGCGCCAATGAGGCCGGAATCCCGGTGGCCATCATCGACTCGGCTCTGGCAGAGGGGGGGGCAGGAACCTACCAGACGCTGCTTTCGACCGACAACTGCGCGGCGGGAAAACTGGCCGCGACGAAGATGATCGAAGCCGTCGGCACGGAGGGCAAGGTTGCCGTCATGTCCTATGTAGCGGGCGTCGGCTCCGAGATCGGCCGCGTGGGCTGCTTTGTCGAGGAAATCAAGGCCAGCTCGAAGATCGAGATCGTCGGTCCTTATTATTCGCAGTCGCAGATGGCGACGGCTCTGAACCAGACCACCGACGTTCTGGCCGCGAACCCCGATCTTAAGGGCATCTTCGGTGCCAATGAACCGACCGCTGTCGGCATGGGCCGCGCGATCCAGCAAGCAGGCAAAGCCGGGCAGATCGCCGCCATCGGCTTTGACGGCAACGAGGATCTGCAGGCCTTCGTCAAGGATGGCACGCTGAACGGCACCTTGGTTCAGGGTTCGTTCCAGATGGGTGATCTGGGCGTGAAAGCGGTGATCGACCTCATCGGTGGCAAAACGGTCCAGGCGCAGATCGACACCGGCGTCGTCTTTGTGACCAAAGAGAACATCGACCTGCCCGAAGCGAAGAACGTCCTTTACTAAACACCTCAGCGGGGGGCGGCGTGTTTCCGCCCCTCGTTTCTCCCCGGGTTTCAAATTGCAAGGGCCAGACCATGACTCCGCTTGTGGAAATGATCGGGATTGAGAAGCACTTTGGCGGTGTTCATGCGGTGAACGGCGTGACGCTCGACCTTTATCCTGGCGAGGTGGTGGGGGTTCTGGGCCATAACGGTGCTGGAAAATCCTGCCTGATGCGCATTCTTTCGGGCGCCATGGCGCCGAGCGCCGGTGAAATCCGCGTTGGGGGCCAAAAGGCCGAAATGACCTCTCCCCATGATGCGCGCGATCACGGGATCGAGACCATTTACCAGACCCTGGCGCTGGCCGACCATCTCGATGCGCCTGCCAACCTGTTTCTGGGGCGAGAGCTGCGCACTGGGTGGGGCAATCTCGACGACAAACGGATGCTGGAGGAGGCGCGCAAGGTGCTGGCCCGGCTGAATCCGAATTTCCGTAACCTGCAGGATCCGGTCTCGCGCCTGTCCGGCGGCCAACGACAGGTCATCGCCATTGCCCGCGCGATCTATTTCAACGTCAAGTGCCTGATCATGGACGAACCGACCGCAGCGCTTGGGCCGGCCGAAACGGCCATGGTCGGGAAATTGATCAAGCAGCTGCGACAGGAAGGCGTCGGCATCTTTCTGATCAGTCATGATTTGCACGATGTTTTTGATTTGTGTGACCGGGTGGTGGTGATGAACCGCGGCCACAATGTCGGCTCTTACCGCATCGACGAAGTGTCGAAAGACGATGTGCTTAGCCTGATTATCAAGGGCGCACTGCCGGATGGCTGGACCCCGCGCAACAAGGAAGTGCTGCAATGAACTTGACGGATAACATCGGGGCCGAAGGGATCGACATCGACGTGATGATCACCGGCTGCTGCGTCGAACCGGGCCTGTTTGAGGTGCGCGCGGCCCCGGCGCCGCAGACCGCCCCGCCCGGATGGGCGCTGGTTGATATCTGCGCCGTGGGTCTGTGCGGCACGGACTACCATATCTTCGAGGGCAAGCATCCCTATCTGAACTATCCTCGCGTCATAGGGCACGAGCTTTCGGGGCGTCTGACCCATGCCACCGGGGATCTGCAGGCGGGCACGCTGGTCGTGATCAATCCCTATGTCTCCTGTGGCAGTTGCAGGCCCTGCCAGCGCGGCAAACCCAATTGTTGCACCAGGATCGAGGTGCTGGGCGTTCACCGTGACGGCGGCCTTTGCGCGCGTTTGGCGGTGCCGGTGGGCAATCTGTATCCAGCCACTGGACTGAGCGAGATACAGGCCGCGATGGTGGAGTTTCTGGCCATCGGCGCCCATGCGGTGGCGCGTTCCGGCATTCGGGCGGGCGACCGGGTGTTGGTGACGGGCGCAGGCCCGATCGGCATCGGCACTGCGCTCTTTGCTCGGCTGGAAGGGGCCGAGGTGCATCTGCTGGACCTCAGCCTACAGCGGCTGGAACAGGCACGGATGAAATTCGGGTTCGAGCGGACGCATAGCGATGCCGGCTCCATACTTCAGGGCGATCTGGCTGACGGCTTCGACATCGTGTTCGATGCGACCGGCACGGCAAGCGCCATCGAGGCGGGGTTCCCGCTGCTGGCCCATGGTTCGACCTATGTGCTGGTCAGCGTGGTCAAGGACACCATCACCTTCGAGGATGCCGAATTCCACAAGCGCGAGACCCGGATCGTCGGCAGCCGCAATGCGCTGAAGTCGGATTTCGAACGCGTCATGGCGGCGATCCGTGACGGCCGGATCGACACGTCCGCGCTTGTGTCGGCAGAGCTGCCGCTGACCGATCTGCCCGGGCGCTTTGCCGCGCTTGCCGCGGATCGCGCGGGGCTGATCAAGGCGGTCGTGCGGCCATGATGGCGCGGGTCCTGCGGCTGCATCCCGATGACGATGTCGGGATCGCGCTGACCGATCTTGCGCCAGGGCAGGAGAGTGCCGCCGAGGACATTCCGCGCGGCCACAAATTCGCGCTGCGGCCGATTCCTGCCGGGGCCTATGTCCGCAAATATGGCCAGATCATTGGCGTGGCGACGCGGGATATTCCTTTGGGCGTGCATGTCCATGTGCAAAACCTTGCCATGGCCTACGTGCATGGGGGCGAGGCCGGATTTTCGGCGCGAGTCCTTCCCGCCCCTGAAACCGCCGATACTTTTCTGGGCTACCCGCGCGCTGACGGCCGTGTCGGCACCCGCAATTACATCGGTATACTGACCACGGTGAACTGTTCGGGTTCGGTCGCGCAGTTCATTGCCGATGATGCCGAAAAGCGCGGCCTTCTCGATGATCTGACGAATGTTGACGGGGTTGTGCCGATTGCCCATGGCACCGGCTGCGGGATGGCGGGCCGGGGCGAGGGTTATGATATCCTGATGCGCACGCTGGCAGGCTATGCCGCGCATCCGAATTTCGGCGCGATCCTGGTCGTCGGGCTTGGTTGCGAGGTGATGCAGCTTTCGGCGCTTCAGGCCGCGCCGCAGCTGAAGGACCCGGCGCGTTTCCGGTTTCTGACGATCCAGAACCTTGGCGGCACCCGCGCGACTGTCGAGGCGGCAAGGCCGATCCTGCGAGAGCTGGCCGAAACGGCCAACCGCACCCGCCGGGTGCCGGTTCCGGCCTCGAAGCTGGTGGTCGGGATGCAATGCGGCGGATCAGACGGGCTTTCGGGGATCACCGCAAATCCCGCGCTGGGCGTGGCGTCGGATACGCTGGTGGCGCAGGGGGGCACCTCGATCCTGTCCGAGACCTCGGAAGTCTACGGGGCCGAGCATCTTCTGACCCATCGCGCCAGTCCCGAAGTGGCGGCAGCCCTGATGGAACGCATTCGCTGGTGGGAGGATTACACCGCCCGCAACGGCGGCGAGATGGACAACAACCCCAGCCCCGGCAACAAGCGCGGCGGGCTGACCACGATTCTGGAAAAGTCGCTGGGGGCGGTGGCCAAGGGCGGTTCGGCGCCGCTGTCAGCGGTCTATCGCTATGCCGAACCGATCCGGCAACCCGGTTTCGTCTTCATGGACAGCCCCGGCTATGATCCCTGTTCGGTGACGGGTCAGGTTGCATCAGGGGCCAACCTGATCCTCTTCACCACCGGGCGCGGGTCGGTCTCGGGCTACCGCCCGGTCCCCTGCATCAAGCTCGCGACCAACAACGACCTATGGGCGCGGATGGGTGAAGACATGGACATCAATTGCGGCGATATCGTCGATGGGGTTCCCCTTGCCGACAAAGGGGCGGAGATCTACCGGATGATGCTGGCCGTGGCTTCGGGCCAGCCTACGAAAAGCGAGGCCCAGGGCTTTGGCCGGGTGGAGTTCGTGCCCTGGCAGATCGGCGCGACCATGTAGGGGTGATACTCTGCAAGGTTGGCGTTCAGTCCCGGCATCAGCCGGACCGCGACCTTACCTATTTCAGGGCTTTTGACCGCTGGCCCGGCAAGAGTCATCTCTGCAAATTCAATTCATTTTCCGCTCATAAAGCGCAACGCCATCGCCATTGCACGGGTGTTTTACCGGGCGGTGCCGCTGGCCAGCACCGGCAGTTCCGTCAGGCCCGGCTTGCCGCAACGCTGTTGCAGGCGGCCCCGGACTGTGCGTAACGAGATTTGGCGGCCGTCGGCAATCGCCTGATCGGTCAGGCCGAACAGGACTTCGTATTCGGCTACCGCCAGGCCTTCCGTTCTGGAATGCCATCGCTGCCGCCCGCCGCGCAGTTCACGGTCGATGAGGTGCTGGCCTTCCAGAAAGACGCAGCGGATAGTCCTTCGCAGCCGTTCCTTGGACGAGGTTTCCAGAGGCGAGCCGCCCGCCGCTCCGACAGGCCGGGCTGGGCCTTCAGAGGCGGGACAGCCTCGCGCTTCACTGCGGGCGTCACTATTTTTCACAGCAGTTCCTTCATTGCCGCCATGTCGGGCATCTGCTCCGCCAGCCGCGGCTTCAGCCTGGCGTTCTCGTCCTTGAGCGCCTTCAGCCGTTTGGCCTCCGACACCTATATACCGGACTACTTCCCTTTCCACGCGTAGAACCTGCCCTCACACATCCCATGCTTGCGTCAGAAATCAGCGCACTTTGGGCCAGTCTTAAGCTTCTGCAAGGTCCCGATGATCCGCTTTTCCGTCAGTCGGGCCTGCTTCATTTTCCTTCCCTTTCTCGGATCGGACGCCAATCGCAGAGGGAGAAAAAATCATGCGGAAGGGCACATCCCCCCATCGGCGGGTGCCGGCTCATCCGGGATCAGGCTGATACGTCCCTGGTGGAGCCCGCTCGCGCCGGCGGGGAAACGGAAACGTCTCCTCTTTCCAACCCGGCCAGATTTCGGGCGGCCTTTGCTATCCCCGCCCCTGATCCATCGCCCGAACCAGTTCCGCGCTGATCCCCGGCTCCGACAGCGCGTGCCCTGACAGCGGCACCAGCCGCAGATCGCAGTTGTCCCAGCCCTCGGCCAGTTTCCACGCCGAAACCGGCGGACAGATCATATCGAACCGGCCCTGCACCACGGTCGCCGAAATATGCTCGATCCGGGGACGGTTGCGCAGGATCCAGCCGTCTCCATCAAGAAAACCGGCGTTGAAGAAATAGTGATTCTCCAGCCGGGCAAAGGCACGGGCATAGTCGGTCGGGCTTTCTCCCAGCGGGCCGTCGAAATGCACCGAGGCTAGCGCGTTTTCCCAATTCGCCCACAACCGGGCAAAGCGCGATTCCTGGGTGTAATCCCCGGAAAACAGCCGCCGATGATAGGCCGCGATCAGATCGCCCCGCTCGTCAGGGGGGACTGCGCCTGCGAACTGCGCCCACAGGTCGGGGAAGAACACCCCCGCCCCGCCGCCATAAAACCAGTCGAGTTCCGCCTGCGTCGACAGGAACACCCCGCGCAGCACCAGACGGCTCACCCTTTCTGGATGGGTGATCGCATAGATCAGCGCCAGCGTCGCGCCCCAGCTGCCGCCAAAGGCGACAAAGCGGTCGATGCCCAGCATCTGCCGGATGGTTTCCACGTCCGAGACCAGATGCCAGGTGGTGTTATCATGCACCGAGGCATGGGGCCGCGACCGCCCGCAGCCGCGCTGGTCGAACAGCACCACCCGGTAATGCGCCGGGTCGAAATAGCGCCGCATCGCGGGCGAACAGCCGCCGCCGGGGCCGCCGTGAAAGACGAAGACCGGCTCTCCCTCGGGGTGGCCGCATTGTTCGACATAGACGCGATGACCGTCGCCCATGTCGATCACTCGCTGATCGAAGGGCTCGACCGGCGGGTAAAGGTATTCGACTGCGCGTTTTTGACCTGACCTCTGATCCATCGCGACAGTATATATCCGACCAGACGCGCCCTGCCAGCCCGCCCTTCCGAAAGACGGAGATCGCCATGACCACCACCATCGACCCCGCCGAGGTTGCCAAGTTCGAGGCGATGGCCGCCGAATGGTGGGACCCCCATGGCAAGTTCAAGCCGCTGCACCTGATGAACCCCTGCCGGCTGGATTACATCACCACCCAGATCGCGGCGGAATACGACCGCGACCTGACCGCGCCGCGCCCGTTTGCGGGGCTGCGGATTCTCGACATCGGCTCGGGCGGGGGGCTGTTGTCGGAACCGATGGCGCGGCTGGGGGCTTCGGTCGTGGGCGCCGATCCGGCGCCAAGGAACATCGCCGTCGCCGGGCTGCACGCCGAACAGTCGGGGCTGGTGATCGACTATCGCCAGACCACCGCCGAGGATCTGGCCGCGGCGGGCGAGGTGTTCGATGTGGTGCTGAACATGGAGGTGGTGGAGCATGTCGCCGATCCGCAGGCGTTTCTGCGCGCCTGTCACGACCTGCTGAAACCGGGCGGGCTGCTGATCTGTTCGACCCTGAACCGCAACGCCAAATCCTTCGCCGCCGCCATCGTTGGCGCGGAATGGGTGATGCGCTGGCTGCCCAAGGGCACGCATGACTGGCGTAAGTTCATCACCCCGGACGAGCTTTACGGGTTGATGCGGGGCGCGGGGCTGGACCCGGTGGATCGCAAGGGTATGGTCTTCAACCCGATCAGCTGGCAATGGTCGCTGTCGGCGCGCGACCTGAGCGTGAACTACGTCACCGCCAGCATCCGGCGATGAAAAAGGCCCCCAAGCGGGGGCCTTTTCATATCAGACGTAACGGTTGACCAGATTTTCCAGCCGCTCTTGCCGGCCCGAGCGGGGTTCTGGCTCGATCGCTTCGGATTCCACCGCCGCCGCCACCGTGGCCAGATCGCCCTTCAGCCAGCCTTGCGCGCGAGGGCTGTTCCACCCGGCATAACGCTCGTCCACCGCCGCCTGCAACTTGCCGTCCTGAAACATCGCCGCCGCGGATTTCAGCGCGCGGGCGCAGGTGTCCATCCCGCCGACATGGGCCAGCACCAGATCCTCGGGGTCGAGGCTTTGGCGCCGGATCTTGGCGTCGAAATTGGTGCCGCCGGTGGTATAGCCGCCCGCCCGCAGGATCTCGTAAAAGGCCAGCGTCTTTTCGGCGTGGTTGTTCGGGAACTGGTCGGTGTCCCAGCCGGACTGGTAGTCGTTCCGATTCATGTCGATGGACCCGAAGATGCCAAGGGCCGAGGCCAGCGCGATCTCATGTTCAAAGCTGTGCCCGGCAAGGATGGCATGGCCCTGCTCGACGTTGGTTTTCACCCGGCCCTCCAGCCCGAAATCCTTCAGGAACCCGTAGACCGTCGCCACGTCGTAATCATACTGATGCTTCGACGGCTCCTGCGGTTTCGGCTCAATCAGGATCGTGCCCTTGAAGCCGATCTTGTCGGCATATTCACAGACCATTTGCAGGAACCGGCCCGCGTGCTGGCGTTCGGTCTTGAGGTCGGTGTTCAGCAGCGTCTCATACCCCTCGCGCCCGCCCCAGAGGACATAGTTCTGCCCGCCGAGTTTATGCGTCGCATCGAGGCAGGCCTTCACCGTCGCGGCGGAATAGGCGAAGACCTCGGGGTCGGGGTTGGTCGCCGCGCCCGACATGAACCGCCGATGGCTGAACATGTTCGCCGTGCCCCACAGGCATTTCGTGTTCGAGGTGGCCTGTTTTTCGCCGATGTAATCGACGATCTCCTCCAGCCGGCGGCGGCTTTCGGCAAAGGTTTCCCCTTCGGGGCGGATGTCGGCGTCGTGCCAGCAGTAGAAGGGCGCGTTCAGGATGCCGAACAGCTCGAACGCCACATCGGTTTTCAGCTTTGCCAGATCCATGGTCGAGCCGAACCACGGACGGTCGAGCGTCTGCCCGCCGAAGGGGTCGCCGCCGGGCCAGGCAAAGCTGTGCCACCACGCCACTGCAAAGCGCAGGTGATCCTCCATCCGCTTGCCCAGGATCACCTCGTCGGGGTTGTAGTGGTGAAAGGCGAATTCGTTGTCGCTGTCCGGCCCCTCATAGCGGATGGGGGCGATGCCTTTGAAAAAGTCGGTCATGTCAGTGTCCTGATGGCGGTTTGTGCGGCGCGATAGCGGGCATGGCCCGCCGCGAATGCGTCGGTTTTGGCAAGGTCAGGGTCGATTTGCCGTTCGATCCGGGGGGGCGTGGCGATTTCCGCGCCCGCGCCGGTGGCGGCCATGATGGCCAGCCGCGCCGCACCGAATGCCCCGCCGAAATCACCCGAGACCGGCAGGCTGACCGGGCAATTGAGCGCGGTGGCAATGGCGCGCAGCCAGTAATCCGAGCGCGACCCGCCCCCCACGGCCAGCAGCCGGTCAATCCGGGTTCCGGTCGCGGCCAGCGCATCGGCGCAATCCTTGATGGCGAAGGTCACGCCCTCCAGCACCGCCCGCGTGCCTGCTGCCCGGTCGGTGGCGTGTTCCAGCCCAAGGAAGGCGCCACGGATGGCGGCATCGTTCAGCGGCGTGCGCTCGCCCCCCAGATAGGGCAGGAACAGGGGCTTTCCGGGCGCCTGCAATGCCCCCAGTTCCCCGGTCAGCGTGGCCGCGTCCTGCCCCACGAACCGGCCATACCAGTTCAGCGCATCGGTCGCCGCCAGGATCACCCCCATCTGGTGCCAGGTGCCGGGCAGCGCGTGGCAGAAGGTATGGACCGCCGTCGCCGGATCGGGGCGATAGCCGTCATTGGCCGCGAACAGCACGCCCGAGGTGCCCAGCGACACAAAGGCATCGCCCGCCCGCACCACGCCGACCCCCACGCCTGAGGCGGCATTGTCGCCCCCGCCGCCCGCGACAACCACGCCCTTGGGCAGGCCCCAGCGAGAGGCCAGAACGTCTCTGACATGGCCGGAAACGGCCGATCCTTCCACCAGACGCGGCATGTTCGCGCGGCTTAGACCCGTCGCGGCCAACAGATCATCCGACCAGTCGCGCGCGCCGGTATCCAGCCAACTGGTCCCCGCCGCATCGGACATTTCCGCCACATGATCACCCGTCAGCCACAGGCGCAGATAGTCCTTGGGCAGCAATACCTTGGCGATCCGGGCGGCGATCTGCGGCTCGTTCCGCTGCACCCAGACGATTTTCGGCGCAGTGAATCCGGGGAACACGATATTCCCTGTGACCGCGCGGAATCGCGGGTCGGCATCCAGTTCCGCCGCCTCAAGATGCGCGCGGGTGTCGTTCCACAGGATGCAGGGGCGCAGCACGTCATCCGCCGCATCCAGCAGCGTCGCCCCATGCATCTGCCCCGACAGCCCGATGCCCCGCACGCCGGACAGGCCATGCGCCGCCAGTTGCGCCATCACCGCCTCGGCCGCCGCGATCCAGTCGGAGGGGGCCTGTTCGCTCCACCCTTCATGCGGCCGAGAAACGGTCAGGGGGGCCGTCGCCTCGGCCAGCACCCGCTGGCTGTCGTCGATCAGGATGCCTTTCAGCCCCGAGGTTCCAAGATCAAGTCCGATATACATTTACACCGCCTGCGAAGGTTTCTTGCCAAGGATGATCATGCCAAGAATGTCATCGTCGGTCACGTCCTTCACATTCACGGTGCCGACCCGCTGGCCGTTCTTCATCACCACGGCCCGGTCGCAGAGCTTCATCACTGCATGAATGTCATGCTCGATCAGGAAGATGCCCAGCCCCTCGCGCTTCAGCTCCTGGATCAGTTCGGCCACCATCTGCGTCTCATGCGGGCCAAGGGCGGCGGTCGGTTCGTCCATGATCAGGATGCGGGCGTTGAAATAGACAGCGCGGGCGATGGCGACCGACTGGCGCTGGCCACCGGACAGGGCCTTTACCGGCTCGGCGAACTTGCGGAAGTTGGGGTTCAGCCGCGCCATGATCTTGCGCGTCTCGGCCTCCATCCGGCTGTCATCGACCAGGCCCATGGGCGTGACCAGTTCCCGACCGAGGAACAGGTTCGATGCCGCGTCCAGGTTGTCGGCCAGCGCCAGCGTCTGATAGATCGTCTCGATGTTATGGGCGCGGGCGTCGCGCGGGTTCCGGATCTCGGCCTTTTCACCGTTGATGAAAATCTCACCCTGATCGGCCTGATAGGCGCCGGACAGGCATTTGATCAGCGTCGATTTCCCCGCGCCGTTATGGCCCAGCAGACCCACCACCTCGCCCGGATGCAGGTCGATCGACACATGATCGACCGCCTTGATGCCGCCAAAGGAAATCGAGATGTCGCGCATTTCAACCAGCGGCGTCATGCCCGCACCCCCAGACGTTTGCGATACTGGATGTCGATCCAGACGGCGAAGACCAGAACCACGCCGACAACGATGTTCTGCAAGGGCGCGTCAACCCCCACCATCGCCATGCCCGATTGCAGGCTTTGCATGATCAAGGCACCAAGAATCGCGCCATAAATCGTCCCTATTCCACCCGAAAGCGCGGTTCCGCCGATGACGGCCGCCGCGATCACGCGCAATTCGTCCAGCGTTCCGATGTCGTTCGGGTGCGATTGCAGGCGGGCCTGTGCGATGATCGCCGACAGGCCGCAGAGGAATCCCATCAGGGCAAAGATCTTGACCGTCAGCAGCCGGGTGTTGATCCCCGACAGTTCCGCCGCATCGGGGTTGCCGCCGGTCGCAAAGATATAGCGCCCGAACCGCGTGCGCCGCGCGACCACCGTCATCGCCACCGCGACGACAATCAGGATCAGCACGGAAATTGGCAGGCCGTAACCTTCGGTATAGCCCTCGGGCATTACCTGGCCCCGTGCGTCGAACAGGCGTTTCAGTTTCGCTGCGGGCACCTGATAGGCGTTCAGGATCGACACGAACCCCAGGATCGCCCCGCAGGCCAGCGCCATCATCACGCCCTCGGCCCAGACGGGACGGACCAGGAACCCGTGCCCCTGTTTCCGCCGCCGCGTGCCCCACATCACCCACAGCGTCGCGGCGCAGGCAGCCAGCGCGACGATCCAGCTGATCGCGACGCCCAGCGTCCCCTCGGCCCCGCCGAACAGCAGGAAGTTCGCATCCAGCGGCGCGATGGTCTGGCCGGCCGTCATATACCACCCGACATAACGCCAGATCAGCAGGCCGCCCAGCGTGACGATGAAGGCCGGGATCTGCTGATACCCCACCAGCCAGCCGTTGAACGCCCCGATCAGCGTGCCCACGCACAGCCCCGCCACCATGGTCAGCGGCGCGATGGCTGGGTGGCCCAGCCCAAGGCCCAGCATCACCGGCAGGATCTTGACCTGCAACACCCCCATCACCGCCGAGGACAGCGCAAGGATAGCCCCCACCGACAGGTCGATATGGCGGCAGACGATGATGAACACCATTCCCGTGGCCATGATCGCCACCGAAACCGTCTGGATCGTCAGGTTGAAGATGTTGCGCGCCGACAGGAACTTGCCGTCCGTCACCACCCAGAAGGCAAGACAGACCAGAACAAAGGCCCCGATCATGCCCAGAAGGCGCATGTCGAGTTCCAGTTCGGCCAGCTTGCTGCGGGGGGCCTGCGCGGGAGGTGCGACCGTCTGGGTCATGGAAATCCTCGCCGGAAAGGGGCGGCCCCGTGACAGGGCCGCCCGTATCGGATCAGTTGCAGGGGGCCGGACCGTTGGTCACGCCCTGGCAGAGCGTGTCCTTGGAAATCCAGCCCGCATCGACGACGACCGACAGGTTGTCTTTGGTCACGGGCACCGGCGTCAGGAAGACCGAGTTCATCTCGTTCCCGCCCGGCGTCTTGAACTTGACCACGTTCGGGATTTCCTCGGGCTTCTTGCCGCCAGCCAGAGCCAGCGCGATTTCGGCGGCGTTCCGGCCCAGTTCGCGCGAATCCTTCCAGACCGAAACCGTCTGCGTGCCCAGCGCCACGCGGTTCAGCGCGGCATGATCGGCATCCTGCCCCGAAACCGGCAAGCCCTGCATCCCCTGCGCGGTCAGCGCGGCGACGACACCCCCGGCGGTCCCGTCGTTCGAGGCGACGACGGCATCCACCTTGTTGTCGTTCTCGGTCAGGATCTGTTCCATGTTCTTTTGGGCGTTCGCGGGCAGCCAGCCATCGGTATAGGCCTCGCCCACGATCTTGATGTCGCCCGCGTCGATGGCCTTTTGCAGGATCTCCTGCTGGCCGCCGCGCAGGAAGTCGGCGTTCGGGTCGGTGGGCGACCCCTTGATCATCACATAATTGCCCTTGGGCGCGACCTTGAACACCTCGCGCGCCTGCATCCGCCCGACCTCGACGTTGTCGAAGGTCAGGTAAAAGGCGCGCGGATCTTCGATCAGGCGGTCATAAGCCACGACCGGAATGCCTTCGTCCGCGGCGGCCTGCACGGCGGGCACCACGGCGGCGGTGTCCTGACCCAGGATGATCAGCGCATTGGCGCCCTGGCCGATCAGCGCCTCGATATCCGAAAGCTGCTTCGCCGAAGACGATTGCGCGTCGGCGGAAATATAGGTGGCGCCGGCCTTTTCAAGCGCCTCCTTGATGGCCTTTTCGTCGGTCTTCCAGCGTTCTTCCTGAAAGTTCGACCAGGACACCCCGACCTTCAGCCCGTCGGCAAGGGCTGTGGACGAAAAGCCGGCCGTCGCAATGACGGCGGCCAGAATGGCATTGCGCATCTTTACCTCCCTAAGTCGGATGCGGCTTCCCGGCAGATTCGCCGGAATATCGAAAATGCTGACGCTAATAATTTCAGTTGTCAAAATAAAAATGTTGGGTGAGACTGAATATGCCCGCTTTCCACGCAGATTTTGCCGCCACGCAGCAATAACTTGGCGATTGCAGCGCAAATGCGGGACGAATTTGTTCGTGGATCGAAGAAATGTTGCGAAAACCTGTGCCAGATGCGGAAGAGGGGCGCCGCGGCGTCGGCCCGGTGATTCCGCCGCTGACCGAGACGCAGCGCCCCCTGCGCCAACAGGTATTCGAGAGGGTTCGCGCGGCGGGGCTGATCCCGCGCGTGCAACTGGCCAAGGATCTGGGCATCAGTCCCGCCTCGGTCACGACGCTTTCGGCCGAACTGATCGAGACAGGGCTGATCGAGGAAGTCGCCGCCCCGCGCGAGGGCGAGGCCGGCCGCGGGCGGCCCGCCGTGGCACTGGGCGTGCGGGCGGCATCCTATCGCGTGGCGGGGATGAAGCTGTCGGACCGCGAACATACCGCCGTCATCGTCGATTTCGCCGGCAACCTGATCGCCGACGACGTGATCCCGCGCACCCCCGGCCCGATGGCATTGCCAGAGCTTCTGGCCGCGATAGAGACGCTTTTGAACCGGGTTTGCGCCAAGGCGGGCATGGCGCGGGGCGATCTGGCCGCCTTGGGGCTGGGGGTGCCGGGCTTCGTCGACATGGGGTCGGGGGTGGCCTACTGGTCCTCGGTTCTGATCGAACGCGGGGTGGCGCTGGCTCGCGCGGCCTCGGACCGGCTGGGCCTGCCGGTGACGGTGGACAATGACGCGAACCTTGTGACGCTGGCGGAACTATGGTTCGGGGCCGGGCGGGCGCTGTCGGATTTCGCCGTGGTGACGATCGAGCATGGGGTGGGCATGGGCTATGTCCTGAACCACCGCATCTATCGCGGCGGGATGGGCATCGGGATGGAATTGGGCCATACCAAGGTGCAGTTGGACGGCGCGCTTTGCCGCTGTGGCCAGCGCGGCTGTCTGGAGGCCTATGTGGCCGACTATGCCCTGGCGCGCGAGGCGACGACCGCGCTGAACTGGATCCACCACGAGGGCCAGCCGGTCAATGTGCTGCTGGAAACGCTTTACGATCATGCCAAGGCCGGGAACGGCACGGCGCGGTCGATCTTTCGCCGGGCGGGGCGCTATCTGGCGGTCGGATTGTCGAATGTGATCAACCTGTTCGACCCTGCGCTGATCATCCTGTCGGGCGAACGGATGCGCTATGACTATCTTTACGCCGACGAGACCTTGGCCGAGATGGACAATCTGGCCATCCAGACCGGGCGCAGCCGGGTGCCGGTGGAAATCCACGCCTGGGGCGACCTGCTTTGGGCGCATGGGGCGGCGGCGCTGGCGCTTTCGGTCGTGACCGAAGGGTTGCTGGCCCCCGCAGCGTGACTGCAACAGCTTGTGCGCCGCGCGGCGACAATCCGCATTTCCTTGGGGGATCGTCCATCCTGTGCATTGCCGATTTCCGCCCTACTTGCGATAGTCTGGACTGTGACAGGATGGGGGGTGTTCGGGTGCGGCAAGGGATCTGGCGGCGGACGGGCTTTCTGGGCGCGTTTCTGGGCGGGGCCATGCTGGCAGGCACTGCCGGGCGGGCGCTGGAAGGTGTCGAATTCCAGGTGCAGACCACCGACAAGGCGCTGGAAAAGGATCTGCGCGCGGCTTCGGGCGTGGCCGGGCTGAAGCCGTCCAGGGATCAGAAGGCCCAGGATCTTTTTGCCGAGGCGCGGGCCGAATATGCCCGCCTTCTGTCGGCGCTTTATGCCAAGGGGCGCTATTCGGCGGTGATCCACGTCTATGTCGACGGGCGCGAGGCGGCGGATATTGCGCCCCTGGATGCCCCGGCCCGCATCGGCAGGATCCGCGTGACGGTCGACCCCGGCCCGGTCTTCACCTTCTCGCGCGCGCAGATCGGCCCGCTGGCCCCCAGGACCGAAATCCCCGAGGGCTTTGCCGCAGGCAAGCCCGCCGAAAGCGGCGTGATCACCGGGGCGGCGACGGCGGCGGTCGATGGCTGGCGGGCCAGAGGGTTCGCCAAGGCGAAGGTGACGGAACAGAAACTGTCGGCCGACCACCGCACCGACAAGCTGTCGGCGCAGATCTACATGGGGCCGGGGCCGCGCCTGCGGTTCGGCCCGCTGGTCGTCAAGGGGTATGAGCGCATGTCGCTGCGCCGCATCCTGAAGATCGCAGGCTACCCCGAGGGCGAGGTCTTCGATCCGAAAGAGCTGGAAACCGTCGCCAACCGCCTGCGCCGGACGGGCGTGTTCAAATCCGTCTCGCTGGCCGAGGACGAGGCTGTCACCCGGCCCGACCTTCTGGGCATCACCGCCACGCTGGTCGAGGAAAAGCCCCGCCGCATCAGCTTTGGCGCGGAACTGGGCACGGTCGACGGCGGCACGGTCAGCGTGAACTGGATCCACCGCAACCTGCTGGGCGGGGCCGAGCGGCTGACCGTCTCGGGCGAGGTGACGAACATCGGCGCCACCGACAGCGGCATGGACTACAGCCTTGGCGTCACCATCGACCGGCCGGCGACCCTGACGCCCGACACGACGATGAGCTTCGGAACAAAGATCGCCCATCTGGACGAGGCCGACTACAAGGCCGATACGGTCACGCTGGGCATAGGTTTCACCCATATCTTCACCGATCAGCTGACCGGGCGGATCGGCCTTGGCTATGAATATGCCAAGGGCGAGGATGACGTGGGCAATTTCACCTACAAGGCCGTCGCCCTGCCCATCGGCGCCACCTGGGACACCCGCGACAGCAAGGTCGACGCGGCCCGGGGCTTTTACGTCGATGCCGAGGCCAAGCCGTTTTACGGGCTGGGCGATACCGAGTCCGGCCTGCGCATGACGGCCGATGGCCGCGCCTATCGCGGCTTCGGCGACGAGAACCGCTTTGTGCTGGCCGGGCGGCTGCAACTGGGGGCGATCTACGGGTCGAGCCTGCTGGGCACGCCGCGGAACTATCTGTTCTATTCCGGCGGCGGCGGAACGGTGCGCGGCCAGCCCTACCAATCTCTGGGGGTGCAGGTGATGCGCGGCGGCGAAGAGGTCGACATCGGCGGGCGCTTCTTTGCCGGCGCCTCGGTCGAGGCGCGGGTCAAAATCACCAGGACCATCGGTGTCGTCGGTTTCGCCGACATAGGGTCGATCGGACTGGACGATTTCGGGGATGAGGACTGGCACGCGGGTGCGGGTCTGGGTCTGCGATATTACACCGGCTTTGGCCCGATCCGTCTGGACGTGGCCGCCCCCGTGGGCGGCGATACCGGCGACGGCGTGCAGCTTTATGTGGGTCTGGGGCAGGCATTCTGATGCGCAACTTCGGCTTTATCCTGTTTGCCGCGGCATTGGCCGCAACCCCGCTGGCCGCGCAGGAAACCGCGCAGGAACGCGAAGACCGCGGCTATCTGGCCGGGCTGCTGGAAGACAACCTGTCCGGCGCCGGGCGGCAGGTGATCATCGACGGGTTTCAGGGCGCGCTCTCGTCGCGCGCGACCATCGACAGGTTGACCATCGCCGACGATCAGGGCGTCTGGCTGACGCTGAACAAGGTCACGCTGGACTGGAACCGCGCGGCGCTGTTGCGGGGCCGTGTTTCGGTCAACGAATTGTCGGCCGACGAGATCATCGTGGCCCGCCTGCCGCAGGCAGAGGCGGGCACGACCGCCCCCTCGCCCGAGGCCAAGCCCTTTTCCCTGCCGGACCTGCCGGTTTCGGTGCAGATCGGCAAGCTGTCGGCGCCCAGGATCGAACTGGGCGAAACCATTCTGGGCGAACCGCTGGAGGGGCGGCTGGAGGCGCAGGCCAGTCTTGCGGGCGGCGAGGGGCAGGTCTCGCTGATCCTTGAACGCACCGACAGCGGGCCTTCGGGCAAGCTGCAACTTTCCGGCAGCTATGCCAATGCCAGCCGTCAGCTGATCCTGGACCTGTCGCTGGCCGAAGGATCGGGCGGCATCGCCTCGCGCCTGATCGGGCTGCCGGGGACCCCGGCGGTCGAGCTTTCCGTAAAAGGCCAGGGCGCGATCGAGGATTTCACCGCCCGCATCAACCTGACCAGCGATGGCCAGCCGCGCCTTGCCGGGGCGGTGTCGCTGAAAGGGGCGCAGGACGGATCCCAGGGCTTTGCGGTCGACCTGGGCGGCGATATTGCGCCGCTGTTCCTGCCGGAATACGCGGCCTTCTTCGGCACGGATGTGAAGCTCGTCGCCTCGGGCGCGCGGACGGCGGCGGGTGTCACCGAATTGCAGGCGCTGGATTTGCGGACGCAGGCGCTGGCCGTGCAGGGCTCGGCCGCCATCGCGTCGGACGGGATGCCGGAAAAGCTGGACCTGACGATGCAGATGGGGATGCCGGATGGCAGCCCGGTGCTACTGCCCACCTCGGGCGCGGACCGGATCTATCTGGACAAGGCGGACCTGTCGCTGGCCTTCGATTCCGCCGACGATGCGGGCTGGCGGGCCAGGGGGCACCTCTTGGGGCTGAAGCAGACGAGCTTTGGCGCCGACAGGATCGAATTTGCCGGATCGGGCCGTATCCTGCGCGCGCCGACGGGCAATGTGGTGGGCGGCACCCTCCGCTATGGCGTGCATGAACTGGCGATGACCGACCCGGCGCTGGCGCAGGCGGCGGGGCGGTGGCTGAACGGCCATGTGCTGTTCCAGTGGCAGCAGGGCGGAACCGGCCTGCGTCTGCCCGACATCGCCATCCGGGGCGACGGCTATCGCGCGACGGGGGGTGTCACGCTCGCGGGGCTGGACAGCGCCATGCAGCTGACCGTCCGGGCCGAGGCCGATGTGGACAATCTGGCGCAGTTTTCCGCCGTGGCGGGGCGGCCGCTGGCCGGCGCGGGCCATGTGACGCTGAATGGCACGGGCAGCCCGCTGACCGGCGCCTTCGACGGGCGGGTGCAGGTGCAGGGCACCGACCTTGCCGCCGGAATCGCGCAGGTGGACAACCTGCTGAAAGGCACCTCGACCGTCGTGATCGACGCGCGCCGGGACGAGACGGGGACGGTCCTGCGCAATCTGGATGTCCAGGCGCAGACCCTGCACCTGACCGGCAGCGGCACGGTTGCAACCGCGGGCAGCGACATCGGCGCCGATCTGGATTTCCGCGATCTGTCCTCGCTCGGGCCGCAGTATCGTGGCGCGCTGACCGGCAGGCTGCATGTGCAGGGCACCGCGCAGAACGCGACCCTGACGCTGGACGGCACCGGCAGCGATCTGGCCATCGGGGTGCAGCAGGCCGATGCCCTGCTGCGCGGGCAAAGCCTGCTGGGCGTCGCCGTCGTCAAGACCGGCGACGACATCCGTATTGACCGTGCCAGCGTGGCGAACCCGCAGCTTTCGGCGCAGGCGGGCGGCACGATTACCGGCCCGGCGCGGGTGATGGACCTGACGGCCAATGCCGCGATCCCGAATCTGTCGGTGATCGGCGGCGGCTATCGCGGCGCGATCCAGGCCAGCGCCAAGGTCTCGGGCACGGTGCAGGACGGCCGTATCACCGCCGATGCCACGGGCACCAACCTTGCCGTGGGGCAGACCCATGCCGACCGCCTGCTGGCGGGCAACAGCCGGATTTCGGCCGATCTCGCCTTGCAGGGCGGCGCGATCAGGATCAACAAGGCAACGCTCGACAATCCGCAACTGACCGCCGATGCGACCGGTTCGATCAACGGCGATACCCGCACGGTGAACCTGAATGCGCGGCTGGCGAACCTTGCCATCCTTCAGCCCGAGTTTCCGGGGCCGGTCACGCTGACCGGGACGGCGGTGGACTCGCCGCAGGGCGTGCGGCTCGACATCGCAGCCAAGGGGCCGGGGCAGATCGACGGGCGCATGGCGGGCACCTTCGCGCCGGGCTATGGCAGTGCCGATCTGACGATCAGGGGCACGGGGCAGGCGGCGCTGATCAATGCCTTCCTGGACCCGCGCGCGATTAGCGGGGCCATCGCCTATGACCTGCGGCTGAACGGGCCGATGCGGCTGTCGTCGCTGGCCGGGCGGGTGTCCCTGTCGAATGCGCGGGTGGTCGACCCGTCCTTGGCCTTTGCCATCCAGGGGCTGAACGCCACGGCCAACCTGTCGGGCGGGCGCGCGCAGGTGCAGGCCAATGCCGAAGTTTCCACCGGCGGCCATCTTAGCGCCAGCGGCACTGTCGGGCTGGAGGCGCCGTTCAACGCCGATCTGAACACCAATGCCAGCTGGGTGATGCTGCGTGACCCGTCGCTGTATGAAACCCGGTTGAACGGGCAGATCGCGGTGCGCGGGCCGCTGACCGGCGGGGCCAATATCACCGGGCGCATCGACCTGGTGGAAACCGAATTGCGTATCCCCTCGACCGGGTTCGGCGGCATCGGCGCCCTGCCCGATCTGCGGCATTTCAATGATCCGAAGCCCGTTCGCGACACCCGCCGCCGGGCGGGCGCGGATGCGACGGCGGCGGCGGGCCGTGCGTCCTCCACCCGGCCCTTCGGGCTGGACGTGCTGATCTCGGCCCCGAACCGGCTGTTCATCCGGGGCCGGGGCCTCGATGCCGAACTGGGGGGCGAGCTGCGCGTCACCGGCACCACCGCGAATGTCGTGCCTGTCGGCGGGTTCGAGCTGATCCGCGGGCGGCTGGACATTCTGGGCAAGCGGCTGGACCTGTCCGAGGCGACCGTGCGGATGGAGGGCGACATGGTCCCCGACCTTGCCATCGCCGCCACCAGCGAAAGCGACGGCATCGCCGCCTCGGTGCGCATCGACGGGCGGGCGGACGATCCGCAGGTCAGCTTTACCTCGACCCCCGAACTGCCGCAGGAAGAGGTTCTGGCCCGGCTGCTGTTCGGCAAGGGGCTGGAAAACATCTCGGCGCTTCAGGCGGCGCAACTGGCCAGCGCGGTGATGACGCTGGCGGGCCGCGGCGGCGAAGGGATCGTGGGCAAGCTGCGATCGGGATTCGGCCTCGACAATTTCGACGTGCAGACCGATGCCACCGGCGGTGCCTCGGTCACGGCGGGGAAATACCTGTCGAAGAACCTATATACCGAAGTGGGCGTGGATTCGCAGGGCGAGACCGAGATCCACCTGAACCTCGACGTGTCGAAATCGGTGACGGTGCGGGCGCGGACCGGGTCGGACGGAGACAGCGGCCTGGGCGTCTATTACGAACACGACTACTGATCGGTAGCGAGGGGAACCGGCGCGCGGCTGGTGCGCCGGCTGCGTTCGGCATCGACCGCCGCCCCCAGAAGGATGGCATAGGCGCTGACATACAGCCACATCATCAGCGCCGCCACCGCCCCGATGGAACCATAGATGCGGTTGTAACTGTCGAAGTTCGCCAGATAGAGCATGAAAAGCCGCGCCGCCAGCAGCCACAGGATCACCGCCACCAGCAGGCCCAGGGTGAACAGCGGTGGCCTGCGCCATGGAAAGTTCGGGCCGAACCGATATGTCACCGCCACCGCCACCACCACCAGCGCAAAGCCGACGCAGAGATTCAGCAGGTTCAGGAACCGGGTGGTTTCTTCCAGCAGGGGCATCGCCCCGATCACCAGCGGCACCACGACCGAGGCGAGCATCGCGGCCAGAACCAGCCCGATCATCGCCAGCGTCAGCGTCATTGCCCCCACATAGTGCCAGGCCCCCGCCCGGTTCGGCAGGCCGTGGATGGCGTTCAACCCCCGTATCAGCGCCCCCACCCCCGCCCGTGCCGACCACAGCGCAATGGCCGTCGACACCACCGTAGCCCAGCCCAGCTGGCGGCTGTTGACCCGCAGCAGGCTTTCCACCTGATCGTTGATCAGGGAAAATACGTCCGGCGGCACGAATTCGTGCAAAAGCCCCACCTGCGCGCGGATGACCGACGGGTCAGAGGCAAAGCCCCAGATCGCAATGATCGCCGCCGCCGCCGGAAAGATCGCCAGAAAGCCGTAAAAGGCCACGCCCGCCGCGATCAGGTCCAGCTCTGCCTGCTCGGTCCGGCGATAGAAACGCCAGAGCGCGGCGGTGACATTGCGGGGAAGGATGGATTTCAGCACCGGGTCACGCTCATCGCGGGGGGTCCGTTTCTTCCTCCAGCCGGGCGCGAAGCTCGCGCAGGACGGGCAGGACGGCGCGGACCTTTTCGGCGCCAAGCGCCTGCACCACCTCGGCCACCAGGGGCGAAACGGCGTGGACGGCCGCGTCACGCGCCGACCGGCCCGAAGGGCTGATCGCCACGAACTTGCGCCTTGCATCGTCCCAGTCGGGGCGGATGTGGATGTGGCCCGCCCATTCCAGCTTGGTCAGCGTATTGGTCATCGCCCCCCGCGTGACGTGAAAGGCGCGCGCCAGCTGCGCCGGGGTGCGTTCGTCGCCGATCCGCGCCAGATGGTTCAGCACGCTGAAATGCGAAATCTCCATCCCGCGCGGCAACGCCTTGCTGATCACGTTGCGGGCCAGCTGATCGGCCATGAACAATTCGCCGAACAGCGCGATGGAGATGTCGTCGGTCTTGTCGCTCATGGTCCGGCAAAGTCCCGGTCATGGGTCAGCGACGGCACGCGGCCCCGTGCGGCCTGCACGCGCGACAGGTCCAGATCCACCAGCGTGACGCCCGGCGCGGTCCCCGCATCGGCCAGCACCTCGCCCCAGGGGGCGACGGCCAGCGAATGGCCATGGGTGCGGCGCCCCTTGCCCTGCGCCTCGGCATGAAAGCCGGTCTGCGCGGGGGCAAGGACAAAGCACCCCGTCTCGATCGCACGGGCGCGCAGCAGCACCTCCCAATGGGCGGCGCCGGTCGTGTCGTTGAAGGCGGCGGGAACCGTCAGGATCTGCGCGCCCCCCTTGGCCAGCGCCCGGTAGAGATAGGGAAAGCGCAGGTCGTAACAGACGCTCATCCCGATGCGGGCAAAGGGCGTGTCCGCCACCACCGCCCGGTCGCCGGGACGATAGCCCGAGGATTCGCGATAGACCTCGGTTTCCGAGACATTCACGTCGAACATGTGGATCTTGTCATAGCGCGCGGCGATGGCGCCATCGGGACCGATCAGGAAACTGCGGTTGGCAAAGCGTCCGTCGGCATCCTGCGTCAGCACCCCGAGCGAACCGATCAGCAGCCAGATCCCCGCCGCGGCCGCCTGTTCGCGCAGCGCGGCAAGGGTGGGATCGTCCCCTTCGTGCCGAAAGACCGCGCGCTGGTGCGGGCGGCTGGAGGACAGGCAATTGGTGCATTCCGGCGTCAGCACGAACTCTGCCCCGCCCGCGACCGCATCGCGGACATACCCGGCCGTGACCGCCAGATTGGCGGCCGGATCGTCGGTCACGTTCAGTTGCACCAGCCCCGCGCGCATCAGCCGGCCAGCAGCGCGTCGAGTTTTCCGGCCGCCTCCAGCGCGTGAATGTCGTCGGAGCCGCCGACGCCGACCCCGCCGATGAAGATCTGCGGCACGCTGCGCCGCCCGCCTGCGCGTTCGGTCATCGCATTGCGCAGGGCAGGGTCGCGGCTTACGTCGATTTCGGCGAAGGCCACGCCCTTTTTCGACAGCAGGCGCTTGGCCGCCATGCAATAGGGGCAGGTGGGGGTGGTGTAGATTTCGACGGGTTTCATGGGCAATCCTTCAAGTCGTCACAGACTATAGGGATTTAGGCGTCCTTCGCAACGCGGGCCAGTGCAAGGACGGAAACCCCGGTTGCGCCTGCCGCAACGCAAGCCTCTGCCGCCGCCGCCAAAGTCGCGCCCGAGGTCATCACATCGTCCACCAGCAGGACATGCCGCCCCTCGGCCCGGACCCCGCGCCGCGGGTGGGGGGCAATGGCATCGGCGACATTGGCGAATCGCCCCTCTCTTCCCCTGCCATCCTGCGAGGGCGTCCGGTGCCGCCGCACCAGCAGGTCGGGGCAATGGTCCAGCCCGGCCAGCCGCGCCAGCCCCGCGGACAGCAGCGCCGACTGGTTGTAGCGCCGCCTGACCAGCCGCGTCCAATGCAGCGGCACCGGCGCGACCAGCATTCCCGGCAGCAGGATGGGCCGCGCCGCCCGGTGCAGCCAGCCCGCCCCCGCCCGCGCCAGATCCAGCCGGTCGCCGTGCTTCAGCGCCAGGATCATCTGCCGCCCGGCCCCGCCATAGACCATGGCGGCGCGCCCCCGGCTCCACGGCCTGCCGGTCGCGAGGCAGTCGTCGCAGCAGGCGGATTCCGCCCCGTCATCCCCCGGCAGCGGCGTGCCGCACAGGTCGCAAACCGCGCCGGAGATGAAGGGCGTCTCGCGCCAGCAGGCACCGCAAAGGCCGAAATCCGTCGCCACCGCGCCCCCGCAGGCCAGGCATTGCGGCGGATAGGCCAGATGCAGCGCCGCCCGCGCCGCCCCGGCGAAAAGTGCCATGGCTTGCATTCGCCCCCCATTCGCCCCCATGGTCGCGGCCATGACGCCGCCGATCCTGACAGACCGCAAGGCCCTGGCCCTTCACCGCGCCCGCGCGACGGAATTCCTGCTGCACGACGAGGCGGTGGCCGAGGTGCAGGATAGGCTTTCCGAGGTTAACAGAACCTTTACCGCTCCGGCGATCGTGACGCCCTTTCCGCAGCGGTGGCGCGCCGCCTTTCCCGACGCCCTTCTGGTGCCGGATGACGAGGTTCTGGCGCTGGAACCGGGCGCGCATGATCTGGCGATCCATGCCTTGTGCCTGCACTGGGCGAATGACCCGGTGGGCCAGCTGGTGCAGCTGCGCCGGGCGCTGCGGCCGGACGGGCTGTGCCTGGTGCTGATGTTCGGCGGCCAGACGCTGCACGAATTGCGTGCGGTGCTGGCCCAGGCCGAATCCGAGGTGACGGGCGGGTTGTCGCCGCGTGTCCTGCCGATGGGGGAAATCCGCGATCTTGGCGCGCTGGTGCAGCGGGCCGGGTTCGCCCTGCCGGTGGCCGACAGCTATGCCCGTCGGCTGATGTATCGCGATGCGATCCACCTGATGCACGACCTGCGCGCCATGGGCGAAGGGAATGCGCTGGCCGCCCGCCTGCGCCATCCGACGGCGCGTGCGGTTATGGCCCGCGCCGCCACGCTTTACGCCGAAACATTTGCCCAGGGCGACCGCATCCCCGCCACGTTCGAGATCGTGGGCCTGACCGGCTGGGTCGCGCATGACAGCCAGCAGAAACCCCTGCGCCCCGGTTCCGCCGTGCAGCGGCTGGCCGATGCGCTGAATACGGCCGAAGCGGCGCTGCCCGCCCGCGACAATCCGCGCGAGGCGGGCCGGGACGGGGGCAGTTGACCTGCCTGCCGCAACCTCTATCTCGGGGGACAGCGACGCGATGGAGCCTGCGATGACCGATGTGACCCCCGGCGAAGGCCGTCTTGCCCATGCCCCCGCCGATCATCCGCCCGTCAAGGCGGCAAGGATCGGGGTCTTGCTGGCCAACCTCGGCACGCCGGATGCGACCGATTACTGGTCGATGCGGCGCTATCTGAACGAGTTCCTGTCGGACCGGCGGGTGATCGACTATCCGGTGTGGAAATGGCAGCCGCTGTTGCAGCTGATCATCCTGACCAAGCGGCCCTTCACCTCGGGGGCGAACTACAAGCTGATCTGGGACAAGGCGCGGGATGAAAGCCCGCTGATGACGATCACCCGGAACCAGACCCAGGCCATCGCCGCCCGCATGGCCGCACGGCATGGCGACCGGGTGATGGTCGATTTCTGCATGAGGTATGGCAACCCCTCGACCCAGTCGAAGGTGCGGGCCATGGTGGCTGCGGGCTGTGAAAAGATCCTGTTCTTTCCGCTTTATCCGCAATACGCGGGCGCAACCATCGCCACTGCGAACGATCAGTTCTTTCGCGCGCTGATGCAGGAAAAGCGCCAGCCCGCCAGCCGCACCGTGCCGGAATATTTCGATCATCCCGCCTATGTCGAGGCGCTGGCCGGATCGGTAAAGGCGGCCTATGCCCGCCTGGACCGCAGGCCGGATGTGCTGGTCGCCAGTTACCACGGAATGCCGCAACGCTATCTGCGCGAGGGCGACCCCTACCATTGCCAGTGCCAGAAGACGACGCGCCTGCTGCGCGAACGGCTGGGCTGGGACAAGGGGGCGATCCACACCAGCTTTCAGTCGGTCTTCGGCACCGAGGAATGGCTGCGGCCCTATACGGTCGAATATGTGGCCGAGCTGGCGCGGCAGGGCAAGACCGACATCGCCGTGATCGCCCCGGCCTTTTCGGCCGACTGCATCGAGACGCTGGAAGAGATCAACGGTGAAATCCGCCATGCCTTCGAGGCGGCCGGCGGCAAGAGGTTCACCTATATCCCGTGCCTGAACGACGATGCCGCCCATATCGACGCGCTGAGCGCGATCATCGGCGAAAACCTGTCGGGCTGGATCTGATCGGGC